>NZ_CP067396.1:922968-1230625 GCF_023617245.1 Lysobacter enzymogenes
GATCCGGCGCAATGCCGCGCCCCGCCTGGCTTCGCGCGGTCACGCGGCGCGGCCCGGCGGGCAATCTGAACCGGATTCACCCCTGCAACAGGCATTTGCGCCGGCTCGCGTGACAGGGCCGGCAACTTTCGGCACTGTGGGCTTGTCCAACGCCGCATCATCCTCCCGCAGCACCCGACAAATCCGGCTCCCCCAGCCGGGAAGACTCCGCGATGACTCCCAAGAACACGCGTGCCCTGACCCTGTTCGCAGGCCTGCTGCTGACCGCCCCGCTGGCGCTGCTGGCCCGGCCCGACGGCGCCGCCGCCGCGGCCACCGTCTCGACCCTGCCCAACGCGCCCACCGCCGACCAGGCGACCGCGGCCAAGCTGGTCTACGGCCTGCTGTCCGACAGCCGCTACGCCTACCGGCCGCGCGCGCTCGACGACGCGCTGTCGGCCGACATGTACAAGCGCTACCTCGAAGCGCTCGACCCGAACAAGCAGTTCTTCACCGCCGCCGACATCGGCCGCTTCGACGCGTTCAAGACCAAGCTCGACGACGCGATCAAGAGCGGCGACCTGACCCCGGCCTATTCGATCTTCGCCACCTACCGCCAGCGCGTCGACGAACGCGTCGCCTATGCGCGCGGCCTGCTCAAGCAGAACGGCAACTTCGACTTCAGCGGCAGCGAGCGCTACGACTACGACCGCAAGGAAGCGCCCTGGGTCGGCGACACCGCCGCGCTCGACGCGCTGTGGAAGCAGTCGGTGCGCAACGACTGGCTGCGCCTGAAGCTGGCCGGGAAGAAGTCCGACGACATCGCCAAGACACTCGACAAGCGCTACGCCAACATGGGCAAGAGCATCGGCGAGCTCAAGGGCGAGGACGTGTTCCAGACCTTCGTCAACAGCTACGCCAACGCGATCGACCCGCATACCGACTACCTCACGCCGAAGTCGGCCGACAACTTCAACATGACCATGTCGCTGTCGCTCGACGGCATCGGCGCGCAGTTGCAGAAGCAGGACGACGTGGTCGCGATCCGCGAAGTGATCCCGGGCGGCCCGGCCGCGCGCAGCAACCTGGTCAAGCCCGGCGACCGCATCGTCGGCGTCGGCCAGGGCGACAGCGGGCAGATGGAGGACGTGATCGGCTGGCGCATCGACGACGTCGTCGCCAAGATCCGCGGCCCCAAGGGCAGCAAGGTGCGCCTGGACGTGATCCCGGCCGAGGCCGGCCAGGACAGCAAGCCCAACCGCATCGTGCTGGTGCGCGACAAGGTGCGCCTGGAGGAACAGGCGGCCAAGTCGGAAATCATCGACATTCCCGCGGCCGGCGACGGTCCGGCCAAGCGCATCGGCGTGATCAAGCTGCCGGGCTTCTACCAGGACTTCGAAGGCCGCCGCAAGAACGCCAACGACTACGCCTCGGCGACCCGCGACGTGGCCAAGCTGCTGGTCAAGCTGCGCGCCGACAAGGTCGACGGCGTGGTCCTGGACCTGCGCAACAACGGCGGCGGTTCGCTCAACGAAGCCATCGAGCTCACCGGACTGTTCATCGACCGCGGCCCGGTGGTGCAGGTGCGCGAGGCCGGCGGCCGGGTCAGCGTCGAGAGCGACAGCGACACCGGCATCGCCTGGGAAGGTCCGCTGGCGGTGCTGATCAACCGCGGCTCGGCCTCGGCGTCGGAGATCTTCGCCGGTGCGATCCAGGACTACGGCCGCGGCCTGGTCATCGGCGAGACCACCTTCGGCAAGGGCACCGTGCAGAACATGCTCGACCTCGACCGCTGGCCGGCCAACGAGGGCGCGCGCTTCGGCCAGCTCAAGCTGACCATCGCCCAGTTCTTCCGCGTCAGCGGCGGTTCGACCCAGAACAAGGGCGTGGTGCCCGACCTCGCCTTCCCGGTGTCGGTGGACGCGACCGAGTACGGCGAGAGCACCTACGACAACGCCCTGCCGTGGACCAAGATCGCCTCGGTGCAGCACACCAGCTACGGCAACTTCGCGCCGTTGCTGCCGAAGCTGGAAGGCCTGCACACCGCGCGCATCGCCGGCGACAAGGAATTCCAGTGGTGGTCGCAGGACGTGGCGCAGTTCCGCGAGGAGCGGGCCAAGAAGTGGATCTCGCTCAACGAGGCCGACCGCCGCGCCGAGCGCGACCGCGAGGACGCCAAGCGCAAGCAGCGCCAGGAAGAGCGCAAGACGCTCGGCCTGGCCCTGGACCCGCTGGCCGACGACGCCAACGACGACGGCCTGGCCTCGTCGGAGCGCGACATCGTCAAGGACGCGGCGCGCGAGAAGCTCGCCGACAAGCGTCCGGACCCGCTGCTGCGCGAATCGGCCTCGATCCTGGCCGACGCGGTGCGCCTGCTCAACGCCGACCGGCAGCTGTCGGCGCAGGTCCTGCCGACCGCGACCCGGCCGGGGCATTGGGCCGACTGAGCCCGAGCGCTCGCCCGCGACACCGAAAGCGCGCCGAACGGCGCGCTTTCTTTTTGGCGCCGACGAAAACCCTGCAGCATCCCTGTAGGAGCGGCGCAAGCCGCGACCGCGACATTCGGCTTGCGGCGCAAGATCGAGGCATCGCGGTCGCGGCTCGCGCCGCTCCTACAGGGGCTGCGGACGCGCTCACCATTCCTTCTGGTTGGAGCGGCGCAAGCCGCGACCGCGCCGCTCCGGTCCCGCGCAGAACGCTTTGACCGCCCGCGCCATTCGCGACGAAAAACCCACCCACGCAAGATGCGGATAGCGACCCCGCGCGCGCCGGCCTAGTCTTGCCCCATGAACGCCAAAACCCCCACGCGCAAGTCCGGTCCCGGCGCCGCCGATCAGGCGGCGGCCGGCGCTTCGTCCAACGCCGTGGCCGGCGACAAGCTCGAACGCGCCCGGCAGTTGCTCGACGGCGGCGAACTCTCGCTGACCGAACTGTCGGCCGCGGTCGGCCTGAGCCCGTCGCACCTGCAGCGCCGCTTCAGCGCGCGCTTCGGGCTCAGCCCGGCCGAATACCTGGCCCAGCGCAAGCTCGGCAGCCTGCGCAACGCGCTGCGCGAGGGCAACGACGTCAGCGCCGCGCTCTACGACGCCGGCTACGGCTCGCCTTCGCGCGTGTACGAGGCCGGCGCCGCGCGCCTGGGCATGACCCCGGCGCGCTATCGCGCCGGCGGCGCCGGCGAGCAGATCCGCTGGAGCGTGACCCGCACCGCGCTCGGCCTGGCGCTGGTGGCGACGACCGCGCGCGGCATCTGCATGGTCGAGCTCGGCGACGACGCGGCGGCGCTGGAAGCGCGGCTGCGCGAGGAGTTCCCGCGCGCGGCGCTGGAGCGGGTGGACGCCGGTCGCGACGAGTTCCTGGCGCCGCGCGTGCAGGCGGTGGCCGACACGCTCGGCGGCGGGGCGGGCGAGGTGCCGGTCGACCTGATCGGCACCGCGTTCCAGAAAAAGGTCTGGGATGCGTTGATGAAGATCCCGCCGGGGCAGACCCGCAGCTACGAAGAGGTGGCGCGGCAGATCGGCTCGCCGCGCGGCGCGCGCGCGGTGGCGCAGGCCTGCGCGAGCAACAAGGTAGCGGTGGTGGTGCCCTGCCATCGCGTGGTGCGCGGCGACGGTTCGCTGGGCGGGTATCGCTGGGGCTTGCCGCTCAAGCAGACGCTGTTGCAGCGCGAGCGGGCGGCTTGAACCCACCGCGTTGTCGGACGCAGCGACTGCAGGAGCGGCGCGAGCCGCGACCGCGACACTTCAATCTTGCGCCGCAAGCCGGATGTCGCGATCGCGGCTCGCGCCGCTCCTACAGGGGGCGGGGGCGGAACGTCGCGATCCGGGCGAAAAGCGTCGGGCCTGAAGGCCCTCCCACAAATGCTCGCTGAGGTTGCTGCGGAAGGTGCCGCTTCTGAAGGGGCTGCTTCTGAAGGGGCTGCTGTGGGAGGGCCTTCAGGCCCGACGCCTTCCGCTCAGATCGCCACGACGCATCCGCCCAACCTCACCCACCGCCGCGCCGCTTGCGCGCCGCGCGCGGCGCATCGCGGGTCGGCAGCTCCAACCCGTGCTTGACCACGTCGAACACCAGGTGGGTGTCGTAGCGCTTGACGTTGCCTTCGTCAAGGAACAACCGATCGACCACCTGGCGGCAGTGGGCGACGCCGGTGGTGGCCAGGATCACCAGATAGTCCCACTCGCCGGCCAGGGTGTAGCACTGCTGCACCTCCGGCGCGGCGCGCACGCGGGCGTGGAAGGTGGCGTTGCCCTCGGCCGATTCGCGCTCCATGGTCACCCACACCGCGGCCAGGGTGCTGCCGAGCGCGGTCGGGTCGAGCACCGCGACTTGGCGCATCAGGCCTTCCTGGCGGTAGCGGGTCATGCGCCGCTGCACCGCGCTGGGCGACAGGCCGATCGCGTCGCCGAGTTCGCTCAGGGTCGCCGAGGCGTCTTGTTGCAGCAGTTCGAGCAGTTTGTGGTCGAACTCGTCGAGGACCAGGGGGGCGGAATTCATGCAAGATTTTTGCGTCGGCGCGGGCAATTATTCAACCGCAATTTGACTGACATCGATACGCTATTCTCGCGCATCGGTCCTCAGGAATTTTTATGTGCCGCCGCGCGCTCCCTGCCCCTCCACAACGGACGCCCCCGGGATGTCCCGGTACGTGACGCAAGCCGCCGCGCCCGAGCAGATCGGCGAGATCCTCGCGCTGATCCGCGAACACGGGCCCAACCCCTGGAACTACCTGCCCGAGGTCGAGCTGGCCACGCATCTGGCAGGAATCCGGCGCGGGCGCACCCAGGCGATGATCGCCGTGGCCGACGGCGCGATCGTGGCGGTGGTCACGTTCGAGCCCAGCGACGCGTTCCATCGCTACCAGCCGGCCGGGCGCGAGATCGCCTGGCAGGGCCACGTCGGCGAAGCGGTGGTGCACCGCGCGCACCGCGGCCAGGGCCTGGGCTCGCGGCTGCTGACCGCGGCGGTGGCGCGCATGCGCGCGATGGGGCTGCGCGAGATCTACATCGAACGCCACGAGGACAACGAGGGATCGGCCGGGATGATGCGCAAGGCCGGTTTCGAGGTCATCGACGTCTACGACGATCCGCGCCGGCGCGTGGTCGGCAGCGGCCGCACCAGCGTGTCGCGCCTGCTCGCGCTGGACTGAGCGGGTAGGGCGCCGTCGCCGTGCGGCGGCGCTGCGCGGTGCGGCATCGGGACGCAGGCGCGGCGCGCGGGAACGCGCGCGCGTCGCCGGCGCCGCGAGGATGCAGCGCCGCGGCGCGCCGGCAACGAAGCCGAGCCGCGCTGCTTGGTCGGCGCAGCGCTGCGCGCCGGGACAGGTGCGCGGCGCCGCAAACGCGAGCCCGCACCGCAGCGCAGGGACGCGACCGCGCCGCGACACGCAGCCGTCGCCGCGCGGACTCAAGATTGGCTACAGGCTGACTCAAGTTTTTCTCGCTCCTGTTTAGCCCGCAGGCGCGTCAAGCTATCGCGCTTTTCTCCCCGTTCCGTTCGCCCCTCCCCCGCGAGTACCCGCATGAGCGCCCCCGCCGCCCCGCCGTCCGACCCGCGCGCTCCCGGCCCGCTGGCCGTCGCCTTCGCCCTGGCTTCGGTCTACGTGCTGTGGGGCTCGACCTACCTCGGCATCCGCTTCGCCCTGGAGAGCTATCCGCCGTTCCTGCTCGGCGCGGCGCGCATGTTCCTGGCCGGCGCGATCATGTGGGTGGTGCTGCGCAGGCGCGGCGTGCCGGCGCCGACGCGCAAGCAGTGGCGCACGCTGTGGGTGCTGTCGATCTTCATGGTGCTGCTGTCCAACGGCCTGGTGAACCTGGCCGAGACCCAGGTCGATTCGGGCCTGGCGGCGATCGCGGTGGCGTCGATGCCGCTGTTCGCGGGCGTGTTCGCGATGCTGCGCGGGCGCCATCCGTCGAAGATCGAATGGGCGGGCTTGGCGGTGGGTTTCGCGGGCGTCGTTTGGCTCAACGCCGGCGGCAAGCTGTCGGCGTCCACGCTCGGGCTGGTGTGCCTGATCGTCGCGCCGATCGCCTGGGCCTGGGGCTCGATCTGGAGCCGCGACCTCGACCTGCCGTCGCCGTTCATGACCGCCAGCGCGCAGATGCTGACCGGCAGCGCGTGGATGCTCGGCGCGGCCGCCGTCACCGGCGAGCGCATCGTGCAGGTGCCGACCTTCGGCGCCACCGCGGCGCTGCTGTATCTGGTGGTCGCCGGCTCGATCTTCGGCTTCACCGCCTACATCTGGCTGCTGCACCACGTGCGTCCGGCGCTGGCGACCAGCTACGCCTACGTCAATCCGCCAATCGCGGTACTGTTCGGCGCGCTGCTGGCGGGCGAACGTTTCACCTCCCACGACCTGGGCGCCATGGCGGTGATCCTGGTCGGCGTGGTCATCATCACCCTGGCCAAGGCGCGCGCGGCCAAGGCCGCGCCGGTCGCGGCCGCGGTCGCGTCCGCGCCGGCCGTCGTCGCCGCGAGCGAACTGGAGAAATCGACATGAATACCGGCACCGACCGCCGCGGGTTGTGGATCGCGGTCGCGTCCTTCGTGCTGTGGGGGCTGATGCCGCTGTACTGGCACCTGCTCAACTCGGTGCCCTCGCTGATGATCGTGGCCCACCGCATCGTCTGGAGCACGCTGCTGGTGAGCGCGTGGCTGTGCTGGAAGAACGGCCGGCAGTGGCTGCGCGAGGTGCTGCGCGAGCCGCGCAAGGCCGGCATGCTCGCGGTCAGCGGCTGCCTGATCGCGTTCAACTGGGGGCTGTACATCTGGGCGGTCAACGCCGGCCACGTGATCGAGACCAGCCTGGGCTACTTCATCGGTCCGCTGGTGAGCGTGATGCTCGGCGTGCTGTTCCTCGGCGAGCGGCTGCGCACGGTGCAGTGGCTGGCGATCGCGCTGGCCTTCGCCGGGGTGCTGTGGCTGACCCTGCAGCACGGCCGCCCGCCGTTGATCGCGCTGGGGCTGGCGATCTCGTTCGCGGTGTACGGGCTGGTGCGCAAGCTGGTCGCGGTGGAAGCGGTGACCGGCCTGGGCGTGGAGAACGTCTACCTGTTCCCCGCGGCGCTGGCGCTGATGACCTGGGGCGAAACCCAGGGCATGGGCGGCTTCTTCGGCGGCTGGGGCCTGGGCATCGACGCGCTGCTGGTGATCGCCGGCGCGTTGACCGCGCTGCCGCTGATCGGCTTCGCCTACGCGGTGCGGCGGGTGTCGCTGACCGCGATCGGCCTGCTCCAGTACGTGGCGCCGACGCTGCAGTTCTTGATCGGCTGGCTGGTGCTGCGCGAGGCCTTCGACGCCCAGCGCGCGATCGGCTTCGCGTTGATCTGGGCGGGGCTGGCGGTGTTCGCCAGCGAGGGCGTGCTGCGCTCGCGCCGGTTGGCGGCGGCGACGAACCCGGCCTGAGTCAGCCGAGCAAGCCTTCGCTCCAGGCCCGCAGCACGACGTAGCCGAGCGCCACGGCGAGCGCGATGCCCGCGCGCACCGGCGCGGTCTCGCGCCAGCGCCGTTCGCGCGCGCGGTAGCGCAGCTGGCGCCGCAGCGCGGCCAGCTGCGGATGCGCGTCGTCGGCCGCCGCGTTGGCGATGTCGTTCGCTGCGTTCGGGCCGTCGTTGGCCGGCGCGGCGATGCGCGGGGGCGAAGCGGCCAGCAGTTCATCGATCTCGGTGTCGTCCATCTGCGGCTGCCAGCCGTCCACGAACGGCGCGGCAACGCGCCGGCGCAACGTCGTCGCGGCGACATAGGCCGGTTCGGGCGCGATGCCGTACAGGTCCAGCGGCAGCAGCAGCGGCGCGAACCGGCGGCCGGCGCCGTCCAGGCCCGAATAGCGACGCCGCCAGGCCGGCACGCGCGCGATGTAGCGGGCGGGGTCGCGCACCAGCAGCTGCAGCCCTTCGCTGTCGGTGTCCAGCACCCGCATGCGGTAGCGGCGCAGGCCGACCACATCGGCCCAGGCGATCAGGCCGAAGTCCGGCGAGCGCACGCCGGCGGCGTCGATGCGCAGTTCGCCTCGCGCGCCGCGCGCGCGCCAACGCCACAGCGCGCCGATTCCGAACGCAGCGGCGAGCGCGCCGGGAATCAGCGCCAGGGCGATGCGGCCGCGCGCGAGCTCGGACCACGCCAGCCCGCCGCACAACGCCGCGAATGCGGCCAGCGCGGCCAGCGTCCACGCAGGGTCGGCGCCGACTCCGCGCACTTCGCCGTCGCGCAAGGCCTCGCGTACCTGCGCATGGCGCCGATCGGCCGCGTCCAGGTCGATGCGCCAGGCCGCGATCGCGCAGGTGCCGGCGGCGGCCATGCCGGCCAGCAACAGCAGCAGGCCGAGCCACGGCGAATGCCCGTCGGGCCGCACGCCTTCGAGCGCGAACATCAGGGTGAGCGTGCCCAGGACCACGGCGGCGACGTGGTACAGCCGCTTGCGCATGCTGGCGCTCATTCCGGTCCCCGAACACGATGGCGTTGGCGCAGCCTAGCGCGCGCCGCGTGGCGGCCGCCAGCGCCTTTTCCGCCGCGCGGGGCGCATGCGCGCGACCTGCGCGAGGCGCGCGCAGCGCGATGCGACGCGGCGCGCCGCGCGTCACGAAAAAGCCCCCTTCGGCGAAGGGGGCTTTCGTGTCCGCGCGATGGCGATGCGGTTCGAGCGGCGCGGCTTACAAAGCCCGCAGCGCCGAGGTCACCGGCAGCGTCGCCGCGCGCAGCGCCGGGAACAGGCCGCCGACGAAGCCGATCGCCAGCGCCCACTTCAGCCCGCTCCACAGCAGTTCGCCGGTGACGCGGAAGTCGAAGGTCAGCTGGCCGACGCCGCCGGCGATGGTCGAGGCGGTGTAGCCGTTGAAGATCGCCCAGGCCAGCACGCCGCCGATCAGGCCGCCGACCAGCGCCAGCAGCATGGTCTCCAGCATCACCGCCACCACCACCGGCAGGCCGCGGAAGCCGATCGCGCGCAGGGTCGCGATCTCGCGCGCGCGGGTGGCGACGGTGGCGAACATGGTGTTGAGCGCGCCGAACACCGCGCCGATGGCCATGATCGAACCGACCACGATGCCGATGACCCGGATCACCGTGGTCATGCCCTCGGACTGCTTGGCGAAGTAGTCGGCGGTGGTGGTGACGTCGACCTGCAGGCGCGGGTCGCCGGCCAGCGCGGCCTTGAACGGCTTGAACGCCTTGGCCGAGGTCAGCTTGGCCACCACCGCGTTGCGCGAGGCGCCGCGGCGGTAGGTCGCGGCGACCATCTCGGCGTCGGCCCACACTTCCGAGTCCATGGCGTCGCCGGACTTGAACACGCCGACCACGGTCCACTGCTCGCTGCCCAGGCGGATCTGCTTGCCGACGTCGAGGCCGGCGAACTGGCGCTGCGCGCCGCTGCCGACCACCACCTCGCGCTTGCCGGTCTCGAACTTGCGGCCCTGCACGATCTTGACCTGCGGCCGCACCAGCCAGGCGCGGTCGCCGACGCCGCGCAACTGCACGCTGCCGTCCTGGTCGGGCGCGCCGCCCTTGATCGGCAGGTTGGCCGCGACCACGGTCTCCGGCGAGGCCAGCGGCCGGCCGTCGGGGCCGCGGGCGATGCCCTGGGCCTGTTCGATCACGTTGATGCTGGCCAGGTCCAGGGTCGACATCACCTCGGCCGCGGACGCGCCGCGCAGCACCAGCACCGTGTCGGCGCTGCCGGTGCGGGCCAGGGTCTGGCGGTAGCCTTCGGCCATCGACAGCATCGCCACCAGCACCGCGACCACGCCGGCGATGCCGATCACCACCACCGAGGACGAACCCAGGCGCTGGCGCAGCGTGCTGATGCCGACGCCGGCGACCGAGGCGGCCTGCTGGCCGCTGCGGGTCAGCAGCATCCACAGCGCGACCAGCGCGGCCAGGCCGACCAGCACCGGCCACGGCGCCACCGCCCACAACGCCAGTCCGGCGATCAACGCCAGCGCGGTCAGCAGGCCGCGGCCGAACGATAAGAGCTTCTTCATGTGCGGTCTCCGTTAGCGCCCGGCCAGGGCGTCGACGATGTTCAGGCGCATCGCCCGGATCGCCGGCAGCGCGCCGACCACCAGGCCGATGGCGACCATCAGGCCCAGCGCCAGCGCCCAGCTGTGGCCGCTGATCGGCGGGATGTTGATCGCGCCGCGGCTGCCGGCGCTGACGATCGGGCCCATCAAGCGCGCCAGGGCGACGCCGACGACGCCGCCGATCAGCAACAGCAGCACCGATTCGGCCAGCACCAGCATCAGCACGCTGCGGTCGGGAAAGCCGATCGTCTTGAGCACCGCCAGCTCGGAGGTGCGCTCGCGCACCGCCTGGGCCATGGTGTTGCCGGTCAGCAGCACCAGGGTGAAGAACACCGCGCCCATGATCGAGCCGACGATCAGGCCGATGTCGGCCATCTGCTTCATCCAGTTCGCCGCCGACGCCGCCTCGGTCTGGGTCTTGCTCTCGTGGTCGGAGTTGGCCGAGATCGCGTCGATGGCCTTGGCCACGCGGTCGGCCTGGTTCACGTCGCCGACTTCGGTGATGTACCAGCCGACCTGGCCGCGGTTGTAGGGATTGGAGTCGTCGAAGTACTTCCAGTGCAGCAGCACCATCTGGTCGTACCAGCCCCCGGTCTTCTTGTCGGCGGCGGCGATGGTCCCGACGATGTCGAAGTTCCAGTTCTTGCTGCCGTCGCTGTTGGGGAAAATGGTCGACTGCAGCGGCAGTTTCTGCCCGACCTTCCAGCCGAAGCGCTGCATCAGCTGGGCGCCGACCAGCACGCCGGTGCGGGTTTCGTCGAAGGCCTTGCGCTGGGCCTTGTCGACCTGGATCTCCGGATACAGATCGAGGTAGTTCGACGCCACCGCGAAGCTGAAGATCTGGTTGTGCGGATCCTGGTAGGCGCCGCCGAACCAATTGGCGTAGGACACCTGCTTGACGCCCTGGACCTGGGCGATGCGGTCGTTGAGCGACATCGGCAGCGGCTGGATGAACGACAGCCGCGAGCCGGTCTGCAGGCGCTTGGCGCCGTTGGCGCTGTTGCCGGCCTGGTCGAAGCTCTCGCGCACGCCGTCGAGCAGGCCGAACAGCAGGAACGCGGCGACGATCGACAGCAGGGTCAGCGCGGTGCGGGTCTTGCGCCGCATCAGCTCGGCCCAGATCAGATGGAAGTACTTCATGGCCCGTCCCTCCGGCTCAGTGCGCGTCGGGCTGCTGCTCGACCAGGGTGCCCTTGTCGAGGTGCAGGGTGTGGGTGGCGTACTCGGCGGCCTTCGGGTCGTGGGTGACCATGACGATGGTCTTGCCGTGTTCGCGGTTGAGCAGGCGCAGCAGGCCGAGGATGTCCTCGGCCGACTGCCGGTCGAGGTCGCCGGTGGGCTCGTCGCAGATCAGCAGGGTCGGGTCGGAGACGATCGCGCGGGCGATCGCCACGCGCTGCTGCTGGCCGCCGGAGAGCTCGTTGGGGCGGTGGCTGCGGCGCTCGGCCAGGCCGACCAGGGTCAGCGCGATCTCGGCGTTGCGCTTGCGCTGGGCGGCGCCCAGCGGCGACAGCAGCAGCGGCAGTTCGACGTTCTTCTGCGCGGTCAGCGCCGGCATCAGGTTGTAGAACTGGAAGATGAAGCCGACGTGGCGGCTGCGCCACTGCGACAGCTGGCCCGGGCTCATGCGGTCGATGCGCTCGCCCTCGACGGTGATCTCGCCGCCGCTGGGGTTGTCCAGGCCGCCGATCAGGTTGAGCAGGGTGCTCTTGCCCGAGCCGGACGGGCCCATCAGCGCGACGAAGTCGCCCTTGGCGATGTCCAGGTTGATGCCGTGCAGCACTTCGACCTTTTCCGGGCCGCGCTGGTAGGTCTTGGTGAGGTGGTTGATCGAAACCAGGGTGTCCATCTTCGACGTCCTCGGGTGTGCGGATGCGGGTGCGGGTGAGCGTTGCCGATGCGGGGCGGTGCGGCGACGGGCGCGGTGCGGTCGGTACGGTGCGGCTCGAAGCGGTGCGGCGCGAAGCGAAGCGGCGGAGGGCGGGGCGCGCGCGGGCGCGCCGGTCGCGGACCGGTGGAACGCGCGCCTCGCCGCGACGGCCGCGCGCAACTGCGGTGAATGCGCGCGCCGCGGCGTGGGGCCGCCGGCGCGTGGTCTGCCTCAGTGCCGGGTCACGGCGTCATTGCGTATCCGACGAATCGGCGCCGGCGTTTTCGACACGGACCTTGGCGCCGTCGGCGAGCGAATCGGGCGGGTCGAGCACCACGCTCTCGCCGCCGACCAGGCCGGCGGTGACCTCGCGGTCGTCGCCGAGCTTGCGGCCCAGGGTCAGCGCGGCCTGGCGGACCTTGCCGTCCTCGACCACGAAGGCCACGTCCTTGCCGTCGCGCTGGGCCAGCGCGGCGTTGGGCAGCATCGCGCTGGGCTTGGCCGGGGCCGCGCCGGCGGGCTTGGCGGCTTCCAGGAAGCTCACCCGCACGCCCATGTCCGGGACGATGCGCGGATCGCGGCTCTTGATCGCGATGCGCACCTTGACCGTGGCCTTGCCGCGGTCGGCGGTCGGGATGATGGCGATGACCTCGGCCGGGATCTTCCAGTCCGGGTAGGCGTTGAGCGTGGCCTCCACCGGCATCTTCGGCTGGACCCGGCCGATGAAGGCCTCGCCGACATCCACTTCGATCTCCAGCGAATCCATGTCGACGATGGTGCCGATGCCGGTGCGGGTGAAGCCGCCGCCGGCCGACAGCGGCGAGACGATCTCGCCCGGCTGCGCGGCCTTGGCGGTGACCACGCCGGCGAACGGCGCGCGCACCACGGTGTTGTCCACGCCGATGTCGGAGATGCGCAGCGAATCGCCGGACACCTTGACGTTGCGCTGCGCGGTCAGCAGCTGCGCGCGCAGCGAGTCGCGCTGGGCGACGGCCTGGTCGTACTGCGAGCGCGACACCAACTGTTGCTGGGTCAGCCCGGCCAGGCGCCCGGCGTTGGCCTCGGCCTCCTTGAGCTGGGCCTGGACCCGGGCGACGTCGCTCTGCGCGGCGGCGAGCTGGGCGGCGCTGAGTTCGCGCTGGGCGTTGGCGTCGATCGGGTCCAGCGTGGCCATGATCTGGTTGGCCTCGACCCGCTGGCCTTCCTCGATCATCACCTCGCGCACCTTGCCGGTGATCTTGGCCGAGACCGTGGCGATGCGGCGGGCGACGATGTAGCCGGTGGCGTCGAGCACCGAGGCGCCCGCGCCGCCGCTGCCGGCGCCGATCGCGGTGACGCCGGCGGTGCGGACCTGGACGCCGGCGTTGCGGCCGAAGACGAACCAGCCGGCCACCGCGGCCAACACCAGCACCAGCACGATCGCGCCGACGATCAAGCCGCGGCCGGGGCCCGACGGCGGCGCCGGGCGGTTGCGGTCGATGCGGAGTTCCTTCAGCAGATCGGCGGATGCGCTCATGTTCCCAACCAAGACGCCAGATGCCGCCTAGTGTGACCGGGGCGCGCGCGCGATCCAACCTGCTTAAAGTCAGTTTTTGTCAGCGCCGCTGTCGCCGGCTGCGGCTGACACTTGTCATGGCCGCGACATGGCGGCGCCGGCGCGCGGTCGCGGCTTCGCGCCGGCGCAACGCAAAACGGCCGCCGCCGGGAACCCCGGCGACGGCCGTCTGCGGCGCGCGGCGTCGGCTCAGTAAGCCGACGGGTTCGGATTGAACTGCACCGGCACGCGCACATTGATGCAGCCGCCCACCGGCAAGACCAGCCCGGCGATGTTGACCGCGGCGTCGCCGGCCGCGCCGCCGCCGGACGGACAGGTGCCGTTGCCGGTGCCGGTGCAGCTCCAGGGGCCGGACAGGCGCGCGCCGTTGGGCAGCGGATCGCTGAGGGTGGCGCCGTTGGCCACCGCCGGCCCGGTCGCGTTGCAGGCGCTCAGGGTGTAGACGGTGGAGGTGCCGGGGGTGTAGGTCGACGACACCGGATCTTCGGTCTTGATCAGGCTCAGGCTGACGTTGACCGCGATCGGCGACGGCGTCTGCGCGCACTGCGCGTTGCCGGCGGACGGGCAGGCCGGCAGCGGATCGGGATCGCCGCCGCCGGCCACGCCGACGTGGTTGACCGGCGAGCCGGTCGCGGTGGCGGCGATGGCGACGTTGAGGCGCACGCTGGCGCTGTCGCCGGCGGCGATCGGCGCGGTCGGGGTGAAGCTGCAGGTGACCGTGCCGGTGGCCGGCAACGTGCCGCAGTTCACCGCGCCCTGCGCACTGGAGGCGGAGACCAGGCTGAAGCCGGCCGGCAGGGTGTCGGCGATGGCGATCGCGCCGCTGGTCGCGCCGCTGCCGCTGTTCTGCACGCCGATGTTGAAGTAACCGTCGCCGGCCGCGCCGGTCTGGCCGGCGGCGAGCGCGCCGACCACCGACTTGCTGGCGGTGAGCTGCGGCTGGACCACGGTCAGCACTTCGTCGCCGACCAGGTTCACCAGGTTGTTGGTGTTGCCGATGCTGGCGTTGGTGTTGTGGTAAACGCCGACGGTGGCGGAGGTGACGTCGACGGTGACCTGGCAGGCGAGCTGGCCGCCGTTGCTGGTCGCGCCGTTGACGGTGGCGTTGTTGACCGCGATCGAGCCGCTGCCGGCCGCTGCGGTCACGGTCATGCTTCCCAGCGTATTGCTCAAGGCGCCGCCGGCCGGGCAGTTGGTGCGCACGTTCGGGGTCGGCGCCACCACCACGTTGGCCGGCAGGGTGTCGGTGAAGCGGATGCTGTTGGTGGTGTTGACGCTCTTGTTGGTCAGATCGAAGGTCAGCGTCGACACGCCGCCGACGTTGATCGTGGCCGGGGCGAAGCGCTTGACCAGGTCGACCGAACTGACCGCGAAGGTGATGCGGTACTCGGCGACGAAGCTGGACGCGCCGCTGGGGATGTTCCACTGCGCCGCCATGCCGTTGTCGGTGTTGGCGTTGGTGTCGATGGCGTTGCTGAGGTTGCCGCCGGCGGTGGTGCAGCTGCCGCTCTGGGTGTTGCCGCCGTTGCAGATCTGCCATTGCGGAAAGGTGTAGCTGCCGCTGAAGTAGCGGTCCCAGTTCGGCGTGCCCGACGAGGGCTCCCACCACAGCGCTTCGAATTGGGTGCCCTTGGCGACGCCGACCAGGTCGGGCCGGCCGCTGGTGTTGCCGGGGCTGGTGCGGCTGAAGCCCGGGCCGTTGTCGCCGCCCTGCAGGTAGGTATCGACGTTCTGGTAGAAGCGGATCGTCGCGCCGCTGGCGGGCATGCCGCTCAACGAGACCCGGCGGGTGAACCAGGCCTGCGGGACGATGTAGCTGTCGACGATGGTCAGGGTGATGTTGGTGTCGGCCGCGTTGCTCGGCCGCAGCACGGTGGTGGTCTGGTACGGCGAGGCCGGCGTGCCGGCGCCGGTCAGCGCGCTCTGCGAGACCTGGTTGAACAGCGCGAACGCGGCCTGGGCGGCGTTGTTGGCGTTGTTGTAGACCCGCACCGCGCCGTTGCCGCGGTCCACCCGCAGGTAGACGCTGTTGAACAGGCTGCCGTTGGTGGGCGTGGCGCCGGCGTTGTAGACCTGGTCGGCGTTGCCGAGGCGCACCTGGAACTGGCTGTTGCTGCCCCAGATCACGCGCAGACCGTCGGAGCCGTCGGTGAGCACGCCGCCGGTGGCGTTGGCCTGGCGCTGGCTGTTGGCGCCGCTGGCCAGGACTGGGCCGGCGAACGCCAGCGCGAGAGCGCACAGCAGCGCGCCGGCCTTGCGGCCGAAGTGGGTCGAGCGATTCATGGATTCCCCTGTTGCGAGCCTTACTGCGAAGGTTCGGGCGCTGAGGCTGCCTGGCGGCCCTGGGCCCAGGCGCAAGGCCTGAGCCTGTTTCAGTGATTCATGACACTGAATTGATGTGCCACAAATCACATTTTGTATGAACGACGGCGCCGGCGCCAGTCCCCTGGGCGACCCGGAACCGAAACGAATCAACGCGGTACGAGGAGCGCAGAGGACACCGGCCGACGCGGCAAAGCGTGGCGGGGCGGGAGGCGGGCTTGGGAGCCGGCAGGGTGGCGCGAATCCGCCGGGCCTTTGTGACCAGATCCGCCCTGCGTTGGCGTGGATGAAAGCTGGGGAGCGTCGCTGGGCCGCCCGCCGGCGTCGTGCCAGCGAAGGCGGGCATCCAGGGCTTTATCCAGACAGGGCGCTGAAGTCTCAGGATTCCCGCGTTCGCGGGAATGACGGCCGGGGAGCGTCGCGGCGCAAGCCCGCTGGCGTCCGCATCGCGCGGACCGGGCGCGATCAGCGCGCCCGCGCCTGCCGCAGTTCCGCCAGCCGCGCGCGCACCGCCTGCGCCAGCGCCGGCAGGCTGTCGTAGCTCGGGATGCCGTAGCGCTGGGCGACGATGTCGACGTTGCCCTTGCGCCAGAAGCCGTCCGGGCAGGCCAGCAGGACCTTGCCCGAGCCCGCGTGCAGGCCCAGTTCGAGCAGGCTGACCGGCGCCTGCGAGCCCGGCGCCAGGTACATCGCGATCACGTCGGCGCGTTGCAGGGCGGTGAGTTCCCACTCGACCTGGCGCCGGAACTCGGGTTCCTCGGCCACCGGCTTCCACGCCGGGTTCCAGTCCTCGCGGCGCGGGTTGAGCAGCACCACGCCTTCGTCGGCCAGTTCGCGCGCCAGCTGCGCCTGCCAATCGGTGGTGCCGCCCATGTCGATGCTGCCGGCCAGGAACACCTTGAGCCGGTCGTCGGCCGGCACCGGTTGCGGCGAGCGCACCAGTTGCGAGTTCGCCGGCCGCGCCAGCGCCGCGTCGGCGCGCGCCTGCGCGGCCGAGGCCGGCTGCGGCGGGCGCGAAGCGGCCTGATCCGAATCGATCCGCCCGGTCGGGCCCGCCTGGGTCATGCCTGCGATCTCCGGTTTCGTCTTCGCGCCCGCGCAACCGACCGCGAGCGCGGCCGCGGCGGCCAGCGCCAACGTCATGCACACCGACGGGTACGTCATCCGCCGTCCTCCCGCGCCGCCGGCCTCAGCCGGCCGCGCGCGCCTTGAGCATGGCGAACACCGCGCGCAGGCCCTGGGCCTCGCCGCCGGCCGGGCGGCCCGGGCGGTCGGCGTCGTTCCAGCTGTACACGTCCAGGTGCGCCCAGGCCAGGTCGGCGGGCACGAAGCGCTCCAGGTACAGCGCCGCGGTCACCGAGCCGGCCATCTTCGACGGGCCGCCGTTGGCGATGTCGGCGATGTGGCTGGTGAGGTAGCGCAGGTACGGGCGCCACAGCGGCATGCGCCAGACCGGGTCGCGCTGGGCGGTGCCGGCGTCGAGCCAGTCCTGCGCCAGCGCGTCCTGGTTGGAATACAGCGCCGGCAAGTCCGGGCCCAGCGCGATCCGCGCCGCGCCGGTGAGGGTGGCGAAGTCGAGCAGCAGCGCCGGCTTGCGCTCGCCGGCATAGGCCAGCGCGTCGCACAGCACCACCCGGCCTTCGGCGTCGGTGTTGTCGATCTCCACGCTGGTGCCCTGGCGGGTGGCGATCACCTCGCCCGGGCGGAACGCGTTGGGGCCGACCGCGTTCTCCACCGCCGGCACCAGCAGGGTGATCCGCAGCGGCAGCTTGCGCGCCATGATCAATTCGGCCAGGGCGATCGCGTGCGCCGCGCCGCCCATGTCCTTCTTCATCCAGCGCATGCCGTCGGCCGGCTTGAGGTCGAGGCCGCCGGTGTCGAAGCACACGCCCTTGCCGACCACGGCCACGTGCGGATGCGCGGCGTCGCCCCAGTCCAGCGCGATCAGCCGCGGCGCGCGGTGCGAGGCGCGGCCGACGGCGTGGATGGCGGGGAAGTTCTGCGCCAGCAGCTCGTCGCCGGCGATCACCTCGATCCTGGCGCCGTGGCGCTCGGCGATCCCGCGCGCGATCTGCTCCAGTTCGTCCGGGCCCATGTGCTCGGTCGGCGTGTTGACCAGGTCGCGCACGCGCACGCTGGCGGCGAGCACCGCGAAGACTTCGTCGTCGAAGCCCTCGGCCAGCAACTGCGCCGGCGCGCGCGGCGGCGCCTTGTAGCGGTCGAAGCGATAGCTGCCCAGGCCCCAGCCCAGGCGCAGCGCGTCGCGCACGCCCGGGCCCAGCCCGGTCGGCGCGCGCCAGCTGCGCGCCGGCAGCGCGAACGGCGCGTGGCCGTAGGAATACGGATCGAGCGGATCGCCGATGCCGATCGCCGCGCCGAGCAGTTCGCCGTCGGGACCGGGCACCAGCACCACGGTGCCCGGCGCGCCGTCGAAGCCCTGGGTCTGCACCCAGGCGGCGGAGGCCGGCGGCAGCGCGTCGCGCCAGGCGGCGAAGTCGACGCGGCCGACCAGGTCCAGCGGCAAGGCGCCGCTGGCGGAAGAGGTGAAGCCCAGGGGTTCGCTCATGCGCAGGTGGTGTCCGTGCGGGACGCGCCGTCGACGACGGCGCGGTCCAGGGAGGTGCGATCCAGCCAGTCGGCCAGCTCGGTGAGGGTGGAGAATTCGAGGTCCGGGCGCGGGTGCTGGCCGGGCCACTGGCGCGCCTCGCGGTTGATCCAGCAGGTGCGCAGGCCGGCGCCGCGGCCGCCGACGACGTCCATCTCGATGTCGTCGCCCACGTGCAGCACCTGCGCCGGCTCGAACTCCAGCCGCGCGCAGGCGGCGTGGAAGATGCTCGCGTCGGGCTTGGCCCGGCCGTGCTCGCGCGCGCCGAGCTGGAAGCGGAACAGCGGCATCAGCCCGATCCGCTTGAGGTCGGCGTTGCCGTTGCTCAACGCCGCCAGCGGCACCCGCGCGGCCAGCCGCGCCAGCGCGGCCTCGCTGTCGGCGTAATGCTCGACTTCGCAGCGCGCGGCGAAGAAGGCGTCGAACGCCGGCTCGGCCAGGGCGAGGTCGTCGCCGGACTCGCGCAGCATGTGCTGCAGGGTCAGGCGGCGCTGGGTGGTGTAGTCGTGGGCCAGGTCCGGGCGCTCGCCGGCGATGCGGTCGCGCAGCGCGCGCACCGCGTCGATCGGATACAGCGCGGCGGTGCGCGGCGCATGCGTGCGCAGCCATTGGTCGAGGACCGCCTCGGCGCGCAGCATCACCGGCGCGATCGGCCAGATGGTGTCGTCGAGGTCCAGGGTGATGGCGCGGACAGGGAAGCTCATGGCGGCCATTTTAGCCTGCCGCGTCCGCGCCGATGGACGACGCGCGTCGCCGTGCGCGGCGATCGCCGCGTTCAGCCGCCGCGCGCCAGCCGGTCGGCCTGCTTGAGTAAGTCCGGCAGCCGGTGCGCGCCGGCCATGCGCGCCACCGCCGCGCGCGCCAGCGCCGGTTCCAGGCCGGCCGCGGTCACGTACAGCGGCCGCGCGCCGCCGCGCAGCACTTCGGCTTCGGCCGGGGTGTCGACGAAACGGGTCTTGGCCACGCCGACCACCGCGACCCGGCGCTGCAGCGACTCCCACAAGTGCGCGCCCAGGCCCGGGCGGCCGGCGCCGTCGAGCCAGGCGTGGCCGTCGACGACGATGCAGTCCGGCGGCGCGTCCAGCTTCGCCAGCAACGCGGCCAGGCACGGCAGTTCGCGGCGGTAGAACGCGCCGGGCTGGTAGTCGGCGACCGCGTCGATGTCGGCGGTCAGCGTCGCCGCCGCGAGCGCGTCGCCCCAGTCGGCGAACAGCACCCCGGCCGCGCGCGCGCGGCCGTCGAAGTAGTGCACGTCGGTGGCGAGGATCACGCGCCGCTCATTCCAGCAGCCGCGCCCAGCCTTCCAGGCCTTCGATGCGCGCCAGCACCAGCTTCACGCACACCAGCAGCGGCACCGCCAGCAGCAGGCCGACGATGCCCCACAGCCAGCCGAAGAACATCAGCGCCAGCATCAGCACCAGCGGCGACAGGCGCATGCGCCGGCCCAGCACCAGCGGCGTGACCACCTGCGATTCGATCGTGTGCAGGCCCAGGTACAGCCCGGCCGGCAACAGCGACGGCCCGAGTTGGTCGAACGCGACCAGGCCCATCACCAGCATCACCGCGACCCCGATCAGCGGGCCGACGAACGGGGCGAAGTTCAGCAGCGCCGCCATCGTGCCCCACAGCAGCGCTTCCTGCAGCGGCGTGCCCAGCGCGTACAGCGCGCCGGCCAGGGCCAGGCCCAGGCCGGTGTTGATCAGGCTGATGGTGAGCACGTAGCGCGAGATCTCGCGCTCGATCGAATGCAGGATGTCGATGGTGAGCTTCTTCTTCTGCTGGCTCGGCAGCAGCGCGATGGCGTTGCGCTGCAGCGACTCGCCGAACACCATGAAGAAGAACGTCAGCAGCACCACCGCCAGCACCTGGGCCAGGCGTTTCGGGGTGGAGGTCAGCGCGCGGTAGGGATCGTCGAGTTCGGTCTTGACCACCTGCACCGGTCTGGCGGTGTTCTCGCCGCCGGCGGCGCGGGCGAAGTTCTGCGCGGCGCGGTTGGCGTCCTGGAACGGCTTGGTCATCTGCCGCAGCTTGGGGCCGACCTGCTTGAGTTCCTTGGGCACTTGGCGCACCCATTCGCCGGCCGGTTCGGCCAGCTGCAGGGTCAGCGCGCCGGCGACGGCGAGGCCGCCGACCATCACGATCAGCGCGCCCAGCAGCCGCGGCAGGCGCAGCTTGCCGAGCAGGCGCAGGATCGGATTGCCGACCAGGGCGAAGAACGCGGCCAGCAGGATCGGCAGCAGCAGTTCCTGCGCCGCCCACAAGGTGTAGCCGAGTGCGAGAGTGGCCAGGACCAACAGCGAGACGGGGCCGCGCGGGCGCGGCGGTGTCGCCGCGGGTTCGCTGGCGGGCGGCGGGACGGCGGTGGTCGGCGGGTTGGGAGCGGAGTCGGACGGGGTCAAGGCGGCAGCGTGCGGTGAGCCGGCGCAAACTGTGCGCTCTTGCGTGTGTAGGCGCCAGCGGGATTTCGGGGGGGGGGCGCGTGGTGTCGGGCTTGCCGGGGCTTACGCGGGGCCTCGGGCCTGCCGGAGTCCCTCCCGGGCCAAGGCCTGCGGCAAAGGCCCGGGAGGGACTCCGGCAGGCCCGAGGCTGCGGCTTTCGTTGGGGCGAGAGGTGTCGGACGCATGGGGCGTGCGCGTTGATGCAACCGTGCGGCCCGCAAACAAGCGGAACCTCAATAGCGGTGGAGGACCTTGGCCCGGGGAAGCTCCCCGCAGGCGTTTGCCGCAGGCCCTAGCCGGCGGGGAGCTTCCCCGGGCCAAGGTCCGGAAGCCCGAAGTCTCGCCCCCAGCCTAAGAGGCCGATACACGAAAAATCCTGCGTTGCCCCCGGACGACGTCCAAAGCCCCCACCTAATTCGCGACCACGCCCCGACGTATCCGCTCACCGAATCAAGCCGCGCTGCGCTCCGCAGCCGCCTGCGCGCCATCGGCCGCCTGATCCGCCGCGCGCGCCGCCCGCCCCGCCTGACCGGCGGCCTGACCCGCCTGATCGGCCGCTTCCTGCGCGCCTGCGCCGGCGAACAGCCCCGACAACAGGCTCACGATCTGCATCAGATTGCCGCTCTTGACCGCGATCTTGACCGGCTCGGCGCGGCCCATGAAGAAGCCCGACACCAAGCCGGCGATCACGATCCGACCCGGCGTCCACGCCTCGCGCCAAGAACGCTGCAGCACCTGCTTGCGTTCCTGCACTTGCTCATAGCGGCCTTCGAGCAGCCGCTCGCGCTTGTCCACGCGCCGCTGCAGACGATCGAACCGGCTCATCGCGCCTCCTGCCGACGCGCGCCGGTGCCCCGGTCGTCGTCATCGTCGTCGTCGTGGCCCAGCCCCATCCGCCGCAACTGCCGCCGCGTCGCCGAGAGCCGGGTGTGTTCGAAATAACGCAGTGCCTGCCAGCCGCCGATCGCGGTGACCACCAGGCTCAGGCCGGCCGCGGCCGACATCGAGGCCAGCCACGACCAACCCAACGCGCCCTGCAGCAGCGCGATCAGCGCCGCCATCAGCAACAACCAGGTGGACGCGCCGAACACGATCGCCACCGCCACCCACATCAGCGCCCGTCCCAGCGCGCTGCGGGCCAGGGCGAGATCGGCGATCAGCAGGCCGCGCAGCGCGCGGCCGGTGTCGAGCGCGGCGGACAGGCCCTCGCGGCCCGCCTCGCCGATCTCGCGCACCGCCTCGTCGATCGGCAGCGGCCCCTGCCGGGGCTCGCCGCCATCGGGACCCGCGGCGCGCGCCTGCTCGCCGTGGGGCGCGTCGCCTGCGCTCACTTGTCGCCGCTGCGGGCGAGCTTGGCGATGATGAAGCCGGCGGCGAAGGCCACGCCGAACGACGCCAGCGGACGCTCGCGCACCAGCTCGGCGGCGCTTTCGATCAGGTCGCGGCCCTTGTCCATCAGCGCATCGACCTGCTCGCGCGCGGCGCCGCCGGCGTGCTCGGCCGCGGCGATGCCGGCCAGCGCGCTGTCGGCGAGATCGGACTTGACGTTGGCCTTGCCGAGCTTGAGCTCTTCGCCGGCCACGCCGGCCGCGCTGCGGATGGCGTCGCCGGCATCGACGGCGGCCTGCTTGAGGTGGCCGCCGGCCTGGCCGAGGTTGCTCTTGACGTTGTCGGTCGAGGTGGGGGTCATGGTGTTTCCTCCGTGTTGCTCCGTAGTGCTGCGGGAATGAACCGCGGAACGGGTCCCGGGTTCGGCGGGCCGTGACGAGACCGGGCGATGTGGCTGCCCTCGACGGCGATGAACGGGTGACGCGCGCTGCGGCCGACGGGCGGTCGCGTGCGCTGGATCTGCATGTCTGCCACGAACCAGGCGCGCTTGCCTGGAATGGATGGGCGGGCTTGCGGGTCGATCTTAGCGGGCCGATGTTAACGGCCCGCGTGCAAGGTCACGAGGACCGCGGCCCTAGCGGATGGCTAGGTTGCCGACGCCGTTGCCGCGCTGCACGCGCAGGATCAACTGTGCCGGAGCGCGCGTGAAGCTCGCGCGGAAACCCGGAAGATCGTCGAAGTTGCCGCTGCTGGCCGCAAGAACGATGTCGTCCTTGCGCAAATCGTTGGCCGCCGCGCGGCTGCCGCGGGTCACGCTTTCGACCACCACGCCCGACAATCCGGATTGGCGCAGGCGCTCGGGCAGCTCGCCGAAGGTGGCGCCGGCCAGGCGCGGATCGAGATCGGCGCCGGGCATCGAGCGCGGCTGTTCGCGCAGGCTCGCGTCGAGCTGCAGCGCCTGGCCGTCGCGGCGCACTTCCAGCGCGATCTTGCTGCCGATCGACTGCAAGCCCTCGAAGTTGCGCAGCGCGTCGCGGCCGTCGACCCGCTGGCCGTTGGCCGAGAGGATCACGTCGCCCGGGCGCAGCCCCGCCGCCGCCGCCGCGCTGCCGGCGAACACGCGCGAGACCAGCGCGCCGCGCGGTTCGGCCAGCTTGAGCGCGGCCGCCAGTTGCGGAGTCACGTCCTGCGATTCCAGCCCCAGGGTGCCGCGGCGCACGACGCCGTTGTTGGCGATCAACTGGTCCTTGATGTTGCGCGCCAGGTTGACCGGGATCGCGAAGCCCAGGCCGATGTTGCCGGCCATGCTGCCCTGCGGGTTGAAGCTGGCGGTGTTGATGCCGACCAGCTCGCCGTTGAGATTGACCAGCGCGCCGCCGGAATTGCCCGGGTTGATCGAGGCGTCGGTCTGGATGAAGTTCTGGTAGCCCAGCCCGCGCAGGCCGCTACGGCCGACCGCCGAGACGATGCCGGAGGTGACCGTCTGGCCGATCCCGAACGGGTTGCCGACCGCGACCACGAAGTCGCCGACCCGCAGCCCGTCGGAATCGGCCAGCGAGATCGCGCTGAGGTTCTGCGCCGGGATCCGCATCAGCGCGACGTCGGTGTCCGGGTCCGAGCCCAGGAACTCGGCCTTGACCGTGCGCCCGTCGGCGAGCGTCACCGAGACCTCGTCGGCGCCCTCGATCACATGATGGTTGGTCAGCACGTAGCCGTTCTTGGCGTCGACGATCACGCCCGAGCCCAGCGACTCGTTGATCCGCTCCTGCGGGATGTTGGGGAACATGCGGCGGAAGATCGGATCGTTGGCGAACGGGTTGCGGATGCGCACCGTCTGCTTGGTGTGCACGCTGACCACGGCCGGGGTCACCCGCTGCAGCATCGGCGCCAGCGACGGCAGCGCCTGGCCGGCGACCGAGGCCGGCAGCGCGGCCGCGGCCGGCACGGTGATCGAGGGAATCGGCGGCGGCGCGGCCTGCGCCGGCGCTTGCAGGCCTTCGCGCACGGCGGTGGCGGCGAAGCCGCCGAACGCGGCGGCCAGGGCGAGGGTCAACAGGGTCGGCAAGGGACGCATCGTGTCGCGGTTCCGGAAGTGCGTGGAAGAAAGGGCGGTGCGGTGACGAAGACCGATCTCAGCAATCGTGTTTCAGCAATCGTGGCGGCGGCGCCCGGCTTCAAGCGCGCCGTGCCGGGCTTGGACCGCGCCGGCCGCGCCGTGTTCCGCACGGCGGCGACCACCCCGCTGCGCCGCAGTGTTGGAGAGCGGCAATAAATAACCGATGAAGTGGGCCTTGTGGCGATGCGCGAAGCCGATCCGTGCCGAGGCGCACCGGCGGAGTGCCGCGGCGTTATAGACCAGCTGCCCCGGAGCTGCGATTCGGGTCGCGGCGATGACAGCCGAAGCGTGATAGTCATCAACAAGCCGTTGACTTCCGCAGACGCCGGGCGTAGCGTGACTCCCCTGCGAGGCCACAACATGTAGTGGTCGGCCCCGCAGAGGGAGCCCAAGCGTAGGGGTTCGGCTTGGGAAAGTCTTCACGTCTCCTTGAGGCAGGACATGCTCATGACGAGAGCGGACGCGAACCTCGCAACGACACTAATGGCCGCACGCGGCGCGTAAGCCAACGCGCCGTGGGCTTCGTCGTCGGCGGGGGGCTGACGACGGGCCACGAACGACCCCGCCCGGGCTCCTGCCGCCCGAGCGGATGCGACAACCCGCGACGACTCCTACACACGTGAATCGATACACAACACGTCAGTGAGGAGCTACGTCCCGGGACACAAAAAGAACGTCCCGATTACCGGTTCGACCTGCTTCACCGATCCAGCGTCAACGACGTAGCGAGCGCAACACCGTGCCCTTGACCCGGCACGCCGCAACACGACGATCCCCGGTTACCTCGTACAAAGAAACCACCGGCGGCGGGCGCAACCCAACGGCCCGCCGCCATTGAAGGAGACGAAACAGGCATGAGCACCGTGCGCCTCGAGGCGGTCAAGAACCCGGCGGCAGAGCAGGAAATCGCGCTGCAGCCCGCGTCCCAGGACATCTGGGACAAGAAGTACCGGCTCAAGACCAAGTCGGGCGAGGCGGTCGATGCCGATATCGACGGCACCTACCAGCGCGTGGCGCGGGCCCTGGCCGACGCCGAGCCCAACGCCGAGAAGCAGCAGTACTGGTACGAGCGCTTCGTCTGGGCGCTGCGCCGCGGCGCGATTCCCGCCGGCCGCATCACCTCCAACGCCGGCGCGCTGGAGCACAAGCCGGCCACCTCGACGATCAACTGCACGGTCTCGGGCACCATCGAAGATTCGATGGACGGGATCCTGGACAAGGTCCACGAAGCGGGCCTGACCCTCAAGGCCGGCTGCGGCATCGGCTACGAATTCTCGACCCTGCGGCCGCGCGGCGCCTTCGTCGCCGGCGCCGGCGCCTACACCTCGGGTCCGATGTCCTTCATGGACATCTACGACAAGATGTGCTTCACCGTGTCCTCCGCCGGCGGCCGCCGCGGCGCGCAGATGGGCACGTTCGACGTCAGCCACCCCGACGTGAAGGACTTCATCCGCGCCAAGCGCGAAGACGGCCGCCTGCGCCAGTTCAACCTGTCGCTGCTGATCACCGACGGCTTCATGGAAGCGGTCGACAGCGACGCCGACTGGCCGCTGGTGTTCCCGGTCAATATCAAGGAGCGCGGCGACCTCGACCTGGACGACGCCAACGTCGTGGTCTGGCGCGACTGGCCGACCCACCGCAACTACATCGTCCGCGACGACGGCCTGGTGGCGTGCAAGATCTACGGCCACATCCGCGCGCGGCACCTGTGGGACATGATCATGGTCTCGACGTACGACTACGCCGAGCCGGGCTTCATCCTGATCGACCGCGTCAACGAGATGAACAACAACTGGTGGTGCGAGACCATCCGCGCCACCAACCCCTGCGGCGAGCAGCCGTTGCCGCCGTACGGCGCCTGCCTGCTGGGGTCGGTCAACCTGACCAAGTTCGTGCGCAACGCCTTCACCGACCGGGCCGAGTTCGACTGGGAGGAATACAAGGAAGTCGTGCGCGTGTTCACCCGCATGCTCGACAACGTGGTCGAGGTCAACGGCCTGCCGCTGGAGCAGCAGCGCAACGAGATCATGCGCAAGCGCCGCCACGGCATGGGCTTCCTCGGCCTGGGCAGCACGGTCACGATGCTGAAGATGAAGTACGGCTCGGCCGAGTCGTGCGAGTTCACCGAGCGCATCGCCCGCGAAATGGCCGTGGCCGGCTGGGAGATGGGCCTGGCGCTGGCGAAGGAGAAGGGTCCCGCGCCGATCATGGACGAGATCTTCGCCGTCACCGCCGAGATGCTGCGCAAGCGTCCGGAGATGAAGCGCGACGGCTGGCAGGTCGGCCAGGACATCCCGGGCAAGGTGCTGCACGCCAAGTATTCGCGCTACATGCAGCGCGTGGCCGAGGCGGCGCCGGAGCTGGTCGACGAACTCGCCGACGTCGGCTCGCGCTTCACCCACCACAGCTCGATCGCGCCGACCGGCACCATCTCGCTGTCGCTGGCCAACAACGCCTCCAACGGCATCGAGCCGTCGTTCGCCCACCACTACAGCCGCAACGTGATCCGCGAAGGCAAGAAGTCGAAGGAAAAGGTCGACGTCTATTCCTTCGAGCTGCTGGCCTACCGCGAGCTGATCAACCCCAAGGCGATGCCGTTCAGCGACGAGCCCGAGGCCAAGCTGCCGGACTACTTCATCGCCGCCGACGACATCTCGCCGAAGGAGCATGTCGACGTCCAGGCCGCCGCGCAGAAGTGGGTGGACTCCTCGATCTCCAAGACCGCGAACGTGCCCACGGACTACCCGTACGAGCAGTTCAAGGACATCTACCGCTACGCCCACCAGCAGGGTCTGAAGGGCTGCACCACCTTCCGCTTCAACCCGGCCGCCTTCCAGGGCGTGCTGGTCAAGGAAGCGGACCTGGAGAACACCACCTACCGCTTCGAGCTCGAAGACGGCAGCGTGCTGGAGGTCAAGGGCAACGAGCAGATCGAGTACGACGGCGAGATGCACACCGCCGCGAACCTGTTCGACGCCCTGAAGGAAGGCTATTACGGCAAGTTCTGACGGCGCGCCCGCCGCGCGCGGCCGGCCCGGGGCCGGCCTGCGCGAGGCGGGCATTCGCGTTCAGGCGGCGGCGCGCGAAACCGCGGCCCGCGGCGGGAAATCCGGACGCGGACCACGGTCCGCCGCCGCGCCGGCGCCGTCGGTCGAAAGCGGCGCGCGCCCTCTGTTTTTCTCGCGCGCCGCGGGTATAGCATCACTCCGGCAACACCCCGATTGCTGCACCTGACCATGCGTACGCCAAGACAAGCCCACCAGGAGGGCACCAATGAGCAACGGTAACGGAGTGACCGCGACCCTGACCCAGGCGGCGGAGAACGTGAAGGAAACCGCGAGCAACCTCGGCAGCGCCATCGCCACGCGCGCCGAGGAAGCGGTGGCTTCGGTCAAGCAGACCGCCACCCGCGCCCGCAAGGCCGCCAAGAAGGCCGTCGGCACCGCCAAGAAGAAACTGGCCAAGGCCAGCGCCGAGGCCAAGAAGGAAGTGAGCGCGCTCAAGGCCAAGGCCACCGGCAAGAAGGCCGCGGCCAAGAAGACCGCGAAGAAGGCGGGCAAGAAGGTCGCGACCAAGAAGGCCGCCGCCAAGAAGGCGGTGAAGAAGGCGGTCAAGAAGGTCGCGGCCAAGAGCCCGGCCAAGAAGGCCGCGAAGAAGGCGGTCGCCAAGAAGGCCCCGGCCAAGAAAGCGGTGAAGAAGGCCGCCGCCAAGAAGGCCGCGAAGAAGGCCCCGACGAAGAAAGCCGCCAAGAAGGCCGCCAAGCGTTGAGCCGGCGCCTGGCCGGGCGCGCCTTCGCCGAGCGCGACCCCGCCGGGCCGGCCTGAGTCCCTCTCCCGTCGCACGGCGGGAGAGGGCAGGGCGCTTTCCCGCCCGGCAACGAAGTTCCCCCAATCAGCACCAGCAGCGCAGCAACGCAGGAGTCGGGCCGATGGCCGTCAAGATCGAAAAGAAAATCAAGGGCTACAGCGTGGTCACGCCGGAAGACAAGGCCAAGGAAGCGGCGAAAGCGGCCGCGGCCAGCGTCGCATCCGTGAAGGCGGAAGAACTGCCGACCGCCGACGTGATCCAGATGCACGAACGCATCGAGCGCCCCGAGATCCTGATCGGCTCGACCTACAAGATCAAATCGCCGCTGTTCGAGCACGCGCTGTACGTGACCATCAACGACATCGTGCTCAACGCCGGCACCGAACACGAATCGCGGCGTCCGTTCGAGATCTTCATCAACTCCAAGAACATGGACCACTTCCAGTGGATCGTGGCGCTCACGCGCATCATGTCGGCGGTGTTCCGCAAGGGCGGCGACGTGACCTTCCTGGTCGACGAGATGAAGGCCGTGTTCGACCCGCGCGGCGGCTACTTCAAGGCCGGCGGCGTGTACATGCCCTCGCTGGTGGCCGAGCTCGGCGCGATCGTCGAAGACCACCTCAAGTCGATCGGCATGATCCACGACCCGGAAATGAGCGACTCCCACCGCGAACTGATCGCCGAGAAGCGTCGCGCGTACGAAGAGCGCTCAAAAAAAAACGCTGACGCCGGCGCCTCGATCACCGTAGTCGCCCCGCGCAACGAAGACGTGACCGTCACCGGCGACGGCGCCAGCTTCCCGCCCAGCGCGACCATGTGCCATAAGTGCAGCACCAAGGCGGTGGTGATCATGGACGGCTGCGCGACGTGTTTGAATTGCGGGTATTCGAAGTGCGGGTGAGGCGGGGCGGTTGATCGGCTTGGCTTGGCCCTTGTGGGGGAACCCATAAGCTGCAATCTGGGCACCCATAAGTTGCTACTTGATTAACCCAAAAAGTGCTACTGGGAGAGCGTCGTCCACTGAGAAGTGATGGGCGTTCAGTCCTGGGGACAAAGGCAACAAAGAAGGGCTCTTCGGAGCCCTTTTTCTTTGCCTTGACGTCTTGATTTTATGAGCGGATAGGGATGCCCTGAGCCTTCTCTGCGGGAGCGCCCTGGCTGGCACGGCATTGGACTGCGCTGCGTCGCTGATCTCAGGCGTGCATGTAAAGCAGGTAGCGCAAGGGGGCCGATGCTTGATGTGTCAAGTCGTGCACTCCGCATCTTTCAGAATTTCCCACAACGAGACGTTCAACCCCTTGCAGATCTTCTCAAGGGTATCCAACTGCATGTTTTTTTGCCTCGTTCGATGGCGCTGTAATAGGTCCGGTGCATGCTTATTGAGTCGGCGTATGCCTCCTGACTGAATCCTGCGGCCTCGCGTCTATGCCCAAATGAGCGCGCATGAGAGAGAGGGGTTCGATTGGGCGGTGCGATAAGTGCGTTCGCGGAACAAGCTGTGACTTTGTGCTATTTCGAGTGCGGCGCTCGGCGCAACCATGTGCCCGACTATGTGGTGCTTGCTAAGGGCCAACTACATCTGGTCGAGGTCAAGTTCAAACACGATGTTGACGCAGATGTGCAATCGCGTACGGCTCGCCTCAGATCGCTGTTGAGACGAGCTGCGAGTCAGCACATGGACGACGTGCTCAGCGATGAGGACATTGTCGCAGGCGTCACGATTGTCCCTGCCACCATGGTGGGATGGGATCCCTACTTGGGGAGCATCGAGGCGGGGAAGTGGGCTGACTTGCTTGTCCTGGAAGGCGCGGGCGATGAGCCGTATGCGCGTCTGCTGGAGGCCAAAGAGACAGCTATCCGAGCCGTGGTTATCGATGGTCGGGTACGTTTGGCTGAGGTCGATGGGCTGGTCACCTACAGCCCGCTGTCGGCGGAGCAGATCAGTATCGGTGGCAAGCCGTACGTGATTGACCTGGCAGAGGCAGGGCCAAGCGGCGCTGGCGGGATGACACTGGCTGATGCCATTGAGCACATCCGGTTTGGATTGTCGAAGCTGCCCGAGTTCGAAAAAGCAGGGAAGAAGGAACTTTTCCTGGCAGGTTAACTCGGCGGTGCGGCCGACTGGGTCATCGAAGATGAAATGAACGCTCAACCCCTGAGCATGATGTTGATGACGGATGAGCAATTTCCGGCAAGGCCCATGACCCTGGAGCCGATGACGGCGGTCGACGATCCGGCCTTCGGCAAAGCGATGCGCGAAAGTAAGAACCTGCCTGACTATGCCAAGAAGGCATTCGAGTCTTAACCGAGAAGGGCCCTCGGGGCCGAAAAGGTCGGTGCGTCGGCCAAGATGGCCATGTTGCGTTGTTGAACATGATTCATCAGATAAATCTGGACGTACTGACCTTTCCGTCGTTCCAACACGCTAGATGGACCAGGGTATGCGCTCCTTCATCAAAACCTATCCGATGCAGGAAGCGGAACTGATTGCGATCGAGCGTGAGGCTCATACCGGAGCCATAGAGGGCGATGGCGGCAGTGGTTTGGTCGTAGGTGCCGCGGACCTGGACGCAATCGAACGGATGGCCCAAGCGGGCATCGTGGTTCAGACGCTTGGGTCGGCAGCGCAGGACGGTTTCGAGGAGCGCGTGGGGGGAGGCTCAATCCGTGACCAATGACCCGCGCGCCTTGCCAAGGCTGCGTGCCCTGTTCGGTCGCTCGACGGCGTTCAGGCGGACTGTCATAGACGTCCTGTCTGTTGGTGGCGTGCCAACATACTGGCTAGCCGATGTACTCGCCGGGATAGCGGATAGGGCCACCGAGCAACTCGCACAGAGGGGTGTGGAGATTGTTGAGCGTGATCGGACGGGTGCCTTTGTCATTCGGGTCACCGGCAGCTCCGCGTTATTGGCGGCCCTTCGACGCCCCGAACGGAGCGATGCAAGAGGTACTCGCCGCGCAAGCGCAGGTTCTCCTCAAACTCGATGCTGGACCATGTCGTCACATGCTCGATGCCGAGCGCCGCAGCGGCGTCGGCGATCCGTGTTCGGCTAGCGTCGGAGACGGCGCCGCGGCAGACGAACTTGAAGGTATCCGGTCTGCCTCCGGCAATTGCGACAGCCTTTTCCATATCGGCGCGGGCCTTCGCCAACGTCAGCGTGTCGCGGTTTGCGCACTGGATAATTGTCTTGCGCGCAGGCAGGTCGTCGAACTCCTCGACCCCGGAGATGTCTCGTCCCTGGCCGCTGCCCGACTAGCCATGCCAGATCAGTTCCCGCCAGCCCGCGATGTCTTCCGTCTTTGATGCCCAGCCATAGCCCTGGATAGAGGCCAGGGTCAAGCGCAGCCCCTAGACCACCACAGATTGGCAACCAAGCAGTCCGATTGCAGGCCTGCTTGGCTTGTGCTTGAGCGATATGCGAGGGAACGGATATCACCCCAGCTATCAGCTCGGATAAGTGGCGAGTGCCCACGAAATTCAGGCAGCTCCAAAATCAGAGTTTTCCTACAGAAACTGGTTCGCTCTGTGAGTAGGCTGGCGCAGCCGTTGACTTCAGCACGGCACGTCTGCCCTGTAGTGGTTCAGCAAGCTCATGCAGACGTTGAGCTAGACAGACGCTATATCGCAAGGTGAGATCGCTTTTGGCGAGACTAATCTCCGCGGGATGCGCTGCCAATGATTGGTGGCACGGCCGGTTGGCCGACATGGATGAGCGATGACTGAACACCTGAACACCCCGAAGCGCCGGGTTGCAAACGCTTCCCCTCGATGGCTGCACTGTGCGATTTGCGTGGCTTTGTGGCCCACGCTCGCATGGGGCCAGGGCAACAAGGCCCCGTGGGAAGAGTACGACAAACTCATCCAGGGACGCGGCAAGGTCATCGCGCTGACCGCGGACCTGTTCGGCGATTCGGTCGATCTGGCCAGCGGCGCGCTGAGTTTCTCGGCGACCGATGTCAGCGTTCCCGGCAATCAAGGCGGCCTCGGCGTTGCGGTGTCGCGCTCTTTTTCGGTCGGCAATCGCAAGGGTTACGGGCCGAACGAACTGGCCTTCGCCGATTGGGACATCGAGTTGCCGCGCCTGACCGGCGTGTTCGCCGCCGGCTCCGGTTGGGGCAGTGCGTGCACGCACCAGGGCAACGGCCAGCCGCCGTTGATCCAACAACCCGCGTTCTTCTATCCGCACGAGTATTGGCAGGGCAATCGCATGATCCTGCCCGGGCGCGGCTCGCAGGACATGATGGTCGCCAACGGTACGGTGCCGGCGACGCCGTCCGCGGGCGGTCCGTATCCTTGGTTGACCGCGGACCTGACGTTTTTTTCCTGCCTGCCGAATCAAAAGAACGCAGGCGGCGAGGGCTTCCTGGCCCTGACCTCGGACGGCACCAGGTACTGGTTCGACTGGCAGGCGCAGTTGCTCGAACCGACGCTGGAAAAGACCACGGCCGGCGGCAGCAGCGCCAGCGGCAATGTCACCTACCTGGGCCGGCGCCAGGTGTCTCTGTACGCCTCGCGCGTCGAGGATCGCTTCGGCAACTGGGTCAGCTACACCTACACCAACGCCGCGACCGCGCCGGTCCGCCTGACCCGGATCGATGCCAGCGACGGCCGCGCGCTGACCTTGGAGTACAACGCCGCCGGCCATATCGCTAAGGTCAACGAGGGCGCGCGCAGCTGGATCTACGAGTACAGCCAGCCCGGTGGCGTTAGTACAAGCCTGTCGGCCGTGGTCCTGCCAGACGGCTCGCGCTGGACCCTGGACATGGCAGCCCTGGCCAATGCCACGATTCTCTATGAGCAATCGACCCGCCCGGAAGAGCTCGTCCGCAGCTGTGGCGATCCCGGCATCGTCGTCGGTCCGGATGATCTGAGCGCGACTATCACCCACCCCGCCGGCGCGCGCGGCGTGTTCACGGTCGGCGTGCAGCGCATGGGGCGCTCCAACGTCCCGATGGTGTGCAGCAACTACAGCACGCCCAACAACAACCCCAACGACGACGTCGCCTACTACGCGCTGGCGTACGACGGCTTCGCACTCAAGAAGAAGCAACTGTCGGGGCCCGGCGTGACGGCAGCGGAGTGGAACTATACCTACGGGGCGCAGATATCGTTCGCGCCCGGTACCGGCCCGGTCTGCACCAGCGGCGACTGTGGCCAACCGCGATGCACGTCCGACACCTGCGCCGGCACCTCGACCACGATCATGCAGGGTCCGGAGTCGAGCTGGACCCGCTACACCTTCGGCAACAGCTACCGCTACAACGAGGGCAAGCTGCTGAAGATCGAGCGCGGCAGCAACGCTAGCGCGATCGCGCGCACGGAGACGTTCCGCTACGCCTGGGCGCTGCCCGGCCAGCAGTTCGCGGCGCCGCTCGGCAGCACCCAGCAACCGCGCGGCGACGGTTTCGGTTCCGAGTATCGGCGCCCGGAGATCGGCCGCACGGTGTCGCAGGATGGGGTGAACTTCGATCGCCAGGTCGCCACCGTGGATGCGTTCGCGCGCCCGACCCAGACCACTCGGTCCAGTTCGCTGGGCTTCAGCCGCACCGACCTGAACGAGTACTACGACGACACCGCGCGCTGGGTGCTGAGCCAGGGCAAGCGCCAGATCAACCAGAACACGGGCTTGGTCGTGTCGCAGGTGGACTATCACGCCGCCAGCGCCTTGCCGGCCAAGGTCTACGCGTTCGGCCGGCTGCAGCAGGAACTGACCTATAACGCCGACGGCACCGTGGCGAGCGTCAAGGACGGCAAGGGGCAGGCCACGGTCTTGTCGCAATGGAAGCGCGGCATTCCGCAGGCCATCGGCTACGCCGACAGCACGGGCGAGTCGGCCAGCGTCGACAACGCTGGCTTGATCGCCTCGACCACAGACGAGAACGGCTACAGCTCCGGTTATCGCTACGACGCGATGGGGCGCTTGGCCGGTATCACCTACCCCAGCGGCGATACCGTTGCGTGGAACCCGATGTCGAGCGATTTCAACGCCAGCAGCGCGGCCGCGTTCGGCCTGCCGGCGGGCCACTGGAGCCAGGTGCGTAGCGAAGGCAACAAGCGCGACCGGGTGTTCTTCGATGCCTATTGGCGTCCGGTGCTGGAAGAAACCTACGACGTGGCCGACCGTGCTGGCACCCTGAGCCAGGTGGTCAAGCGCTACGACGGCCTCGGCCGGCTGGTGTTCCAATCCTATCCGCTGCGCGATATCGCCGACATCGGCGCCGCGCTGCCCGGCGTGCGCACGCGCTACGACACCCTGGACCGGCCGATCGCCAGCGAGCAGGACTCCGAGCTGGGCGTGCTGACCACCTCGATCGAATACCTGTCCGGCTTTCAGCGCCGCACCACCAACCCACGCGGTTACGCGACCAACGAGCGTTTCCAGGTCTTCGACGAACCCGATTTCGGCAGCCCGGTACTGATCGAAGCGCCGGCCGGCGTATCGACCACGATCGCGCGCGATGTGTTCGGTAAGCCGCTGGAACTGATCCGGTCCGGTCCGAATGGCTGACTGCTTCCAGGCAAGTGGTTCCAATCGGCCGCAGTCCAAAGCGGCGTCGCGCAACAAAGGAAAGGAGTTCCGGATGAGCCGGATCAGCAAGTGGTGGCTGGGTGTCGCGTCGTACCTGCTGTTCGCCATGGCGGCGTCGGCGCAGCAGCCCAATCCGTATATCCATGTGGCGTTCGATTACCCGGCCGAGGGCGCGCAGTACGTCGCGCCCGCGAACGTGGCGATCAAGGCCACGGCGACCGTCCTTGACGACAACGTGTTCGTCACCTCGATCGTTCTCAACGGCGCCAGTGGGCAGTTGCACCAGGTGCAAGGACCCGAGTTGCAGTACACCTTGTCGAACCTGCAGCCCGGCAACTACGCGGTGTCGGTGATCGCGCGCAACAACCTCAACCGTACCGCATCGGCCACGCGCAACTTCACCGTTATCGCGCCCGGAGAGAAGCCGCCGACCGTGTCTTTGCGTGCGCCAACCGGCGCGCCGTTCATCAACCCAGCGCAGATCGACCTGACGGCGGATGCGGCCGATCCGGACGGTCATGTCGTTAGCGTGGCGTACTACGTCAACGGCCAGTCGCTCGGCAGCGCCACGGCGGCGCCTTACCCGTTCACCTGGAACAACGTCGGCCCCGGCAACTACAGCTTCACCGCGGTAGCGACCGACAACAACGGTAAGCAGACCACCTCGGCGGCCGTCGCGGTCGCCGTGGCGCAGACCGCCGTTCGCGGCAACATTGACGGCGTGCAGCCGGCCGGCAACGGCGAGTACCGGGTCACCGGTTGGGCCTGCACCAGCGGCCACAACACATCGATCGACGTGGAGTTCTACGTGGGCGGCGGCTGGCCACAGGGAACCCGAGTCAGCGGGCACACCGCTTCGCTTCCCAGCGATTCAGGCATCGCCGCGGCGTGCCAGGCGCAAGGCACGGCCTACCGATTCTCGATCCCGATCACGCCGGCGCAGCAACAGGCCTACGCCAACCAAGGCATCTTTATTCATGGTGTATCGCCGATTGGCGCGGGCAACCTGCTGATCGGCAACTCCGGCACTTACAAGATCCCGGCGCCGCTGCGGATATCACGCCGCTACGTCTACGATCAGAGCCAGCAACTGTGCAAGACTATCGAGCCGGAGACCGGCTCGACGGTGATGGAGTACGACGACGCCGGCAATCTGCTGTGGTCGGCCGCCGGCCTGGACTTGCCCGATCCGAGCCAATGCAATCGGGCCGAGGCCGCCGCTTCCGGCCGCGTCGTGGCCCGCACGTACGATGCGCGTAACCGGCTCAAGACCCTGAGCTTCCCCACCGGACGCGGCAATCAGGTCTGGAACTACTATCCCGACGGCTTGGCCCGCGAGATCACCGCGGACAACGAGGGCACCGGACAAAGCCTCATCGTCAATCGCTACCAGTACAACAAGCGACGACTGCTGAGCAACGAAACGGTCACGCTTCAAAACGGGGCGGTCTGGAGCAGCGACAACGGCTACGACGCCAATGCCAACCGCATCAGCTACACCGCACCGGACGGCCTTCAGGTCAACTACGCGGTCAACGCGCTGGGGCAGCAAACTAATGTCAGCTCGGTCGGAAGAACCTACGCCTCCGGCGTCAGCTACTACCCGAACGGCGCGATTCGCCAGTTCACCTACGGCAACGGCACCGTTCACACGATGACCCAGAACGCCCGGCAGTTAGCCTCGCGCAGCACCGATGCGGGCGCGCTCGATCTGACCTACGAGTATGACCGCAACGGCAACACCGCCACGATTCGAAACATCAACGCTGTACCGAACACCTACAGCGGCAATCGCGATCTGAGCTACGACGCCCTGGACCGTCTGGCGAACGCGCATTTGCACTACTACGTCAACGAAAGCTATAGCTACGATGCGCTCGACAACCTCAAGCGTAAGAGCGACACCTTCGGCAGGGTCCGGGATTACTGGTACGACGGCAATAATCGGCTGACTAATATCCGCGACGAAAACAACGCTGGCGTCGTGGGTCTGGACTACGACGCTCAGGGCAATCTGAGCAACAAGAACGGCCAGGCGTACGAGTTCGACTACGGCAATCGCCTGCGTCGAACGCCGGGGAAGGAAACCTACGTTTATGACGCCCACGGGCGGCGCTTGAGTCAGTTGAATCGGTCCGACACGACATTCGCGTACTCCTTCTACAGCTTGGGCGGGCAACTGCTGTTCCGTTACGAAGGGCACGCGAACGAGGCTACGAACGACAACTATCCTGAGATCAGTCGGCCGCACATCTACCTCGGCAGCAGCCTGTTGGCGACCGTCGAGTGGAACCGCGCGACCAGCACGGCCGAGACGAAGTACTACCACACCGATGCGCTGGGCAGTCCGGTCGCGGTGACCAATGGCGCAGGCCAAGTGATCGAGCGGACCGAGTGGGAACCCTACGGCGCTGCGATCGGGAAGCCCAGCTACGATGGCGTGGGCTACACCGGGCATGTCATGGATGGGCGCACTGACTTGATTAATATGCAACAGCGCTATTACGATCCGCAGATCGGAAGGTTTTTGTCCGTCGATCCGGTCACTGCTTACGACAACGGCGATATGCGGTTCTTCAACCGCTACATTTACGCGACGAATGCGCCCTACAACTTCACAGACCCGGATGGGCGGGAAATTAAGCCAACCGGGACTAGGGCCGAGATCAGGGCGATAAAGAGCGCCTTGAAGAAAATTGAGAAATCGAATCCGGCTTCCAAGGCCAGAATGCAGGCGATGCGGGATTCCGACAACTTGCACACAATCAGATTCCCCCAGTCGGGAGAGTCACCGGAAAATAAGACAACCGGGGTCAGAGCTAACGAAAGTGTTGCTGGCGTTGGCACTGGCAGCGAGACAGTTGTAGATCCTACGGCGCAAGTGACGACGGTCAACTCCGATGGAACGCAGGTGACTTCAAGCGGTGAAACAGTGCTGACTCACGAACTTCTCGGACACGGTTGGGACAAAGACAAGGGCATCATGGATCGGAGCATAAATCCGGCAACAGGGGAGCGTAAAAGTGAAGAGAGAGCTATGGATGCAGAGAATGAGTACAAGGATGCGGTCGGCGAATCTAGGCGAAATTGTCATTCGAATTGTTAGCCCTGTAATGCTGATTTCGGCCCTCATTTTGACAGGGTGCCAATCAGTGCCTGCAAATACTGGGAGTGAATGGCGGGTAAGAACTTTTGACGCTACCAAGCTGAATGCTGTGAGTGCAAGCTCGGCTGATCAAACGCTCGCCGGCCAGCTGATCGAGGATTACAAGAAATCCCCTAAGGACAGCAATTATTCAGAGCTGACACTTTCGCGCGTACTCCAGGATAGAGAAGGTGGCGGGAAAAGGTATTTTGTCTTTGATCTCCGGTATGTGGACGACGTTGGTGCCGTTTATGTCCTGGATTCGCGTAACGTCATTCTGGAAAAGTTCCTTACATCCCCATGGAAATCAAAGGCGATAGAGGGGACTAATCCGATTCCCTGAAGCGCAACGGCCCGCATTGGCGGGCCTTGTTGCTTGTGTGTGCTTGGAAGTTATCACCCGGCTTGCGCAAGCGATGGAGTTATCAGGAATTCTTAGACACCCCTTCTGGGGGCTTGGGCTGCCCAGAAGTTTAGGACAATCGCCAGCCTCAAATTGAGGCGCGCCCAAAGACTGCACGAAGACACGCCAAAGCACCGATCGGACATCGAAGCGCTTCGTCTGGCCTGGAAGCGTGAGAACTCAACACAATCAGTGTTTTGGCCGCAGCAATCGGCGATCGTTTCCTTCTAAAGCTGTGGCCGCGCAAGCGCTTGCAGATTCAACGTCAGGTCGAAGACGCGTTGCGCTCCGGGACATTGCCGGCCGCAGGTCCGCTGCCCACGGCCGTATCGGTTATCGCGTCGCTTAGGGCGTGGGTCGCCAATGCTCGGTGTTGGACGATGTCCAAAGCCCCCTGGTCGACTGCCCGGCTCTCGCAATGGGCCGCTAGTCCGTCCAGGAGCGCGTCTCCGACCCGTACGCTCTGCCTGTGTGTACACCGATGCGTTGCCGGGCAATCGTTGGGCGTCGTGCAGATCGAGCAGTCGAGCGCACAACCGCAAAGGGGAAGGCAATCCATTGAACTTCCAAAGGTTAGGGCATGGCGTGGCTATACGATCAATAGAAGTCCGATGCACTTTGATGGTAGGCGTCGTAAGCCCGCTGGCACGCCGCCTCGCCGACTTCATCGGGCGCAACTGGGCCGCGCCTGGAGATCTTCAATGCCACCGGATACCACAGGCGGAACTCTTCGAACGTGAGGCCGGGCCCACTCCGAGCCGCTTCGTACTCGGGCCCCAGGAAACGTTCGTCGTCCACATCGAGGCCACGAAGCGTCTGCACCGCCTAGTTCGCTAGACGGACCGCGTCGGCCGGACGATCAGCTAGCGCCGCGTAGCGGGCCGTCCAGACCAACTGCTCACGCGGGGTCATCGTTTGCCAAGGAATTGCGATAGACATGGCGACCTGCCGTCATTGGTTCAGGATGAAAAAGGGGCTTTTCACCGACCCTCTCATGAACTTGTCGCAAGGCCTGCGACGTCGGAGGTCCAAGGGCCTCATCGGACGGTCTCGAGACGCACCAGTTATCACCTGCCAAGTCGCCGCGCCTGAGCCGCCCGATCACGACTCCTGACCATCGACCTCAGCGTTGGCAGTATCGGGCTTGATCGGATACGAGCAAACCCACAGCCGAAGCGAAAGCATCACAAAGCCGAGATGTGGTTATCAGTTTCTTGCGGCTTTCAGATGTCTGCTTCCGACCCAGAGCGGACATCGGAGGAACAGGGCCGTTGGCGGAAGAGTGGGGGCCTCGGAGGTCCACACCCAGGAGGGTCAAATCAGGAGGCGCACCTTTGGCCAAGCCACCTATGGGTCCGTTCGTATAACGGCTTGTTAGCCGGACCCAGCAGCTCTAAGATCAAGCGGTATCAAAGGGGGAGCTCACCATACGGTGCGCTGCGAATAAGTCGTACAACCGGACCCAAGAATCCGGCTATTAGGTAGGGGGGCGCTATCCATGGTTTCTCGCATACCCGAAATTCGCCTTTCAGGCCGCGTTCTCACGGATCGCGGAGTTTCTGCTTTCCAGGGTGATCTACTCGTCTATCACGCAGATAGTTCACGTGGTCGCTCCGCACGCGCCGGCCGGCACACAAATTATGGCTACGCTGGCCGCTACTACGGCTCAGTCCATGATGGGATGGACTGGCGCCGACTGAGGCTCACGTCATTAGTGTCGTCGGTTACTTACGATTTTAAGTAAGACGCGCCCGCTGTGTTGCAGACTATTGTCCAAGCGATTGCCGCGCGCCGCGGGTGGGTCGTTAGAGTGTCTGGCGGGTCATAATATAGTGCGTGACGCGCCTAGCAATTCGTCCAAGCCGACGGCGCTTCGCGGCGCGGCTTAACTCAGTGCCGGTCGATGTGCGCTTCTGGCCGGAAGCGCACATGACCGATTACAGCGACGCAACCCCATTACCACGGCACGCAAGCCCGCCCCCTCTGACGATGCGCGCATGGCGCACGACCAGGGGAAAATCCTGGCGAGCCCCCGCCCTGAGCGGGAGCTCGCCCATGACCATACTTGATCAGGTCGGTTCGTAGCGCTCTTCGATTACGGCGAACAGCTGAGCAGCCTCTTCTTTGGCGTGCCTGTCTTCCTCGACTGCGAGTGGCGTCAATTCGATTCCGGCGACGCCCCCGGCATACGCTGGCCCGCCGACATCGTCGTCATATGGAGAGCGGTCCTCGTTGATCGCTTGATACCGGTCCTGGCTCAGGTCCCGACCCAGCATGCGTGACAGGTACATCCAGACCCAAGCACGGAACGGCGTTTCGTCCCGATCTTCGATGAGCTCGCGCATGGCGGATACATCACCCTCGCGTGCTAGCACGGTCAGCCACTGGTAGGCCAACTCGGGTCGATCATTCGCATCGGCCAAGTCAGCCATGTCGTACGGATAAATATCATCCGATGGCTCGAGCTCGAGCGCGCCAGGATCACCGTAGCGCGTTGCGGTGAGCAGCATCGCGCGCCTATCCCTGCCCCGTGCCGCAGCAAGGAGGTGGTACCGATGCTTGGCCACCACTCGAATAAATCTGTCTGCGCCCGCGGCGATCTCCGCGAAGCTCACTGGCTCGGTCGACCACTCACCACACCGGCGAAGTTCGCGACCGAAGCGGCGGTCGTCCTCATCTGACAGCTCCCCATGCGGCTCGAGCATGTACGCGATCGCTAGGTGCGCCGCGGCGATGCCGCGCGCCGCGGCTGCCTCCAACCCTTCGAGCAGCAATGGGAGCCCGCGGAGCAGCGTGTCAAACTCATGCTGCATGCGGCTGATTAGGGCGGTCGACAGCCACTCGGCAACGACATCCGACTCCGTCTCGTCCGCCTCCACCCACTCGTCTTCATCGCTAGTGAGCGCGGCAATCAGCTCCTCAAAGCGCACCGGCGCGTAGCCGGATGCGCCAAGGAAGCAGACCAGGCCTTGGGCTGCGCGCACCGCCTCCTCGTCTGACAGCCCAAAGTCCAGACACCGTTGGATGACGCGGCCCTCATCCGGCGCGAATCCGGTGTCGCGCCAAGCCACGTCGCACCACGCGGCCTGGTGATGGAACGCCGCATGGGTAGCAAATCCGGCGGCGGCCGCCAGCAGCTCATGGACCTGGCTGCGGGTAAGCGACGCAGTGCCCTGCGCCCGAAGGTATGCATGGACATGAAACGCATATTGCTTGATGGTCATGACTCGTCCTCAATGGCCAAGCCGATCCGGGTCAGGCGCACACGTTTAAGTCCCCGGCAGCTGGCCAGAAGAAGAGTCGATCAGGGGATACGGCCTGTTTTTGCTCGTGTGCAAGCAGGGCGGGCGCCGCGGCTAGTGTATGCCGTCCGCTACCACGATTCCAAGTGCGCGCTAAAACTGCGTGCGCTGGTGCCCTGCGCCACCGTTCCAGCCGTGGCGGAGCGCCGGACGGGCCGACCACCGCGGACGATTCAGATCCAGACCGGGGTCTGCCGGAGTCAGCTAAAGGGTTCGGCTGAGGCCGCCCAGTCTCCCAGCGCCGACCAGCCAGTGTTCGCTTCCGACCTTAAGCGGACGTTGCAGTCCTTTGCTCCTGAAGGCGGCGGCTTGCGTTGCGGGGTTTTGCCGCGGCGATGAGGCTGAGAAGAGGCTGAACTGGTGGTCTTGCCGGCCGAAGGTCTCGCTCGGACTGGAAAGACGTTACGGCGTGGCAAGGAAGGGGCCAAAAATTCTGGCCTCTCGCCCGGTGGCTGGATGGGACAGGACTCCGGAAGATTCTTTCACGGGATTCGCCCGGCCTTAGGAGACCCAATGAAGAAGACCCCGCCCTCGCCGCGCCCGATGATGCCTGCGGCCGCTGCCCGGATCCAGAGTACGCAAGCCCGCGCTAACGGAGGAGCCGTCAAAGCCGGCACCTTCGCGCCCCGCGCCCAGCCGCCCGTAACAAGTAGGCTCTTATGGCTACCCGATACTGCACCGACAAGGATATCGACCGCGCCGTAGCCGACCTCGTGCGCGTCGGATGGTCATTCAAGCGCGGGCGGCGACCCGGCCGGCTCCGTGCGCCCTGCGGAGTGACCGTTATAGTGCCATGCACGCCGGGCGACCGCAGGACGTTCGCAAACTTCACAGTTCAAACTCGGAGAGTGCGCGAGTGACAAGGAATCTCGAGTACGCGGCGTATCCGACACTGGGAGAGATGCTGCGGTTCGTCATTGGGGCGCTCGACTTGCGCGCTCGCGGCGAGGCGGCTGATAAGAAAAGGCTGGACCGCGCGGCGCGCGAGGGGGACTTCGACGCGGAGACATTCGATGAACTTGTCGTCGCCTTGGTCGAAACCTCGTTCGTTGCCGAGGGTGATCCCGAGTTCGGCCACTTCGTCGCCGATTTCATTCGGTGCAAGCGACCGCACTACGCCAAGCTGTTGGGTTCGGTCTCGGCCGATGCCCTGACACGTGAACAGCTGATGCCACTTCTGTAGAAGGCTACGTACCGCGCGTCGTCGCCGACTTCCTGATCGAGGCACGCGACAAAGGTTTCATTCCCTTGCCGGAACATCTGCTGGCCGAATCTCTTTCGTTCGATGTCAATCGCCCACGGGCAAGCCCACTTCGCTTCGTGCTGGAGGAGTACCTGCGGCACAAAGGGCAGGTCGCGCCGGACGTGTTCGCGGCTGTATATCAAGGGACGGCCGTGGAAACCGACCGTCAGCGCGACAAGGTACGCGACTGGATCAATGGTGACCATGTTCCGGACATGGGCCAGCTCCTACTCGCCGTGTCCAATCAGAAGACCGCGTCTGGGGATCTGTCGAACTCCGATCGCCGTCGCGCACAGCGTCTCAATCGCGCATTGCGTGTGGCGAGAGCGCTCGAATACGGCTTAGCTCGCCTCGAGGATCCCCGCGCCTTCGCGGCGGCTGTACAGCGGCTTCTGCCTCAGGATGCGCCGGTTTTTGACATCGGGACTTTGGTTCATGCGGAGATCGTTCGCCAAGCCCGGGCTTGGGAAGGACTAAGCGAGCTTGGACTAAACACGTTCGAGCGTCTTGGATTCGATGGTCCCTCGGCGAGCGCAGACATCGAGTACGCCGCGGAACTTCTGCTTATGTTCGAACAGCGGGCCGCCGCAGCCAAAGCGCCTTGGGCCACCGAATGGATGGTCCGCTGGTGTCGGGCACGGCTGGCCATCTGGCAGTGGCGATGGGAGGAAGGGTTAACGCTTTACGACTTGGCATTCCGGGCGGCACTTTACCGAGCTGGCCCGGCGTCCGGACGGTTGCTTCGCGAGGCGCTTGCCGTTGCCGGTCGTATGCGTAAGAAGGCCCACATCAACCGGTACGTGGAGCAGTCAAACGCGTTGGGCTTGTGGCCGCCGGTGCTCAGGGGCGTGCTCATCACGCCGAATGATGGGGAGATCCTTTCCAACATCCTGGTTACATCGTATTTACCTTACCTGCCAGCAATGTCCGCACGCTGAAACGTGGCAAGACTCGCAGCCTGGATCTTCTCAGCGGCGTGGCAATCTGGCTCGTACGCCGAGCTCTTGCCGGACGACCAGGCGGAGTTCGACAAAGTGCTGGTGGTGCTCGAATCCTCCCCCCCCGCGCGCCGGCTCACCACGAACCACACAAGCAAGAACTAGAACCGCCTTTTCGTGGATCTCATCAAGGTGGAGGAGAAGAACGGCAGCCTACGGCCAAGGCCCTGGCCGAGTACCTGGGCACGGCACAGGGGGAGCACCAAGTTTCCCATCGGCACGGAACTACTGCCCGCGGTGTTCGAATGGCCGCTCTGCGGTCCCATCGTCCAATACAAGGTCCGCGCCGTCCTTGCAGCGCTTGACGTCGAGGCGCAGTCCGCAAAGAGCCCAGTGCCAGTCATCCCCACCAATCCTCGGCGTGCATGATGACTGCTTCCGCCGCATTCCACCCCATCCGAATTCTTCATAACTGTAAGATTTAATTGGGAATTTTTGTGGATTGAGCAAGCGCTAGCCCTTTTAGGATGCCAACTACCACGGAAAAAGCATCTTTAGGGTTCCAACTGCTAGCGAGCTGAGGTGTCCAAAGATGGAGAGACCCTTGCTTTCATAGGGCGGGCAATAGTCCCTTATGAGCAGACCCACACCCGTGCGGTAAGCCACACGCTGCGATTCGGGCTGTATCGGGTCGCTGTGTGGGCGGCCCCGCAAGTCGCTGCCGGGCAGTCGCGCACACGGAAGCGGCCGGCGCCGCAGTTGCGCAAGCTAATGCTGCTGAAAAAGGGCTCCTAGGAGCCCTTTTTTATTGCCGCAGCGTCGGCAATGTCGCGAGCTGCGTGCCGCGCCCGGGCTTTCTTTGCCGCGTTCCTGAAGCGACCGGCCGAACGTTGTTCAGCATAGTCAGCGGGTGCGAGCCCAAGCCGCGGTCGACCGGGTCTCGATAGCCACGCTGTCAGGCTGCCAGACGCTGGCGACCGATCGCGGCGTGGCGACTCTCTGCGAACGCGCCGACACCATCTCCGGCGGCCGTCCGCCTGTCGTCCGGTAGTGACGCTTCACCGAGACAAGCTGTCGATGCTTCCCCGTTCAAGCCTGGCGGCTGCCCAGGACGAGGTCGCTCTGAACGACTCTGAGGCCGGTCGAGTGGGGGCGGCTGCGGTATCGGCATTGCGCGATCGCGGCACCGAGTCTCACTTTCGGATACGCGAGTAGGGGCATGCTATGGCGCTTGCAGGAGTTCAGTAGTCGCGTCCAAGGATCAGGATGAATTCGTTAGCCGTCGTACCCGCCGTACTTAACCCGCTCATCTCCGCCGTGCCCGGCAGCGCCGACCGCCGCATCCCGGGCGCGCGTTCCGATGCGTCCTCGCCACCGCGCATCGCATGCCGCGAGAACGTCGCGCCCGAAGAACGAGGCGCAACGCGATGAACGCCTCGACGGGAGACCTCAGCGGCGCCCTGCAGGTGGCCCGCGTGCTCAGGCGACTGCGCGAGCAGGTGCAGCCCGGCGAGCTGGGCGCGGAAAGTGTCGAGCAATTCGTGCGCCGCTACTCGCGCGTGCGCGCGCCGACGCTCGACCTGAACCTGCGCAGCGGCTGCGATCCGGCCTGGCCGCAAGCCTTCGACGAGGAGAAGCAGCGCCTGCTCGCGGCGCTCGCCGGCGAGGACGTGGCCGGCATCGAACACATCGGCAGCACGTCGATCCCGCAGCTGGCCAGTAAGGACATCCTCGACATCGTGGTGGCGATGCGCGAGCCGGCGGCGATCGAGCGCGCGGCCGCGACGCTGGCCGGGCTGGGTTACCGGGCGCATGGCGAAAGTCCGATCGACGCCGGGTTCTCGTGGCATTGGCGGATCGGGCCCGACGGCGGCCGCTCGTTCGTGGTGCACACCTGCGTCGCCGACAATCCGCGCTTCGCCGAAGTCAGGAACTTCCGCGATTTCCTGCGCGCCTTTCCGCACGAGCGGCAACGTTATGTGGAGCTCAAGCGCGAACTGGCGGCCGTGCCGGGCCAGACCTGGCTGGAATACAGCGCGTTGAAGAAGATCCTGGTGGTGCGCATTACCGCGCGGGCCAACGCCTGGCGCTCCGCCGGTGGTGGGGTTTGAGCTTGGATGGGGCGCCATCGCGGCGAGGCCAGGAGCGCGCGGGCATGAGGGTCGGCTCCGAGCTGATCGCGCTGCATTGCATCGTGCGTCGCGAAGTCGTGCGCATTCTGCGGCTTTGGCTGCAGACGCTGGTGCCGCCGGCGGTCTCCACGGCGCTGTACTTCGCGATCTTCGGCAAGCTGATCGGCGACCGCATCGGCAGCGTCGAGGGCGGGGCGAGCTACCTGCACTTCATCACGCCCGGGCTGGTGATGATGTGCGTCATCACCAGCAGCTACGGCACCGCCTCCAGTTCGTTCTTCTTCGTCCGCTTCAACCGCGCGGTGGAGGAGATGCTGGCGTCGCCGATGCGGAACCGGACCATCCTGCTGGGCTACGTCGTCGGCGCCCTGGTGCGCAGCCTGCTGGTGGGCGCGATCGTCGTCGCCATCGCGCTGGCGTTGGCGCCGTCGCTGCCGCTGGCGCATCCGTGGATCGCCGGCCTGTCGGTCCTGCTGGCCGCGACGATCTTCTCGCTGTTGGGGTTCATCAACGCGCTGTACGCGAAGACGCTCGACGACATCGGCCACGTTACCCACTTCGTGCTCACGCCGCTGGCCTACCTGGGCGGCGTGTTCTATCCCATTAGCCTGCTGAAGACGCCCTGGCAGGAGATCGCGCAAGTCAATCCGCTGGCGCACATGATCGGCGCGTTCCGTTACGGCGTGCTCGGCACCGGCGCGCCGGGCGTCGGCGTGTCGATCGCGGTGATGCTGGTCCTGACCCTGGGCCTGTCCGCGCTCGCATTGTTCCTGCTCGGCCGCGGCGTGGGGACGCGCACTTGACCTTCGCGATCGATCCCGGCCTGGTCGCCGCCGCCTACGAGCGGCCGGTGTATCGCGACGACCGCCACGACGTGCGCGTGCGCGACGTGATCGCTCTGCTGCAGGCCGCCGGCATGCGCGTGTTCGTCGTCGGCGGCGCTCCGCGCGACTGGCTGCTCGGCCTGCCCGGGATCGACATCGACCTGTGCGTGGACGCGTCCGTCGACGAGGCGCTGCGGCGGCTGCGCCACGCCTATCCCGACATCGACGGCGTGCGCATGCACAACCAGCGCTTCGGCGTGCTGCGCTGGGGCGATGAGGCCAGCGGCGGCGTGGAGATCAATATCCTGCGCAGCTGCGAGGACATCCGCAACGGCGACATGTGGAGCACTGCCTTCGCCCCGCACGGCGATCTGATCGAGGACGCGCGGATGCGCGACTTCTCGGTCAACGCGTTCTACTACGACTGCCGGGACCAGGCGCTGCTCGATCCATTGGGCTGCGGCGGCGACGACGTGCGCGCCAGGGCGCTGCGGCTGATCGCCGACCGGCGCGTGCTCGACTCCGGCTATCGCATCACCTTCCGCATCCTGCAGTTCCTCGGCCGCGGCTACGCGGCCACCGACAATGTGCGCGCGTATCTGGACGAGCGCGCAGACCGCGACATCCAGGGCATGGGCGCGCGCATCCACACCTGGGTGTCCAATCACTTTCCTTCCGACGACGCGCGGCGCGCCGAGTTCCGGCGATCGCTCTACGCTCACGCGCGACAGCCGGCCTCGCACGCGGTGTTGGACAAGCACTTCCCACGGAGCATGTCCATGGACGGATCGCCCCCGGCCGCGGCCGATGGATTCCGCCGCGCCTTCCGCGCCGGCCTGCGCGACGCCGAGGGCCATCTGCTCGGCGGCACCGAGGTGTTGCACCTGGTGCCGCATCGCGGGCGCCTGTTCGCCTCGCTGTCGTACAAGTTGAACGATTATCGGCCGGGCGATCCCGACACCGGCGCGCAGATCGCCGTGCTCGACCGCGCCGACGGCGACTGGCGACTGGCCCGCGGTTACGAGCGCGTGCATTGGCGCGCGACGCTGGAATCGGTGACTTTCAGCGAGGACGGCCAGGGGCGCAGGCTCGCCGCGCCCGTCGCGCTGCTGCTCGCCGCGCCTTCGGACAGCCGCGGACATGTCTATGTCGACAGTTACGACGACGACAGCGGCCAGTGGACGCGCGCCCACTTGGGCAGCGGCTCGGGCGCGGGCAGCACCCGCAGCTTCTTCGTCCATCGCGACACGGCGACCGGCCAGGAGCGGGTGTTCGCGGGCACCGCGCCGACCGGCATATTCAGCGGCGTCTACGATCCGGGCGTGCCGGGCCGCATCCGCTGGGACGACACGGCGGAACTGTCGGGCCGCACGCGCCGGCCGATGTCGTTCGCGCGATGCAACGGCCAGTTGTACGTCAGCATCAAGCCCGACATCTACCGGCGCATCGACGGCCCGGCGCCGCGCTGGGAAAAGGTCTATACCATCGGCCTGCCGCTGGTCGTTCCCAGCAGCGGTTTTCGCGGGCTCACCACTGTGCCCGATCCGGCCGGACGCGGCGAAGTGCTGTTGGCCGCGCTGGAAGGCGACCTGTGCCGGGTGGTGCGCATCGATCCGAACGACGGCTACCGCGAAACCCTCGAACTGGACGTCATCGATTTCCTGGAGCGCCACTGGGGTGCGCGTCCGACCTACGCGGTGGCCGCCTACGACGACTTCACCCCCGTGCCCGATCCGCGCGGCGGCGCGCCGCGGCTGTTGTGCGGACTGGGCGCGACCTACAGCACGCAACTCGATACCCACCCGGCCGACGCCTGGGTGGGCGACGCGTGGTATCTGGTGCGCGACCCCGACGGCGCGCGTTACACCTTGGGGCGCGTCGACGATCCGGACGCGCCCGCCGTCGCCGATCTCGTCGCCGCGCGCAGCTTCGCCGCGTCGCCGTTCGCGTCGGGCCTGTGGTACGTCGGCGGTTACGACCCCAACGCCAAGCGATGCCGCCAGACCGCTTGGGTGTTTTCGGTATCGACCGAAACCCTGCTCGCTGAACGCACGCGATAACGATTCGGGTCCCGCCGATCCGAGGTTCGCGACGGACGAATTCTCGTTCGGCGAGACCCGCGCGGCCTACCTTGTTCGCAACAACGCGTCGTCGCGGAAGTCTTCAAAGGTTTCGTGATGTCGTTCCTGATCGATGGTGATCGCGATTAGACAGGTGTATTGAATTCCCGCGTTTTCGGTGCCTATAGTCGTCACGTATCTTCAACAAATCGCAGCGCGTCCACCGGCAGGCAAGCCAAGGGACGCGACGGCGTTGCTGGATGCGCACATGCGTTGGCCGCGCTTGCGGCCGATTGGAATTGCTTCTCGACACGGACGTCCATGAACTCCGATTTGCTAGCTCTCCAGCCAGCGCTTTCGGGCGCGGAGCTTGTTTCGCCAGACTCCCGTTCAAGCCCTGTCGATCCGAGCCCTGTCGATCCAAGCCTCGCCGATCCGAGTCTGGTCGAGGCCGTGCCTTCGAAGCGGCTAGCCGAATACCTGGCCCTGCAAGGCTCGACGACCTTCTTCCTGCAAGCCGTCTCCGGCCATCCGGTCGAAGTCGAAGTCCTGCACCAGAGCGTCGAGACGCATCCGAATCGCGGCGACATCCTGCGCCGGCATGCGCGCCTGTACGTGCGCCATGCGCGCAACATCGTGCTGGTCGCCAAATCCGAGATCGCACTGTCGCGGCTCGATCCGGGGCAACGACGGAAACTCATCGAGCGCAGCGAAGGCATCGGCAAACTGCTCGATCCGGGCAATCTCGGCCTGCTCGAAAAGAACGACATCGAAGTCTCGCGCGTACCGGCGCCGCACAGTCTGCAGACCGCATCGGACTGGGCCGTCTCGCGTTACTTCTCGCTGAAGTTCAACGGCGAGTGTTGCGGCGAGATCCGCGAAATCCTCAACAACGAATCGCTGGAGCGCGCACGATGAACGCGGTCGAACGCGCGCGCCGGACCGGGCGCGACTGGACGCAGGCGCTCGCCGACAGCGCCAGCGTGGTGCATCTGGGCGGCGAATCGATTTCGGCGAAGGACTTGTTGGCGCGCGGGCGCGCGGGCTGGCGGGCGCATGCGGCCTGCAGCTTTCCGGCGCTGCGCGGGATCGGCGACGTCGACATGCTGTCGCTGTTGCTGGCCGCCATCGTCGACCGGCGCCCGGTGCTGCTGTGCGCCGCGGACGCGACCCCGCCCGCCGTGTGCGACGGTTCGATCGGCGCCGCGGCCGAGGCGCGCGCGACGGACGCGCCGGGCGAACGCGCGTCCGCGACCGGCGAACGCGAGCGGTGCCCGGACGGATTGGCGGTGCTGTCCTCGGGCACGCTCGGAACTCCGAAAACCATCTGGCACGACCCGCGCGACCTGCTCGCGACCGCGGCGCTGGTGATGCGGCGGCTGGCGCTCGGCGCGGACGACCGCGTGCTGGTCACCGTGCCCCTGCACCATATGTATGGCCTCGGCGCGGCGTTGATCCCCGCGCTGCTGGCCGGAGCGCAGGTGCATCTGCTGCCGAAGGCCAACCTGCTCAGCTTCAACGACGCGCTGCGCGCGGCCGCGCCGAGCTGGGTGTACTCGACGCCGCATCTGCTGCGCACGCTGGTGCAGCGCAAGCAAACCGCTATCTCGCCGCCCTGCAGCCTGGTGCTCGCGGGCGACGGCATTCCGGAGCCGCTGCGCGCGCAGGCGCAATTGGTGTTCCAGCGCGTCTTCGACCTGTATGGAAGTTCCGAACTGGGCGTGATCGCGATTTCCGGCCCCAACCAACCGCGCGCGCTGCATCCGCTCGATGGCGTGCGCGCGTTCGCGGCCGAAGCGGGCGCCGCACAGACCCGGCTGCTGGTGCGCCATCCGCACGCGGCCACGCATATCGCCCAGACCGACGCGCCCATCGCCCTGCCGCAGGCATGGGACACCGGCGACATCGCGATCTTCCATCACGAAGGCGGCTTCGCGATCCAGGGGCGGGCCGACCTCAGCCTCAATCGAGCGGGAAAGCTTCTGGTTCTGGCCGATCTGGAGCGCGCGATCATGGCCTGGCCCGGCGTCGATCTCGCCGTGGCGATCGCGCTCGACGAAGACAGCGCCGCCGGCAAGGCCATCGCCGTGGTGATCCAACCCTCGTCGCCGGCGCTGACCGTCGACGCCCTCAAGCGGCATGCGGCGGACACGCTGCCGGTCTTCGCGCGGCCGGACCGCTACGCGCTCGCCGCCGAGCTCCCGCGTCTGAGCAGCGGCAAACCCGACCGCAACACCATCACCAAGGACTACCGCCATGGATAAATCCCGGGTCATCGACATCCTCAAGCAGATCATCGCCGAGGATCTCGACCTCAACATCGGCTACGACCAGGTCGACGACGCGGCCTCGTTCCTGGAGGACGGCCTGGCGCTCGACTCGATCAGCATGGCCGAGTTCATCAACCTGCTCGAACGCCGGTTCCAGATCCGCATCCTCGACGAGGACCTGGAGTCGGCGACGTTCCAGTCGCTCGACAACGTGGCCGCGCTGGTGCAGAAGCGGCTGGCCGAGAGCGCCTGCGAGGTCGGCGCGTGATGGAACCGCTCAAGATATCGCTGGTCGGCGACGCCCCGCCGCCGCTGGCCGAAGCGCCGGCGGACTATCGCGGCGAAACGCCCAACCGCAACGGATTCGTCGTCGCCTGGCCGCCGCAACGCTACTGGAAGTCCGCGAGCGAAACCGACCTGACCTCCGAGAAGCCGTTGCACCTGTATTTCCATATTCCGTACTGCCTGCAGCGCTGCCGCTACTGCTTCTACAAGATCGAGATACTGTCCGACTCCTCGCATGCGCAGCGCGAGCGCTACGTCAGCGCGCTGTGCCGGGAAATCGAGCTGGTCGCCGACGCGCACCGGCTGCGCGGGCGCGCGGTGCGGTCGATCTACTTCGGCGGCGGCACGCCCAGCGTGATTCCGCCGGAGCAGCTGGCGCGGATCAAGCGGACCATCGAGCGATGCTTTCGCCTGAAAGATCCCGAGTTCGTGTTCGAGATCGAACCGATCACGCTCAACAACCGGATGATCGACGGCCTCGCGAACCTCGGCGTCAACCGCATCAGCTTCGGCATCCAGTCCTTCGACGACCGTGTCGTCGCGCTGACCGGCCGCCACGACACCGACGAGAAGAACTCGCGGGCGATCGAGCGCGCGCTGCAGACCGGCGCGGTGGTCAACGTCGACCTGCTGGCCGGGCTCGAAGGCGAGACGATGGACAGCTGGCAGCATTCGATCAACCGCGCCATCGCGCTGGGCGTGCATGCGGTCACCGTCTACAAGATGGAGCTGTACTCCAACGCGCACTACATGAGCGAGATCCGCCAGGGCAAGCTCTCGCTGCCGAGCGAGGACGAGGAACTGGCGTTCGCGCGCTGGGGCCTGGACCGCCTGCGCGACAACGGCTATGCGCCGTCCACCTATTTCACCTTCACCCGCGAAGGGAAGTACCCGCAGCACCACATCATCAGCCGCTGGCGCGGCGAGGACCTGTACGGCTTCGGCGCCTCCGCGTTCGGCACCGTGGCCGGGCATGCGCGCCAGAACGTCAGCGAGATCGACGTCTACCTCGAACGCGTCGAGAGCGGCCGCATTCCGACCCAGCGCGTGCTGGAACTCAGCAGCGCCGACCACATGATGCGCGACCTGGTCATGGGCCTGAAGACGACCGTGATCGATCTCGACGAGTACCGTCGCCGGCACGGCCTGCGCCTGGATCACGCGCTGGCCGACGAGATCGCGCACCTGTCGCGCGAAGGCCTGGTCGCGGTCGAGGACGGCCGTCTTCGCCTGACCGACGAAGGCATCGTCTACGGCGACTACAGCGGCCGCTACCTCGGCGCCGGGCTGCGGCGGGTGTTCACCGGCGATACCAAGCCGCTGAGGGCCTGACGACCGCATGCTGATCACTCCGGATTTCGTCTTCATCCACATGCCCAAGACGGGCGGCACCTTCATCGTCAGGATGCTGCAGAAGGTTTACGGCGACGCGGCGCTGGAAACGGGCCGCAAGCACGCCACCTGCGATGAGATCCCCGAGGCCGAGCGCGGCAAGCCGATCGTGTCGGTGATGCGCTCGCCGTTCGACCGCTACGTGTCGCAGTATCACTACGGCTGGTGGCGGACGCAGCCGCAGGAATACTGCGATCCCGCCGCGATCCGCGAGGATTTCCCGCGCTATCCGGATGTCGGCTTCGCCGACTTCGTGAAGATCGCCAACCGGTTCTTCGTCAACGTCCACCGCGGCGTCGCCACCGGCTACGAAACGCCGCGCTTGCCGCCGGCGCTGGCGCCGGGCTGGCACACCGAGCAGTTCGTGCGCTTCTACTGCCGCGACTCCCGCCAGGCCTTCGCCGGCCTCACCGAACAAGTGCTGCAACGCGGCCGCGCGGAACCGTACGAATATCCGGTCGAGTTTCTGAAGACGGAAACCTTGAACGACGGCCTGGCCGACCTGCTCGCCCGCTTCGGGGTCGGTGCCGCGCAGGCGGAGGCGGTACGCATGCATGAACGGGTGCTGCCCGAACAGGCGCACGAGACCCGCGAGCGCGCCGATGCCGACGACTACTTCGACGAAGCGCTGCGCGATTTCGTCCTGCGCAAGGAAAGTTTCCTTTTCAATCGTTTCCCCGAGTACCGGGCGGTGACCGCATGACCGACGCCAACGACGACACCCGCATCGCCCTGGTCACCGGCGGCAATCGCGGCATCGGCCTGGCCGTGTGCGAAGGCTTCGCGCGGCGCGGCGTCCGGGTGTACATGGGCTGCCGCGACCTCGACGAAGGGCGCGCGGCGATCAAGCGCCGCGGGCTCGCCGGCGTCGAGCCGATCCGGCTGGACGTGTGCAGCGACGCGTCGATGACCGCGGCGGTCGGCGCCATCGCCGAGGCGCACGGCCACCTCGATCTGCTCGTCAACAACGCCGGCATGTCCGTAGGCGTGCGCGACAAGCCCAGCGATGAGAGCCTGGCGCAGGCCCGGGCGACCTTCGACGTCAATTTCTTCGGCCCCTGGCGCCTGAGCCAGTTGGCGCTGCCGCTGATGCGCGGCCGGCCGCAGGCCCACATCATCAATGTCTCCAGCGGACACGGCAGTTCCACCCGGATCGAAGGCAACAACCTGGGCTATCGCAGTTCCAAGTCGGCATTGAACGTGCTGACCCAGGCGATGGCGGCGGAACTCGCCGACAGCGGCATCCGCGTCAACTGCATGACTCCTGGCTGGGTGCGCACGAAACTGGGCGGCATCGCCGCGCCGCGCTCGCCGGAGGAAGGCGCCGACACGATCCTGTGGCTCGCGCTCGACGGCGGCGGCGAGACCGGACGGTTCTACAAGGACAAGGCGCTGTTCCCGTGGTGAACTCGCCCAATCTGTTCGTCGTCGGCGCGCCGCGCTGCGGAACGACCTCGCTGTTCGCCGCGTTGAAGCAGCACCCGGACGTGTACGCCTCGGTGCTGAAGGAGCCGCATTTCCACGCGCCGGACCTGCCCGCGCAGCCGCATACGGTGTCCGATCCCGACGACTATGCGCGGCTGTTCGCCGCGGCCGGCGATCAGCGGATTCGCGCCGAAGCCTCGGTCTGGTACTTGTACAGCCGCGAAGCGCCGGTGCGGATCGCGCGGCACCATCCGGACGCGCGCATCGTGGTGTTGCTGCGCAACCCCGCGGACATGGCGATCAGCCTGTACGAGCTGTACCTGCGCACCGGCAACGAAGCCGAGACCGATCCGGAATCGGCCTTGTTGCGCGCCGGGCAGACCCGCTTCGCCACGAGCTATTTCCCGTTCGGCCTGCATTACCTGCAGCTGATGGACTTCGCCACGCCGCTGGCGCGCTGGCGCGCATGCTTCCCCGGCGAGCGCATGCGCGTGGCGCTGTTCGACGAGTTCTATCGCGCGCCGGAAGCCGGCTTTCGCGACCTCGCGCAGTGGCTGGGGATCGACCCCGATGCCGCGGTCAGCTTCGATGCCCGGCGCGCGCGCGAAGCCGTGCGCATGACGGCGATGAAGCAGTTGCGCGAGCTGCCGGAACACCTGCGCCGCAAGCTCAATCCCGCCGCCTCGCGCCTGCACTCCGGCAAGGCGTCGATGGCGATTCCGGCAACGCTGCGCGCGCGCTTGCGCGAGCATGCCCGCGAAGTCAACGCCGGTTTCGCGGCGGCCGCCGCGCGGCCCTGGCCGCAGGCCTGGTAGCGGCCGGCGATCGCCCCCGCCGGAACAGCGTCCGGCGGGGGCGGGCAACGCGGTCAGTAGAGAACGAATTCCTCGCGGATCAGGCGCGGCGAGGCGCTCTTGACGCCGGCGATGGCGGACAGCTTCTGCATCGCCTGCAACGCCTGCGCGACGCTGGCGTACTCGATCACGCCGTTGCCGCCGAGCGCGGAGGAGTACTTCAGCTTTCCGCCGGTGTCGCGCACCGCCTCGTTCAGCGCGCCGATGTGGCTGACATAGACGTCCAGCGACGAGGTCACCACGACCGGCACGCCGCTGTCGGACATCGCCACGGCCATGCGCGCATCGCCGCCGGTGGCGACGGCGGCGGCCGACTTCGCCGCTCCCAGTTTGACGGTGTACTTGCCGATCGCCGGCTGCTGGCGCGCATTGGCCTTGCCGATGGCCGGGGTCGCCTGGGCCTTGGCGGCGGACGGTTCGAGTACGGCATCGGGCACGACGCGAAAGCGCATCTGGCCGACGGTGAACGATTCGCCGGTGGCCGATTGCTGCAGGGCCTTGGCCGTCGGCAGGGTCTGGGCGATGGCCGGCGCGGCCAGCATCGCGCCCAACAACGACAGATAGAGGATGGAGTTCTTCATGATCAATGCCCCAGAACGCGGATTTTGAAGGATTGGAGCGCGCCCTTGGAGGCCGCGTCGGCGAGCGGAACGTCCGCGACCTCCAGGGTCCAGACCCCTTGGCCCGGCTCGTCGAGGAAGGCGTTGCTGGCGATGAACGGGATCGAATAGCCCGGCGAGAAAAGATCGCCGGAGCCGTAGCTCATGGCCGGCATCACGTGGCTGCGCGTGCCGCTCGGCGAGATCAGCACGAACTGCAAGGGCAGCGGCGCGCCGCTGGTGATGGCGTAGTCGGTCGTCCAACCCAGCTGGATGCTCTCCACCTTGCGCACCGCGCTGGCGATGGAAATCTTCAGCGTCGCCGGCGCCGCGGGCGAGCCGATGGCCGGCGCGCTGGCCGGCTGCACCTGCTGCCAGCCGCTGTCGACGAGCGCGGGCAGCGGCTTGAACGTCCCCGCCCTGGTCACCGCGGCGGTCGCATCCACCAGACCGTAGCCGTACCAGTTGCTGAAGGGGCGTCCGGCAGCATTGGTGACCCAGCCGGGCACCAGCAAGGTCCCGTTGGGATGCTTGACCGCGGGCTGGCCCGGATCGACCTTGCGCGCGGTGGCCGCCAGGATGTACTTCACATCGCGGAAGCTCAGCTTGGGATTGGCCTGCAGCACCAGCGCGGTCACGCCGGCGACGGTCGGCGAGGCGGCCGAGGTGCCGTTCATCATGCCGGTGTAGTTGCAGCTGTCGTCGATGGTCGACTGAGCCGAATCCAGGTCGTTGACCCGTTCCAGGTTCCACGCGTTCTTGGGCAAGTAGTTGTTGAAGCCCTTCGCGCAGCCGGTCAGGTCGGTGGTGACGATGGCCGGATCGACGCGGGTCGCGCCGGCGACGTTGGAGTACTTGCGCTGGTGGCCGTACTCGCCGCCGAGCCCGGACACCCACAGCGCGGCGCCGGGCGACGAGTAGCTGGAGCGCTTGCCGGCCGCATTGACCGCGGCCACGGTGATCACGTTGAATAGGTTGTTGCGCTGGTCCAGGCCGGTCTGGCTGCAGCCGACGTTGTAATCGATGACGTCCTGGCCGCACATGTTGAATCCGAAGAAGGGCACGCTGGCGTAGCCGTTGCCCGCGGCCTTGACGTAGACCGTGCCCAATCCGTTGCGGGTGGCCGACATCGGACGCTCGTACGCCGCGACCTGGTCCTGGGTGAGGCCGAGCACGAACGCCGGCGAGCCGCCCCAGCTGTTGTTGGACACGGCCACGTCCTTGGATTCGGCGCCGTCCCACCACGAGTAGACGATCTTGTCCTCCGACAGGCCGCCGGATTCGCCGAAGCCGTTGAAGCTCTTGAGCCTCGCCGCCGGCGCCACGCCGCGCACGCCGATGCCGTTCCAGCCGACCGCGCCGATGATGCCGGCCACGGCGGTGCCGTGCGAGCCGCCGGGACTGGTCGGGGTCGGATCGTGCAGCGGGCGGCCGGGATCGAAGTTCCTGGAACCGTTCGGGACCATGTTGGCCGCGAGGTCCGGATGGGCGATTTCCACGCCTTCGTCGAGCACCCCGACGACCACGCCCTTGCCGCGGACGTTGTAGTCGTGCAGGTCGTCGATGCCCAGGTCGACCGCGAACGCCGGCTTGGAATCGCCGAGCACGCTCTGGCCGTAATTCATCAGATGCCACTGGTAGCGATACAGCGGATCGCCCTGCTGCGCCTGCGCCTGCGCGGCGCCGCTGCAGGCGATGGCCAGCAAGGCCAGGCTCAGCGTGGTTTTCTTATCGATAGGGTGTCGCATGCCGCCAACTCCTTGAAAATGTCATGAGAGATGTCGCGAACGCGCTGTGCCTTTCGCATCCGCGGCCTTCGCCGCGGACGCGCGGTCCGCGCGTGCGGATCGCTGGAACGGGTTCAGCCGCGGCGACGCATCGCCGGACGTGTCACTGGTAGATCATGGTGAAGGTGACGCTGCTGTTCGCCGAGCCGGCGCTGGCGGCGCCGGTGGCGTAGTACTGCGCGTAATAGCGCAGCGCGGCGCCGCCGGTCTCGACCGCGACCTGCTGGCTGTTCTGCAGCGCCAGCGGGTTGCCGAGCAGCACCTGCGAGAAGTCGGCGTTGAGCACCTGCAGCTCGACGTTGGCGGCGGTGCCGGTGCCGCCTTCCAGGGTCAGGTTGTTGTTGCTGGTGTTGATGGTCGGACCCGGCTCGAAGAAGGTCTGGACCAGCGTGGTGCTGGCGTCGCAATCGGCGACGCGGATGATGAAGGGCGTGCGGCCGGCGACTTCGCCGGCGGCCGACAGCGCCGATACCGCCACCGCGGGCAGCTTGACCCGGATGTCGGCCGGCGACGGCCCGTTGGTGAGCACGCAGGTCGGCGCGATCACCGAGCCTTCGAAGTGGATCGTACCGTCGTACGCCGACGCCGCCGAAGAGGCCGCCAGCAGCGCAACGCCTGCGAGCACAGGGAACAGTTTCATCGAATGATCTCCGTTTCCAACGAATATGAATGGCTTGCGCCTGAAGGAAGCCGCTTCCCCCTCGCTTAGAAACGCGTTGCTTGGATGCTCCCCCCACCTCCGCTTTCGCCCGCGACAGCGGCCTGCGCATTTTTCGTTCCGCGCACTCACCCGCAGGCAACGTAACGTGCGCATACGAACTGATTATCAGGCATGGATTTTGCTCATCGTGGATGCGCGCCGGCCGACGGATTCATGGCGTCGGCGACCGGTGCCCGTGCACCGGGCGCGACAACGCCGATGCCTGCGGCGGTCGCGCGGCGCATACGATCTCGCGGTGCAACATCGATGCGCATGCATCTGGAGAACTGCGAGGAAACACACAGTTCAAATACAACGCCCATCGCCTGCGCTCGGACACCGCGCGAAATATCGGGTATCGATACATCCGAGCGATTGCATCGGGTTGCGCTTCACGCATTGCGTCGGCAGCCCGGAGCGCCGAAGCCGGAAGCGGGCAGAACCGCTGGATGTCCGTTCCCGTCGTGCGGCCGCGAGCCGCAGGCTGCGCATTCGCCGGTGGGCGAGCGCGATTCCAGCGACATCACGTCATGGAGTAAACAGTTCATGCATCGAACGACGATGAAAGTAATGGCCGCCGCACTGTTCGCGATCGGTGTGGCGATCGGCGGCGTTGCCAGCGCGGAGCCCGTGCCGGGGCAGAGCTGCAGCCCCAACGGAAAATCGGAAACCGCCGTCCACGGCAATTGGCGCTACTACTACCGGTGTACGGGCAACAAGTGGATCCTGGAAAAGGTCTGCCCGATCGGCGGCGGCATCTGCTACGCGCCGTAACCGCTACGGCCGGCTGCGGCCGCAATGCGCATGAGTCCGTCCATCGGCGGTGCGCGGTGTACCCCTGACACCGTCCCTTCGCCGATGAGGCCATGCGTTCTCGAAAGCGTCCCGCGTCTGCGCGGGGCGCTTTCGATCCCGGCGGACGCGGGCGCGCGCCGCGGCGATTCGCGCGGAGGGTTGCTTGTCCGGCCTGCGCGAGGGGAACAGGAACGATCGCTCACATTGCCGCGCAAGACGCGGCCGGCCGAACGGCCGACTCGGACACCGGACCGGCGCGGCATGCCGTCGGCTCGGCCGCCGGCGTAAAGTAGCGGACCGGATTCGCCCGCACGCAAGGAGTCGGCCATGCCCGCTGAAGATATCCCGCCGGCGCCCAGCGCGGGCAGGCGGTGGCTGCGCATCGCAGCAGTGGGACTGGCGGCGTTGGCGATCCTCGCGGTCGCGGCCTGGGGCGCGGGACTGATCGCGTTCCAGTTCCCGGGCGCGGCGCTGCTTCGCAACGGCCTCATCGTGTTGTGGTGCCTGCTCGGCGTGGCCGCCTGCGTGGCCTTGCCGTGGCGGCACCGCGGTGCGGCGCGGCGGCCGGCGCTGATCGCGTTCGCGGCCGGCTTCGCCGCGTTGCTGGCCTGGTGGTCCGCGATCGCGCCCTCGCAGGACCGCGACTGGGCCGACGACGTCGCCCGCCAGTTCGATGCCCAGGTGCGCGGCGACCGCGTGGTGCTGCACAACGTGCGCAATTTCCAATGGCGCAGCGAAAGCGACTACACGCCGCGCTGGGAGACCCGCGAATACGATCTCTCGCGCCTGTCCTCGGCCGACCTCGTGCTGTCGTACTGGATGGGGCCGGACATCGCCCACACGCTGGTGTCGTTCGGCTTCGACGACGGCCAGCGGCTGGTGTTCTCGCTGGAGATCCGCAAGCAGCGCGGCGAAAGCTTCTCCGCGCTGGGCGGCTTCTTCCGCCGCTTCGAGCAGGTGCTGGTGGCCGCCGACGAGCGCGACATCGTGCGCACCCGCAGCAACGCGCGCGGCGAGGACGTGTACCTGTATCGGCTGAACGTTCCGCCGCGAACGCTGCGGCCGATGTTCCTGGGTTTCCTCGCCAAGGCCGACGCGCTGCGGCGCGCGCCGTCCTTCTACAACACCCTGACCAGCAACTGCACCACGGTGGTGTTCGAGATCGCCCGCCACGTCGTCCCGGACCTGCCGCTGGACTATCGCTTGCTGGCGGCCGGCCACTTCGCCGAATACGTCTACGACCAGGGCGGGCTGACGCCGGGATACAGCTATGCGCAATTGCACGAGCGCGGCTACGTCAATCCGCGCGCCCGTTCGATCCCGGCCGACGCGGCGGACGCGGACGCTTATTCGCGCGCGATCCGGCGCGGCGTGCCGGGGATTGCGGCTGCCGAAACGGCGCCTTGAGGCCCGGCCTCAGCCGCACTCCAGCAGCAGCGGCGACATCGACCGGCCGTGCGGGTGCATGCCGGCGAGGCCGTGGATCGCGCCGGCCAGCCCGGTCATCAGGCCGGGAGTGAAGGCTTCGCGGGTCATGCCGCCGACCATGCCGTGGTGCTCTTCCATCGCCGAGACGATCTGCGCGGTCGCGTCGGCGCCGTCGTCCGCCGGCATGTCCGGATCGAGCGCCGCGGCGCGGGCCAGCAGCTCCCACAGCGAGAAGTCGCCGTGGCAAAGCGTGTGCGAGAGCCCCCAATGGCCGCGCGACGCGGCGACGGCGCGGCGCAGGTCGCGCAGGTGCCGCGGCGTCCTGGTGCGCGCGTAGAGATCGGCCGCGGCCAGGCCGATGCCGACGCTGCCGCCGCACCAGGTATGGATGTCGGCGCGGCCGGAGGCGGGTTCGCGCCAGTTGCCGGCGGCTGCGTCGAACGCGCGGTCCTGGAACGCGAAGCCGGCCGCAGCCAGCGCGTTCCAGCGTTCGCGGTCCGCGGCGCTGCCGGCGCCGGCGAGCGCCAGCCGGGTCAGCGCCCAGGCGATGCCCGCGGCGCCGTGGGCGAAGCCGGCGACCGGCTCGGCGAACGCCGCCGCGGGCCAGCGCGCGCCGCGCTCGTCGACGATGGCGGTCGCCTCCAGATGCCGGCCCGCGCGCGCCGCCAGTTCCAGCCAGCGCGGATCGCCGCTGCGTTCGGCGAGCCCGAGCAGCGGCACGATCGCGCCGCTGCTGCCGTCGATGAGGTCGAGCGAACGGTCGGCGTCGAAACCTTCGGCCTCGAGCTTGCCGGCGTAGACCAGCGCGTGCTCGAGCAGGTCGGGGCGTTGCAGCAGATCGTGCAGCCGCAGCCACGACCAGATGCGGCTGCCGTAACCGCTGAAGCCGCCGGCGCTGTCCAGGCGTTCGGCGGTCATCCGCGCGAGCACGCGCAGCGCGCCGTCGATGGCGTCGTCGACGCCGGCGACGGGGTCGGCGCGGCCGTGCGCGACCTCGCGGCGGTAGCCGGCCAGCGCGACGGCGACGCCGCCGAGTCCGGAATAGAGGTCCGATTGCAGCGGATGCACGTGCCAGCCGGTGCTGCTCGCGCCCGGGGTGATCCAGGTCGCGGAGCGGTCCTCGCCGTACACCGCCAGGCCCAGCAGGCGCTGGACCGCCTGCGCGGCCAGCGCGCGCCGGCGCGGTTCGAGGTCTTCGGCGTGCGGCCGGCGCGCGCCGTAGCGCGGCTGCCCGTCGTCCGGCGGCGCGTTCGCGGACGCGTTGGCGCGATGGTTCAGCTCGGTCACCACCAGCGCGCTGCGGATCGTCATTTCTTCCAGATCCACGCGCATCGCGCGCCAACTGCCGAGCGCCGCATCGACCCGCTCGGGCGTCAATGCGGAGGCGAATACCGGGATGTCGGCGTGCAGCAGGTCGTCGATTTCGCGGTCGATCTCGTGCATCGACGACGGCGCGGCGGGCATGACCGCGGCGTTGCGCACGAACAGGTCGCGGGCGCGTTCGACCGCCTTGGCTTGGTCGTGCAGCGACGCCGGATGCCAGAGCATGCGGCCGATCTCGAAGTAGGCCTTGGTGGCGCGGCGGATGTCGCGCACGCCGCAGCCGACGAATCCGCGCATGAGCGGCGCGAGCGCCGCTTGCGCGTCGAGTTCGCGCAGGCGCGCGCTGGTTTCCAGGAACGCATCGCTGATGCCGTCCCAGTAGCGCGACAGCTCGGGCCGCGGGCTCGGGTGGTTCTGCGCCGGGCTGACATCGACGCTGATGATTTCCAGGTGCGCGTCGGTGGTGCCCTCGCGCGCGATCACCGGCGCCAGCACGCGCGGCTGCTCGCCGGGCAGGGCGCCGGCGGCGGACAGGTCGACCTTGTCGAAGCCGAGCGTCGGCGCGCGCGAAGGCACGATGCCGGTGCGCAGCACCGAGGTGCGGATCAGCTCGCGCGCGAGGTCGTGGGCGTCGCCGTATCCCGACGGCGCCGTGCCATGGGCCGTTGCGAACAGGCTTTCGACGTCGACCACCACCGGCGTCGGGCCGACGGCGATCAGGTTTTCCAGATGGATGTCGGTGCCGCCGAGCAGGCGCAGCACCGCCAGCCACTGGCCCAGGCCGCGGTAGAAACGGCGCAGTTCGTCGTCGCCGTCGCAATAGCGGTGGGCGACATGCGCGGCCCAGCCGTAGTCGCCGCGGTCGATCACCGCGGGCACGCGGATGCGTTGCGGATCGGACGGAAACAAATGTTCGAGAAACCCGTCGAGCGCCGCGTCGATGCGCAGCGAGCGCGGTTTGTACATGACCTGGCCGCCTGCGAACGACAGCCGCGCCACCGCTTGCCCGTGCGCGTGCAGATCGCCCAGGCCGAGCGAGATTCCGGTCAGCCGTCCGGCGGGGCGGCCGAACAGCGCCGCCAGCGATTCGCGGTCGCGCGCCAGGCGCCCGATCAAGGTCGCCGTTCCGCCGCATTGTTCGTCCAGCACCCGCGTCAGCCGCGCGCGCAGGTTCGGGTAGCGGCGGTCGAGGTGGCGGCCGAAGTCGTCGTGCCGGCAGCGGTCGACGAACCGCTCGAAACGCGCGGCATCGTCGCCGTCGCCGAGTTCGCCGGCGCTCTTGGCCGCATACAACTCCAGCAGCAGCACGCGGTTGAGCTTGAGGCGCGCGTTTCCGTGCAGCGCCTCGACCGCGGCGGCGTGGATGCGCGCGGCCTCTTCGCCGTCGATGGCCGGCGACAGCTGCGCCAGGGTCGCGGCGAGCCGCGCGCGCGCGGCGGCGCAGAAATGTTCGACGATCGGCGCGAAGCCGCCAGCGGAGCCTGCATCGGTCATCGTGTCGTCCATGAGCGGGAGCGCCCGCGCCGCGCCGGCGCGAGGGCCCGGGATTGCCGGGCGGCGCGCAGCCAGGCTCGGCTGCGCGCCGTTGTCGCGGAGAAACTCAGGCGCAGAAGCAGCAGGCGGCGCCGATGCAGGTGATCGCGGTGCGGGTCGAGAACATATTGGCTTCGTTCGGGGACGTCAGCGCGTCCTCGGTCGCCGCGGCGCCTTCGATGTACAGCGGGCCGGCGGGATTGCTGAGGCCGTCGACGCTGTCCGCGCCGTTGAGCCAGTCGGACACATGGTCGTCGTTTTGCATGTCGCCACTCCTTCGGTTGTGGTATCGGAAAAGCCCGGCGGACGGAGGCTGTCCAACACGCACACAGCGCTTCCTTGCCGGACATCGGTCTGCGACTTCCTTGAGCATCGCGGCGCTTTCGCGCGGTTGCGGACGCATCGTCCGATCCGGGAAAACGCCGCGTCCGCATCCTCGCGCAGGTCGAAAGCGTTTGTCCATAAATGGTGCGGCGCGGCAAGAAAACTTACAGTGCGTTCGCGCCGAAGCGGCGGAAAACTGTGATCGCTATGCACCCGCGCGGTATCGTCAAGGACGGCGACGGCCGCGGACCGCGCCGCAGCAATGGATCGATGAGGGCGATGCGATGAGCGAAGTGTTCGTGCTGCAACATCTGTACCGCGCCTGCGACGGCGACGAAGAATCCAAGCTGCTCGGCGTCTACAGTTCGCGGCAGCTCGCGCATCGCGCCGCGCAGCGCTTCGGCCGGCAGCCGGGTTTCCGCGAATACGCTGAGATCGTGAGCGACGGCGACGGCGACGGTTTCTACATCCAGGCCTATCGGCTGGATCAGGACTCGGACGGCGGCTGGAGCGAAGGCTTCGTGCGCGAATGAAACCGGCGCCGATGGCCGCCGCAGCGCGATTTTTGCGTGGCGCGCGCGAGCCTGTACGAGGTCGCGCCGACCGTGACTTGTGGCAGGCGTCGCCCGGCGCGAACGGCGCACACTCGCCAGGACGCCGACCGCCGCGCGCGGCGGCGGCAGGATGCCAAAGTCCGACGACCATGGAGTAATCGATGCGCTGGTTCGAAATCGCGCTGGTTTCGCTCACCGCCTTCACCGGGCTGGTGTGGCTGCTCGACAAGCACTGGCTGGCCAAGCGCCGCGCCGCGCGCGCGGGCCTGCTCGACGAAGGCGAAGAGCCCTGGGTCGTGGATTACTCCAAGGCGTTCTTCCCGGTGCTGCTGGTGGTGCTGGTGCTGCGCAGCTTCGTCGCCGAGCCGTTCCGGATTCCGTCGAATTCGATGATGCCGACCCTGCTGACCGGCGATTTCGTGCTGACCAACAAGTTCGTCTACGGCCTGCGCCTGCCGATCAGCAACACCAAGGTGCTGCCGCTGGGCGCGCCCGAGCGCGGCGACGTGGTGGTGTTCCACTCGGTGCAGCGCGCCGACGTCAACCTGATCAAGCGCGTGGTTGGGCTGCCCGGCGACCGGGTCGAGTACCGCGACGGGCGGCTGACCATCAACGGCGCCGCGGTGGCGTACCAGTCCGTCGGCGTCTACACCGGCCACGGCAGCGGCGCGGAGGCGACCGGCGCGCAGGAACTGAGCGAAACGCTGGGCCGGCATGTCCATCGCGTGCTGCTGCGCCGCGACCTGCCGCAGCCGCTGCTCGCCGAAGGCGAGTGGACGGTGCCGGCGGGGCAGTACTTCGTCATGGGCGACAATCGCGACAACAGCGAGGACAGCCGCTATTGGGGCTTCCTGCCCGAACGCAATCTGGTCGGGCGCGCGTTCCTGGTGTGGCTCAATTTCGACGACGGGTTCGACTTCGAGCGGATCGGCACCTCGATTCCGTGAGCGTGCGACGCACCCCAAAGTCATGACTTGCGGCAGTGAGCGGGGCCGACGATCGGGCGCAGACTCGGCGCTGCCCGCGTTTTCGTCGCCCGAGTCCGCCCATGCGCAAACCGCCGTTCGCTTCGCCCACAGCCGGTTCCCGTCTTCGTCTGCGCCTCGTCGCGCTGGCCGCCTGGTTCGCCGTCGCCGCCGCGGCGAGCGCCGCCGAGCCCATGGTCGAGCCCGACATCCGTACCGACGACGTCGACCGCTTCTATGCGCTCTACGCCGCGACCGACGGCAAACCGGACGCGGCGCAACTGGATGAGTATCTCGCCCAAGGCACCGACAGCCTGAAGCAATTCGCGCAGTTGCGGCGGGTCACCGGCGAGCGCATCGCCGCGCAGATGGCGGCCGATCCGGTGATGTACCGCGACGCACGCGAATGCATGAAGCTGCTGCCGCGAGTGAAGCGGCGGGTGGCGGCGTCGCTGCGCACGCTCGGCGAACTGTATCCGCGGTCGAAGTTTCCGCCGGTGGCGATCGTGGTCGGCCGCGGCAAGCCGGTCGGCATCACCAATCCGGCCGGCGTGACCATCGGGCTGGAGGCGCTGTGCGCCGCGGACTTCATGAACCCCGATCCCGAAGATCGCTTCGTGCGGGTGATCGCGCACGAATACGCGCACATCCAGCAGCCCGCCGCCGCCCAGGACCTGGAACCCGGCGACCCGCGCGCGAGCGTGTTGGGCATGTCGCTGACCGAGGGCGGCGCGGAGTTCGTCGCCGAGCTGATCGCCGGCGGCGTCGCCAACCCGGGGCTGGCCGTGCGCGTGCGCGGCCGCGAGCGGGACGTCGGCGAGGCGTTCCTGCGCGAACAGGACGACCGCGACTTCAGCCGCTGGATGTTCAATTACCGCAAGGGATCGGACGAGCCTTACGACCAGGGTTACTGGGTCGGCTACCGCATCTCCAGGGCCTACTACGAACGCGCCGCGGACAAGCGCGCGGCGTTGGCGCGGATACTGGAAATGCCCGACGCGAAGGCGTTCCTGCGCGAGAGTGGGTGGGTGCCGGGGGAGTAAGCGCGGGGAGCGGCGGAGGGGGCGCGTTCGAGGGCGCGGCGATTTGAGCGGAAAGCATCGGGCCTGAAGGCCCTCCCACGGTGATGCGAATCATCGGGCCTGAAGCCGCTCCACAGCGCAGCCGTGGCAGCGGCGAAGGCGCGGCTTTGCCGCATTTGTCCGCACGCCGCCATCGTCGCGGCGATCGCGCCGCAGCGCGCACAGGGCCTGAAATTGGCGTGAAACACAGGTGACATACCTTGCCGCGGCGCGGAGAATACCGCCCCCGCTGCCGGCCCCGCGCCAGCCGGACGCATTCGCAGCCTGGCGCCACGAAAGGATCCCACCCCCATGTCCGTTGTTTCCGCCGCACGCCTGCCGCAGCGCAGCCGCGTCGCCGCTCTCCATTCCCGTCGTCCGCTCGCGCGCAAGACCGCGCTGGCCAGCGCCGTCGCCAGCCTGCTGCTGCTCGGCGCCGCGCTGCCGGCCACCGCGCAGCAGGCGGCGGAGGCCGACGCCCCGCCGGCGCGCGCCGCGGACGCCAACGCCACCCAGCTCGACGCCATCACCGTCACCGCCGAGCGCCGCGAGCAGAACCTGCAGGACGTGCCGGTCTCGGTCGGCGTGGTCCAGGGCGATGCGATGCGCGCCTTCACCGCCGGCGGCGACGACACCCTGCTGGCGCTGTCGGGCAAGGTCCCCAGCTTCTACGCCGAGACCACCACCGGCCGCATCTTCCCGCGCTTCTACATCCGCGGCCTGGGCAACATCGACTTCTACCTCGGCGCCTCGCAGCCGGTGTCGATCATCCAGGACGACGTCGTGCTCGAGCACGTCGTGCTCAAGTCCAACCCGGTGTTCGACGTCGACCAGGTCGAAGTGCTGCGCGGCCCGCAGGGCTCGCTGTTCGGCCGCAACACCACCGCCGGCATCGTCAAGTTCGACAGCATCAAGCCGAGCCAGGACTACTCCGGCCGCCTCAGCGCCAGCTACGGCAGCTACAACACCGTCTCGCTCGACGGCGGCGTCGGCGGCCCGATCAACGACGTGCTGTCGTTCCGCGTCTCGGCCCTGTACCAGCACCGCGACGACTGGGTCGACAACACCTACCGCGGCGCCAGCGCCGACGGCACCGTGTCGCCGAAGAACGACGCGATGGGCGGCTACGACGACCGCAACCTGCGCGTGCAGTTCCTGCTCGAGCCGAGCGAGAACTTCTCGCTGCTGGCCTCGGCCCACGCCCGCGACTACGACGGCACCTCGACCCTGTTCCTGCGCAACGCACTGCGCAAGGGTTCCAACGAAGTGTTCGGCGCGCGCGACAAGGTCGCCTACGACGAAGCCGGCGACAACCCGCAGGCCTACAAGACCTACGGCGGCTCGGTGAAGGCGACCTGGCGCTTCAACGAGATGTCGCTGACCTCGATCAGCGCCTACGAGACCACCTCCGGCTACAGCCGCGGCGACACCGACGGCGGCGCCGCGGCCGACTATCCGTTCAACGGCCAGCCCAACGGCTACGGCCAGTCGATGGGCCAGGTCCGCGACCTCGACCAGCTGACCCAGGAAATCCGCCTGGCCAGCGAGAGCGAAGCCGCGCTGCAGTGGCAGCTCGGCGCGTTCTACTTCGACGGCCGCGACACCACCGACTTCTATCAGCGCGCCTGGTTCCTCAGCGGCAACGCGCGCAACCCCAACAACTGGGTGCGCCTGCGCAACAGCAACACCTCGTGGGCCGCGTTCGGCCAGCTGAGCTACAAGTTCGGCGACAAGTTCACCGTCACCGCCGGCGTGCGCGAGACCCGCGACAGCAAGCGCACGCGCCTGCTCAAGACCGCCGACACGGTCGCCGGCGTGTCCACCTACAAGGGCCGCCGCGACGTGGAGATGGCCGACACCACGCCGAGCTGGGACCTCAGCGCGATGTACGAGATCACCCCGCAGGTCAGCGTCTACGGCCGCGTCGCCCGCGGCTTCCGCGGCCCGACCATCCAGGGCCGCTCGGCGGTGTTCAACGCCGACTTCACCACCGCCGATTCGGAAACCATCCTGTCGTGGGAAGCCGGCGTGAAGTCGAGCCTGTTCGACAACCGCCTGCGCCTGAACGCCGCCGCGTTCACCTACACCGTCGACGACATCCAGCTCAACGGCAACGACTCCAACGGCAACGGCGTGCTGTTCAACGCCGACAAGGCCCGCGCCTACGGCGTCGAGGCCGACCTGGACTGGCGCCCGATCCCGAACCTGTCGATCACCGCCGGCGCCAGCTGGCTGCACAGCGAGATCCAGGACAAGCGCGTCTACGCCCAGGTCTGCGGCCTCAACGGCCAGGTGGTGTGCACGGTCAACGATCCGACCATCAAGATCGGCTCCAACGTGTTCGCCCAGATCGACGGCAACCCGCTGCCGAACGCGCCCAAGTACAACCTCAGCCTCGGCGCGCGCTACGACATCCCGGTCAGCGACGCGGGCGCGTTCTTCGTCGCCACCGACTGGAACAAGCAGGGCTACACCAGCTTCGTGCTGTACGACTCCAAGGAGTTCAACTCGCGCGGCAACTTCGAGGGCGGCCTGCAGGTCGGCTACACCGGCGGTTACGGCGCCTACGAAGTGGCGCTGTTCGCGCGCAACATCACCAACGAGAAGAACCTCAAGGGCGTGATCGAGAACTACATGGCGGCGGTGTACAACGAGCCGCGCGTGGTCGGCGTGTCGCTGAACCTCAAGTGGCCGTGATCGCGCGCGCCGGCGTCGGCCGGCGGCTGCGATCCTGAGTTCGACCCGGACGGGGCTCTTCGGAGCCCCGTTTTTTTTGGGGGCGGGGCGCGTTGAAGAGCGGGAGCAACGTCAAAATGGGTTCCGGCTTTCGCCGGAATGACGGGGTGGGGTTTTGCCTCCACTTCATTGCCGAGGTGGAAATTTCGCCTCCACCTCCCGTCATTCCGGCGAAAGCCGGAACCCATTTTGACGTTGCTTTTGCTTTACCCAGCCCCGCAACCCACGTCCGAACCGCGGAACCCATCACCACCCCGCGCATCCCGCCACCCGCCGCAAACCCCGCCGCTTGCCCGCGCCTTACGCAAGCGCCAAGCTCCCCCACCATCCCTCGAGCTTCGGGAGCCGCCTTGAACGCATTCGCCTTGCGCCCCTGGAGCCTGGGTCTGGCCCTGTACGCCGCATGCCTGGGCAGCGCCTTCGCCGCCACGCCGGCCGCCGCCGCGCCGCCGCCGCCCGCGGCCGAAGCCGCGTTCGACGACGGCCCCTACATCCGCTACGGCGACGGCGAACTCATCGCCCGCTGGGTCTGCGCCGGCAAGGTGCTGGAGCGCCGCTACCCGGCCGCGCGCTGGCCGGTGCGGGTACCGCCGCGCTGCAGTTTCGAGCGGCCGATCCTGGTGCGCGCGCCGGCGCAGCCGCCGGCCGATGCGGCGGACGCCGCGGCGACGCGGATCGCGGCGCTGTCGGACGTGCACGGCCAGTACGACTTGCTGGTGCGGCTGCTGCAGGCCCACGGCATCGTCGGCCGCGATCTGCGCTGGCGCTACGGCCGCGGCCATCTGGTCGTGGTCGGCGACGTGTTCGACCGCGGCTCCAAGGTCAACCAGGCGCTGTGGTTGCTGTATTCGCTGGAACAGCAGGCGCGCGAGGCCGGCGGCGGCGTGCACTACCTGATCGGCAACCACGAGGCGATGGCGCTCGGCGGCGACCTGCGCTACGTCAATCCCGGTTACCAGCGCAGCGCCGCGGCGCTGGGCGAGACGTACCCGCAGTTGTACGGGCCCGACAGCGTGCTCGGCCAATGGCTGCGCACCCGTCCGGCCATCGCCCGGGTCGGCGGCCTGCTGTTCGTGCACGGCGGCATCTCGCCCGACTACCTCGCCGGTGACGGCGACATCGAGCGCGGCAACGCCCTCTACCGCGCCTCGCTCGGCACGCCCAAGGCGGTGTGGCAGGACGATCCGCGGTTGTCGCCGCTGTACAACGGCAAGACCAGCCCGATCTGGTACCGCGGCTATTTCACCGACCCCGCGCTGCAACGCGAGCAGGTCGATGCGATCGCGGCCCGGCTCGGCGTCTCGCGCATCGTCGTCGGCCACACCACCCACCACCACATCGCCAGCTACTTCGACGGCCGGGTGATCGGCGTGGACAGCGGGCTCAAGAACGGCGAGAGCGGCGAGATCCTGCTGGTCGAGGACGGCCGCTTCAGCCGCGGCGCGCTCGACGGCGGCCGGCTGCCGCTGCTGCCCGGCGAGCGCCTGCGCGACGAAGACTGAATGCGCTCGCGCGGGCGCCGTGCACCGCGCGCGTCGCGAGTGTGCGCGGCGTCGGGCCGCCGCGGCGAAGCCGATCGGAAGATGAGCGGACGGCCCGAAACTGCAATCTGCCGTTCGCATGCCTGCGTTATCCTCGCGCCGCTTGCGCCGGCGATGCCTCGCCGCGCATTCATACGACAGGAGCGGCAAGGATGAACATGCGCAAGTCGGGTCGGGTCGCGGCGATCGCGGCGTTGTGGGGCCTGGCGCTGGCCGGCGCGGCGTTGCCGGCGGCCGCGGCCGATTGGGTCCACAGCGGGCGCTACCAGTACTTCAGCGAAGGTCCGCTCGGCGGCAACGGCTCCAACGGCTGCCAGGGCGGCGCCACGCCGCTGGCCTCGGGCGATTGCATCGCCGACCCGGGTACCGGCTGGGCCGCCAACTTCAACGCGGCGATGGCGGCGGCCGACGCGGTCGAAGCCACCGGCGTGTGCGTGCTGGGCTACCAGTACCCGTCCTCGTGCCGTTTCGCCGGTTATGCCCTCAACGGCCAGGGCGTGTCGGCGAGCGAGAACTTCTACGCTCCCAACGACCTGCCGCGCCCCTGCGTCGCCGGCACCCACGCGGTGGCTTACGTGATCTTCCGCCGGGTGGTCGACGCCCAGGACGGCAGCGCCGACGACCGCGGCATCGAAAGCGACTACTCGGCCGACGAGTACCAGTGCCGCTGAGCGGGCAATGGCGCGGCCGCCGGCCGGTCCTCGAACGCCATCGGGGCTGATCGCTCCCGCCTTCCAGCGCGGGCCCGCGCCGCGTCAGCCGCGGCTCACGCCTGCGCGCCTGCTTCCAGCGCCGTGGCGATGCGCACCTCGCCGCTCAGCACCTTGTGGATCGGGCAGGCGTTGGCGATCTGCAACAAGCGCTCGCGCTGTTCTTCGCTGAGTTCGCCGCGCAGGACGATATGGCGTTCGATGTCGGTGCCGGCGGCGGGCTTGCCGGCGGGATTGAAGCGCAGCGTCACTTCCACCTGGGCCAGCGGCCACTGCTTGCGTTCGGCGTACATGCGCACGGTGATCGCGGTGCAGGCGCCCAGGCTCGACAGCAGCAGGCGCTCGGGCGAGGGCGCGCGGTCGCCGCCGCCGACTTCGGCCGGTTCGTCGGCCTGCCAGCGGTGCTCGCCGTCGTCGACGAAGCTCACCGCATAGGGCGCGGCTTCGCCGCGGGCGTGGACGCTGGGGACGGTCGAAGCGGTCATGCGGATTTCCTCGGGCAGGGGCGGGGACGGCGCTGCGGCGACAACGACAGTAAGGCCGCGACGCGGGCGACGACAGGGGGCGCGGGCGCATGCAGCGTTTCATGCCGCGAACGCCGCGGCGTCGGCGGATGGGGTAGGCGTGGCTTAGCGGCGTTGTGGTACGGCGCCGATCCACGCCGTCGTTGCGATACAGCCGGAATCCTTCGATGTTCGCCGGATCGATGTCCGGGCGAGCATGCGTGCGCACTTCGCAAGCATGCACGTAGCAAGCCCATTGCGATGACGCCCTGGGCTCCCGCTGTCGCGGGAACGACGTAGGTGTGGCGCCGCGTTCTTGCCCGCGCCATCTCGCGAAGTCGAAGTCCAAAGCGTTCGGCATCGCGCTTCGACCGAGTCGGGTCCTCGCCCTCGCGGGAACGACGCGGGTGGACTCGCCGCATCCTCACCTACCGTCATCCCCGCGAACGCGGGGATCCAGAGACTTCAGCGCCATGCTTCGGCGGATCTCCTGTTCCCGCCTCGCAGCTACGACACCCTGCCGCGCCGACTTTGCGTTTCCGGTCCGATCGCCGGTTTCCCACGTGACCGCCTGTGCTTTTTTTCCGCCGCGCGGCCACAACCTGAAGCGTGGCCTTGCCTCCAGGTCGCGCTGGCCGGAGCCGGCATGCGATCATCCGGCGCAGCTAACGCAAGCCGTCACCAGAGCAGTAGGCAATGTTCGACCGCAGTCATCTGATCGCACACTGGCGCCAGGCGCCGCCGGCGCCCGCGGGCGCGCTGGACCTCGTGGAATTCGGCCCCGGCGATTTCTCCCAGCCGGCCTCGGGCCAGGCCATCGGCGTGGTCCGCGGCGAACGCGCGAAGTTCGCCGAACCGCTGCATTTCTGGATCGCCGCGCAGCGCGCCGGCGAACGCTTCGGCGCGCGCATCGACGGCGCCCAGGCGCATCCGGGCGAGATCCGCTACATCGAGGCCGCGCTGTGCCAACCGATCGATCGTGCGGTGTTCGCGCGCATCGTCGGCGAGTACGCGGCGATGCTGCGCGCGCCGCTGCCCGCGTTCGTGCGCGAGCCCGAAGGCTGGCGCCGCGGCCTGCGCATGTACCAGCAGTTCAACGACGTGGCGGCGCTGGTCGAGACCGACCGCCACTACTTCGTGTTCGCCTGGACCTTGTCGGGCTGAGCATCGGGCGCGCCGCCCGATGCCTCATCGCCGGCTCCCAAGACATCGTCATTCCGGCGAAAGCCGGAACCCATCTTGATCCTGCTCTTGCGCTTACCGCACGCCCACTCGCAAACCGATCACTGCAACCGTATCGCCAGATCCCGCCGCCCCACCGCCTCGTTGCCGCTGTAGTCGCGCGCCACCACCCGCAAGGTGTAGTCGCCCGCGGCGAATTCGCTCGGCAGCCACAGCCCTTCGCTGACCCGCCCGCCGCGCACGGTGTTGCTGAGCACATAACGAAAGCGCGTCACCGCGCTGCCATGCACGGTGATGCCGCTGCCCGGCGCGTAGATCGTCTGGGTCGCATCGTCCGGCGGCAAGCGGTCGAACTCGATGTTCATGCGCGGCGTTTCATAGCCCGGCAGCGGTTTGCCTTGCGCGTCGAGCCATTGATAGCCGACGGCATACAGCCCCAGCCGCCGCCGCGGCAGATTGTCGTCGACCTGGTCCCAGCCTTCGGCGACGAGCTGCAATCCCGACAGCGCGCGCGGCACGATCAAGCGGCCCTCGCGCTTGTCCTTCAGCGGCTGGCCGAGCGCGTCGAGCAGTTCGATGCGTTCCAGCCGCGGCGGCACATGGTCGGCGTAACCGACGAAGTCCAGCGCGATCGCGTTGCGCTCGAAGCCGCTCGGCCCCAGGCTCAGGTGCACGTGCGCCATCGGATTGATCGTGCCCAGTACGTCGCCGACGGCGAAGCGGGTGCCGCGGCGCAGGCGCATGCGTTCGAGCTTGCCGTCGTCGCCGTAGACCGGCTGGAAGCGGTCGGTGTCGAGCGGCTCGCCCTGCGCGGTGCGGCCCACGCGCATGTGGATGTAGGACAGCCGGCCGAGTTCGGCGCCTTCGCCGAGATTGCCGAAACCCCACGACGCCACCGGCGCGGACACCTTGGCATCGGCGATGGCCAGCACCTGCTGGCCGATGTCGCCGCGGATGTCGAGGCCGCCGTGCAGGTGGTGGCGGCTTTCGCCGTAGCCGTCGCCGCGCACCTCGCCGAGCGTGCCGACCACTTCGTGCCAGCCGTCCTGCGGCTTCAGCGGCCAGCGCCCCGCGGTGTCGGGCAGCGGATCGGCGTCGGCCGGGCCGACCGGCCCGTTGGCCGGCGGCGCCACCGCCGGCGCGGCCGGCGCGATGCGGTGCACGCGGTGGCCGTTGGCGTCGTTGAGGTACAGCGAGCCGTCGTCGGCCAGCGCCAGTCCGGCCAGGCGCGACAGGCGTTGGTCCTGGCTGTCGCCGCTGATCAGCGCCCAGTTGCCGTCGGGGCGGATCTGCAACACGCCGCCAAGCGCCTGATCGGCGACGTAGAACCAACCGTCGTGGGTGATCGCCAGCGCCGCCGGCCGCACCAGCGGGCTGCGGTTCGATTCGCCCGGCGCCAGCGCCAGGGTCGCGACATCGCCGTCGGGCTCGACCCTGCGCAGCGCCTTGTTGCGCGTATCGGCGACCCACAGCAGGCCGCGCGCATCCAGCGCCAGCGCGGTGGGCGTGTCGAACTGGGCGATCGCCGCCGCGCCGTCGGCGAAGCCGGGTCGGCCGTTGCCGGCCAATGTGCTCACCGTGCCGTCGGGCTCGATCACGCGGATGCGGTCGTTGTAGGTGTCGGCGACGAACACCCGCCCGCGCCGGCTCACCGCCACGCCCATCGGCCCGTCGAACCGCGCCTGCGCGCCGGGCCCGTCGCGATAGCCGGGCGTGCCGTCGCCGGCCAGCGTGCTGACCACGCCCTGCCTGGAAATCTTGCGGATCGCGTGGTTGCCGGTATCGGCCACGTACAGATTGCCGTCGCCGTCCAGCGCCAGGCCCGAGGGCGTATCGAACGCCGCGGACAAACCGGAGCCGTCGACGAAGCCTTCCTTGGAACCGGCGACCGTGGCCACGCGCCCGTCGGCGCCGACCATGCGGATGCGGTTGTTGTCGCCGGCGTCGGCGATGTAGAGCGTGCCGTTGCCGGTGCGCACCAGGCCGTAGGGATCGTCGAAGCGCGCCTGCGCCTTGGCGCCGTTGCGCAGCCCGCGCACGCCGTCGCCGGCGATCCATTCCACCTGCGAGCTCCAGTCGAACGGCGTGGGCGGCGGCGGTGCCGGCTTGGGCGCGAGCAAGCCGCCGGGCTTGGGTTCGAACACGAAGGTCGCGGCGAGCGCGAGCGCGGTGACGCCGACGGCGAGCAGGATCCAGGGTTTGCGGGACATGCGGTTCCTCGGGGCGCGCGCCGCATCGCGGACGCGGCGCGCTCAAGCGCCCGATTCTATGTCAGCGCGTCTGGGACGGCGCGCGGCATGTCCGCGCTGCGTCGCGTCGCGCCGCGCATCGCCGCCGCGCCGTCGCTCAGGCCGCGCCGATCCAATGCGCGGCCAGCGCGCGCGCCGCATCGGCCAAGATCGAATCGCGCGACGTATTGTCCCCCGACGCGCCGGTGAGGTAGCTGGCGATCAGCACCGGCTTGCGCCGGCCCGGCCAGACGATAGCGACGTCGTTGGCGCTGTCGTGGCCGGTGCCGGTCTTGTGGCCCATGCGCCAGCCCGACGGCAGGCCCGCGCGCAGGCGGCGCGGGCCGGTCGTGGCGGCGAGCATCCACTCGGTCAGGCGCTGGCGCGACGCGTCGCCGAGCGCATCGCCGAGCAACACCGCGCGCATGGTGGCGAGCATGGCGTCGGGCGTGGTGACATCGCGCGCGTCGCCGCCGGGCAGCGGCGCGCCGGGCGTGCGCTGCACCTGGGTGACCGCGTCGCCGAGGCCGCGCAGGAACCCGTTCACGCCGGCCGGATCGCCGGCCAGCGGCAGCAGCAGATTGGCGGCGGTGTTGTCGCTGACCGTCAACGAGACCTCGCACAGACGCGCGACGCTGGCGCTGCCGCCGTTGCGGGCGAGCGCCGCGGTGGCCGGCGAATTGGGCACCAGCGCGTTCGCCGGCACGGCGATGCGCGCATTCAGGTCGATCTGGCCCAGCTCGGCCTTGCGCAGCACCGCGGCCACCAGCGGCAGCTTGTAGGTGCTGCACATCGGGAAGCGCTCGTCGCCGCGCATCGACCAATGGCGCGCGTCGCCGGTGTCGAGCACGGCCACGCCGAGGCGTCCGCCGCTGCGCCGTTCCATCGCGGCCAGGCGCTCGCGCAGCGCTTGGTCGCTGTCGGCGCGCGCGGCCGCTGCGTCGCGGCCTCCGGAACGTTGCGCCGCCAGCGCGCCGGCGAGCGGCGTGGCGCCGACGGCGAGGGTCAGGGCGATGGCGCTGTGCAGGAAATCGCGTCGTTGCATGTCCGGCTCCTTGCGGTGAGGAGCCTGGATTATTCGAAGCGGGCCGCGCGGCCACAAACGAAGAATTCTCGCCCCAGGCAAAAGATTTCCTCGCAGCGCGCCGGCGCGCGCCGCGATGCCGCATTCAGGCCGCGATCCAATGCGCGGCCAGGGCGCGCGCGCAATCGGCGAGGATCGCGCTGCGCTGTTCGTCCTCGCCGCGGGCCTGGGTGAGGTAGGTGACGACGAACACCGGCTTGCGCCCGGTCGGCCAGACGATGGCGATGTCGTTGGTGGTGCCGTTGCCGCTGCCGGTCTTGTCGCCGATGCGCCAGTCTTTCGGCAGGCCCGCGCGCAGGCGCTTGTCGCCGGTCTTGTTGGCGATCAGCCAATCGGTCAGTTGCTTGCGCGAGGCCGCGCCGAGCGCGTCGCCGAGCAGCAGCGTGCGCATGCTGGCGAGCATCGCGTTGGGCGAAGTGGTGTCGCGCGGGTCGCCGGGGATCGCGGTGTTGAGCTCGGGTTCGTTGCGGTCCAGCCGCGTGACCGCATCGCCGATGCCGCGCAGGAACCGGGTCAGCCCGGCCGGATTGCCGACCAGCGGCAGCAGCAGGTTGGCGGCGGGATTGTCGCTGAGGGTCATGGTCGCCTCGCACAGCTGGGCGACGCTGGCATCGCCGCCGGCCTCGGCGATCGGCGCGGTGAACGGCGCGTGCGGCAACAACGCCGACTTGGGCACGGCGATGCGCTGGCGCAGGTCGAGATCGCCGCGGTCGACCTTGTGCAACACCGCCGCCGACAGCAGGAACTTGAACGTGCTGCACATGGCGAAGCGCTCATCGCCGCGCAGATCGAAACGACGGCCGTCGCCGGTGTCCAGCGCCGACACGCCGAGACGGCCGCCGCTGCGTTTTTCCAGTTCCGCCAACTTCGCCCGCAGCGCTTCGTCGGCCGGTGCCGGCTTGAGCGCGGCGGCGCCGAAACTGGCGAACGCGCCGCCGGCGAGCAGGGCGGTGCCGGTGAACTGGAGGAAATCGCGTCGTTGCATGGGGGAACTCCGTCGGGGCGAGCCGCGATTATTCGCAGGCCCGGCGTGATGCCGCAAACGAGGATTTCTCGCGGGAGGCAAAAGAAATCCTTGCGGCGCAACGCGATTTGCCCAAGCGGTCCGTTCGCCCAAGTTCTGCTGGCCGCGGCGCCCCGCCGTGGGAGGGCCTTGAGGCCCGATGCTTTCGTTTCAGGGCGCGGCGATCCAGGTGGAACGCATCGGGCCTGAAGGCCCTCCCACGTCAATGCGCCCGCACGCCGGACGACGCCTGCGGCACCTCGCCATCCGCATGCGACCGACGCTGCTGCGCGAACAGTCGCCAACTAAACGCGGCCAGCACCAGTACGCCGAACCCGCCGTACCACCACAGCCACGCGAACCCGTGCACCAGCGCCGCGTGCGCCACCGCGCCCGCTTCGCCGCCCAACTCGAGCCTGCGCACAGCTTCCAGATCGCCCACCGCGATCCGCGCGGCCAGCGCGCGCAACTGTCCGTCGTCGAGCGCCGCACCGACCGCATCGCGCAGATGCGATGCGATCCCTGCGATCAGGATCGAGCCCATCAAGGCGATATTGATCGCCAACGTGATCAACCGCGCGCTCATGTCGATGCCCGAGGCCATGCCGGTGCGCGAGGCCGGCACCGATCCGGTCGTGGTGTTGCTGACCAAGGTGTTGGTCAGCCCCAACCCGATCCCCGACAACACCGCGCCCGGCAGCAACGTTTTCCAACTCGCCGCGGCCGGCAGACTGCCCGCGTACATCGCCAGGAAGCCGGCGCCGATCAGCGCCAATCCCGCCGGAATCACCCGTCCCGCGCCGTAGCGCTGGGCCCAGCGCTCGGCCAGCGGCGGCATCGCCAGGGTCGGCACGGTGTAAGCGAGCAGGGCGGTGCCGGCGCTGACCGCGTCGTAGCCGAGCGCGCTCTGGAAGTAGATCGGCAGGTAGATCATCAGCGGCCAGAAGCTGAAGTTCATCCCGATCGAACCCATGATCGCGCCGGAAAACGCGCGGATGCGGAACACGCCGAACTCGAACATCGGATGCGGATGGCGCCGTTCGATCCGCACGAACGCGGCCAGGGCCGCCACCGCGGCGACCAGAACGCCCAGCAGCGGCGTATCGGCGTAGCCCGTCTCCGGCGCCTGGGTGATGTAGAACGTCAGCCCCAGCACCGCCAGCGACAATGTCGCCAGCCCCGCCACGTCGAGCCGATGGCTGTGAGCCTCGCGCGATTCCTGCGCGCCGGCCATCACCATCGCCCAGGTCAGCGCCGCCAGCGGCGCGTGCACCAGGAACACCCACGGCCAGCTCGACAGCGCGACGATGCCGCCGCCGATGATCGGCCCGAATCCCAGACCGAAGCCGAACACGATGCCGAACACCGCGAACGCGCGGCTGCGCTCGCGGCCTTCGCGGAACTGGTGCGAGAGGATCGCGAACTGGCTGGTCAGCATCGCGCCGCCGGCCAGTCCCTGCAGGAAGCGCCCCGCGATCAGCACCGGCATGTTCGGCGCCAGCCCGCAGAGCAGCGAGGTCAGGCCGAACGCGATCGTGCTGATCACGAACACCCGCCGCCGCCCGTAGCGGTCGGCGAACGTGCCGGCGGCCATCAGCACCGTGGTGCAGGCCAGGGTGTAGGCGTTCATCACCCACTGCAGATCGCGCAGGCTGCCGTGCAGCTGTTTTTCCAGGGTCGGCAGGATCACCGGCACGCTGGAGATCTCCAGGCCGAACATCAGCGCGGCCAGGCTGATCGCGCCGAGGGCGAGCGCGTTGCGTGTCGAGACGGACAAGGTCATGGGGGCATCCGTTGAAAACGTCGGCGAAGCGCGGGCGAGCGGACGCGCCGCGGGCCCGCGGGCTTCGCGTGTGGGGCAGGGTGGGGCGCAAGGACGCGTCGGGGCCTCAGCCTCGCGCGGGGCTGCTGCCAGCGTCATGGCGGGGACGGCCGCCGCGGCCGGCCGCCGGAGCGCGCGGCGCAGCGTCCCGACAGCGCAGCCATTGTGTTCCCCGGTCACTCATGAGGGAAATGATTTGATTTTGTAGAATCCATCACCCGCCATCATCAATCGCGAGGCCCCCGCGATGGATTTCGACCCGACCCTGCTGCGCACCTTCGTCGCCGTCGTCGAAACCGGCGGCTTCACCCGCGCCGGCGAACGCCTGCACCTGACCCAGTCCGCGATCAGCCACCAGATCCGCCGCCTCGAAGACCAGGTCGGCCGCGCCTTGCTCCACCGCACCACGCGCCGGCTGACCGTGACCGAAGACGGCGAAGACTTCCTGCGCCACGCGCAACAGATCCTGCATTCGCTGGAAGCGCTGTCGCGCCGCTTCCAGCCCTCGCCGATCGCCGGCAGCGTGCGTTTCGGCGTGCCCGAGAACTTCATCGGCGACCGCCTGCCGGGCCTGCTGCGCCAGTTCGCCTGCGCGTTCCCGAACGTGCGCATGGACGTCAACGTCAGCATGAGCATGGACCTGCGGCAGATGGTCGACAACGACGAACTCGACATCGCCGTGGTCATCGGCCTGCCCGGCCGCAACGGCGAACAAGTGCTGCGGCGCACGCGGTTCGTCTGGGTCGCCGCCGACCACTTCGACATCGACGCCGGCCGCTCGCTGCCGTTCGCGTTCTTTCCCTCGCCGTGCGTCAACCGCCACATCGGCGTGTCCGCGCTCGACGGCACCGGCGTGGACTGGCATGTCGTGTTCACCTCGCCGAGCCAGCAAGGCCTGCTCGCCGCCGTCGCCGCGGGCCTGGGCATCACCGTGATGATCGAGGACGACGTCGAAGCCGGCATGCGCATCGTCGACGGCCACTACGGCCTGCCGAAACTGCCGCCGGCCGAATTCGTGTTGCTGCGCCGCCCCGGCGCCTGCACCCCGGCGGTGGCCGCGTTCGGCCGCATGATCGAAGAACTGCCCGACAGCGCGCCGACCCCCGCGCGCACCCTGCGCAGCGCCTGAGCCAAAGCCCAGCCTGTGCCCTTGTGGGAGGGCCTTCAGGCCCGACGCTCTTCTTCCAGTTCGCCGCGACCTGAGCGAAAGGCATCGGGCCTGAAGGCCCTCCCACAACAGCCGGGGCCGCTCCCCACACGATGCGACCGCAGCCGCGCTTCCGCCTGTAGGAGCGGCGCAAGCCGCGACCGCGCCACCGCACCCACCGGCGCCACCCTCAATGCCGACGCCCTCGCGAAAATCGCCGCCCGACCATACCCGACGCCGCCCGCCGCACCCCCGCGGTCGCGGCTCGCGCCGCTCCTACAAGGGCTTCCGGCTCCCCCACGAACCCCACCCCAAGAACCAATAGACCCGTCACGCGCCCCTGGCTAGTATCGGCCGACCACCCCTGGGGCCCCACCTATGAAATTGATCGCCACTCCGCTGGCGGTGCTTTGCGCCGCCGTCCTGTCGATGCCCGCCTACGCCGCCAAGCCGGCCAAGGCGCCGAAAGCGCCGAAGGCCCCGACCTTCGACACCAAGCGCCTGTCCGAGGAAGTGAAGACGCTGTCCTCCGACGACTTCCAGGGCCGCGGCCCCGCCACCGAGGGCGAGACCAAGACCATCGATTACCTGGTCGCCCAGTTCAAGGCGGCCGGCGTCCAGCCCGGCGGCGACCTCAAGGACGGCAAGCGCCTGTGGACCCAGGCCGTGCCGCTGCTGCGCTCGCAGATCGCCGGCACTCCGACTTTGTCGTACTCGATCAAGAAGAAAGCCCGCCCGCTGACCCAGGGCAACGAGATCGCCGTGCGCGCCGCGCTCGACGGCTCCAAGACCGTCGCTATCAAGAACGCGCCGCTGGTGTTCGCCGGCTACGGCGTCAGCGCCCCCGAGCGCCAGTGGGACGACTTCAAGGGCGTCGACCTCAAGGGCAAGATCGCCGTCGTCCTGATCAACGACCCGGACTTCGAGACCGGCCAAGGCGACTTCGGCGGCAAGGCCATGACCTACTACGGTCGCTGGACCTATAAATACGAAGAAGCCGCGCGCCGCGGCGCGCTCGGCCTGCTGATCGTGCACGAGACCGACCCGGCGTCCTACGGCTGGGCCACAGTCAAGAACTCCAACACCAACACCATGTTCGACGTGGTCCGCGACAACCCGCGCGCGACCCACCCGACCCTGGAAGGCTGGATCCAGCGCGACACCGCCGTCGCCCTGTTCAAGAGCGCCGGCCTGGACTTCGACAAGCTCAAGAAGCAGGCCCAGACCCGCGACTTCAAGCCGGTGACGCTGAAGAACATCAGCTTCTCGGCCAACTACGCCGTCGACAGCGAAGTCATCACCTCGCAGAACGTCGTCGGCCGCGTCGAAGGTAGCAAGCGCCCCGACGAAACCGTCATCTACAGCGCCCACTGGGACCACCTCGGCATCGGCCAGCCCGACGCCAAGGGCGACACCATCTACAACGGCGCCGTCGACAACGCCACCGGCACCGCCGCCCTGATCGAAATGGGCCGCACCTTCGCCAAGGCCAAGAAGCCGCAGCGCTCGGTCGTGTTCCTGGCCGTGACCGCCGAAGAAAAGGGCCTGCTCGGCTCCGAGTTCTACAGCGCCAAACCGCTGTACCCGCTGGCCAAGACCGTCGCCGTCATCAACACCGACGCCCTCGACCCCACCGGCCCCGCGCGCGACTTCACCACCTCCGGCAGCGCCAAGCAGGAACTGCTCGACGAACTGATCGCCACCGCGCAGAAGTGGAACGTCACCTACGCGCCCGACCCCAAGCCCGAGGCCGGCCACTTCTTCCGCTCCGACCACTTCCCCTTCGCCAAGCGCGGCGTCCCGGCGGTGTCGTTCGGCTCGGGCGAAGACAAGGTCGACGGCGGCGTCGCCGCGGGCAAGGCGGAGAGCGAGGCTTATGTGAAGGATCGCTACCACCAGCCGGCGGACCAGTGGGAAGCCAGCTGGACCTTCACCGGCATGGCGCGGGATCTGCAGATTCTCTACACGTTGGGTAGCGATCTGGCGAATTCGAACCGGTGGCCGAACTGGGCGGAGGATTCGGAGTTTCGGGCGGCTCGGGATGAGAGTGCGGGGGAGCGATCAACTAAGTAGCTGTAGGGAAGACGCCGCGGGGAATCTGTTCCCCGCGGCTTTTCTTTAAGCTGGCTTACTCCAAATTTTTTCGGCTAAAGATTTATAGGCTTTTGCTCTGAACGTGATTTGGTCATTACCAAATTCCGGGTATGGCTCGAAACTGATATCTGGATTTTCAGAAAAGTACCTAGTTACATTGGGGTTGTTTTTATAAAATTCGGAAGCCAGGGTCTGGGAAAGAATGTTTTCGGTTGCGTAAGCGGCCAGCTTGTCTTTGTAGCTGGAATCTTTAAGGGATCGATTTCTTGATCGTGAGAGTAGAACCAGTGCGCCTATTGAATCTCTGCTCTCTTCATACTGTTTGCTGTCAGCGAAGCCGTGGTTATTGGGTAGCTTGGCTGTGTCAAATTTAGCTAGCAGCAAGTGTTCGATATCAAAGGTTTTGGCGCCTTTGTCTCGTTGCCAGTATCCGATAAAGCCTACCTTATTAGTAAGTAGAAGCTCGATTTCCAAGTGGGAAGCTATGCGGGCCAGCACGTACAGCAAATCAGATCGATCTGCGTACGCATACTTCATCGATGGTACTGCTTGAATGCCTGTGAAGTATTCATCCCACGTGTGTTGGATGTAAGCCAGTAGCGCGTCGTAGTCTTTGTTACGTAGATTTCGTGTCAGATCAAAAGAGAGAGATTTCAGATTGTCGTAATTGTTCTCCTTTCCTTCGATTGCGCGAGATGTAAGTATTAAGTCAATAAGTCTGGCGGTTAGGTTTATTTTCTTTTTCCATGCTTCTGTTGTATCTGCCAGGTCTATGCATGCAAGCAGTACTTGCGATTGGAAGCTGAATTTTCGAGCGGCGTTGTAGTAAATGCTCTCGAGCCCTGGGATCATGTTCTCCTCCGCCTCTTTTATCTTTAGATAAATTTCGGCGTATTTAGGGAGCTGGTCTTTGGCGAATTTTAAATAATCATCTGAAGTTCGAATTTTCAGTTTCTGGCTATTCTCCTCAAACCAGCGATGGTACGCATCGCCAATCATGTCGAAATCACCTGGCGCGTCATCTTTCTTCTTGCCGCGCATGGACTCGGCCCATCGAGCTCGGAGTAGACTTCTGAAAAACAGTGAATCTTCTTCGCTGCCATGTTTCCGCAGTTGGTACATCGTTTCTATCCACACAGCGTGACTAGCGCGACTGTCTGTTGCGTCATTTATCTGGGAAAGTATTTTTCCTTTCAATAGATCGATAGGGCCGAGTCGAAGTCCGCGATCATTCATTGTTACGAACACGCGGTGAGCTTCCGTCTCGGTTTCCACGGAAATTTCAATGAGCTGTACTTTTTCGACTAGATAGTCCATGAAGAAAGTTATATTTTCTTTCACGGTCGAGTCGAGTGCATCGCCGACGCTGCGAAGGGCCTCTAGTATCTTTTTGTCGCCGTCGTCTATGCCGGCAACATCTTCGGCTGCCGCAACAGCTTCGTCATAATTCTTGTCTTCATCTATGTAGTTATCGAAGATTGCCTTTCTGGCGGCTGTAAATTCAATGCTGTAGTCGAGTTCGCCGTAGTTTACTCGGCCAAGCAAGCCTTTTAGATCTGGAGGGTCTTTTACATCTCCGTCTTTAGCGTATCGCCCAAGAAACGCGATCAGCAGAAATAAAGATGTTAGGCGTTGTTGTCCGTCGATGAGAGGCTTCTTTCCGCTAACTTCTCCTGCCGTTATTATCGATCCTAGGAAGTAGGGGGGGTAGCCGGAGACGTCTCTACGTCCGTGAGTAGGCTCGTAAGAGGATAAAAAGGCTTGCTGAATATCATTGAGCATCTCTAAAAAATGACTGTTCTCCCATTTGTACTCACGCTGGAAGTATGGGAGGGAGTAATGATGCTGAAAACATTGGCGAGTGCTTAGCGATGCGGGTGTTATATACGCCATGGCTACTATTCCCCTGTTGACGTCTTGGTTAGGGCACAGCGTATCCAACTTGCAGGACGCAAGGCGGTACGTAATTCGCTTGAGATGACGGCCATGCTGTGCGCCCCCTTGTCATCATCTGCCTGCTACAGCAGGCATCGAGGCGAGGTGGGGGTTAGGGTTAGCCCAAAATGGGTTATTTGCCCTTGGCCTATAGGCTTGTGCGGTGCCTGCCGCCATTGCCAAGCCCGAGTACCTACGTCTGCGACAGCTTCTGGTCGAGGCTCGCGAGCGAGCAGGGCTGACTCAAGCGCAAGTCGCAGAGAAGCTTAAACGTGCTCAGTCGTTCGTATCGAAGTACGAATTAGGAGAGCGCAGACTCGACGTCATCGACTTCCTTCAGGTGTGTGCCTGTTTGTCGATAGATCCTGGCGAGGTCCTTCGTCAGGTTACGAACTCCAAAAAATGAGCTGAGCGACCCAAATTCTATGTGTGCTGCTTGCGAATAGCCCAATTTGGGATAAAATTATCCCGAATTGGGCTATTCTGGTTCAGTTACCGGGCCGTCACGTGTGACACCGGACTTGGAAGGAGCCGCATATGCAGCAGCGTAATGCCCTTCGGTTGGCAGTGAAGTCACCGAAACATTTGAGAGGGGGAGGTTCATCAGAGAATGCAGTTCAAGACTGGGCAGATGCTCTCGGTGTTCCCCGTGCTTACCTTTACGCTGACAACAGCAACTTGGCCGAAGTCATCCTTGCCTTCAGCCTCCTCCCCGAGCGCGAGCAGCGCAGCCTCGCAGTGGAGTTGAAGGCACGGGTAAGTCCGTCGGCGCCGAAGTCGCACCCCAAGCGTCGAGCGCCGGCCGCGCGTCCTGCGCGCTAACCCGATTCGCCCACGGCCTCCTCGCGTGAGGCTCGGCATTTGCCCGTGGAAGTCCGAGGTTCCCGCATTTCGCTGAGCCAGCTCTATATCCTTCCAATTTCCCGGATCACGGAATGGATCATGGCTGGCATCGGTACACTGACTTCCTTCAAGTTCGTACACGCGATCTATACCTACGGACTGACGCCCAAGGCCGAGCGTGAGGGCAGGGCTGCGCTTACGGTTCCCGAGCGCGTCGTCCTGTTGGCGTGGTGGGCCAGGGGCGTGATCGTCGAGGGCGGATTCGCGCAGTTGTATGCGTCGTCCGCCGACCTCGACGAGGTGGCGGACGCATTCAAGGCGGTGGGCGCCGAGGCGGCGTGGCAAGCCTGTCTGGATGCAAAGGCCGTGTTCCCCGACGGCCTGCCGCCCGGCAAACCCGATGAGCGAGCCGAACGGATGAATCCGCTTGCGTCCGGCGATGAGGCCGGCGCGCTTTGGGACGCGCAAGACCGTGCCGTGCGTTCGCTTGGCGAGGCGTTCGACGACTGGGTGGCGGCGTATGTTCGGGAGCATCAGGAATCGTTCGTCCGCTCGCTGGTTTCGCCTTGGGTGACGTTCTTCCATGGGGCCGAGTCGGCCGGTCTCTTCGAGGCGCCCGGCCCCGATAAGCCTGGTGTCTATCCATACGAAGCCAATCGCGGTCCGGCGCATTACGAGATGGGGCTGGCGCTCGAGAGCGAAGGCAGCGCCTGGTGCTGGTTGCGGCAGAAGGACGGGACGCGGCTGCGGTTCCGCGTGGTCGGCCGGCACGATGGCGGCTTGGTGCTTGAGGACTTCTCACCAGAGTGACGAGCGCCCCGCCGCGAGGCGGGCGCGAAGCCGACGCGCCTGCCGGCCCCCTCGTCTCCTGCAGGTGCTCCCGCCACGGCGGCTTTGCTCCGGACGTTCATAGACCCCGTCAGCGCCTCGCACAGCCGGACGTGCACAAGTTTTGAGTCTTTTTTCCATTCGCGAAGCCAAAAAAGCTTCACGCGAGTCGTGAATTGCCTTATCGATGGACAAAATTGGTTCTCGCGAGTCCCTTCTTGGCTCAAGCGAGTCCGAAATTTCCTCACGCAAGTCCCGTTTTGCTCTATCGATGTCGCAAATTCGCTTACGCGAGTCCCGAAAAGCTCCTCGCTTAAGCCGATTTTCTTCATGCGAGCCCCGAATTTGCTTGGCGTTGAGCGAAAGAGGCTCACGCGAAGCCGCGCGAGGCTCAACGCAGAGCAAAAACGGCTTGCGCGAGACTAAGCGAAGCTCTCCGGAGGGCAAAAAATCCTTACTTGAGTCGTAGCGTGTCGCTTCGGAGCCACGCGTCGCGAAGAAGCGCCGCCGGACCGGTGCACGCGACAGCGGAATCCGCCTACGAAATCGTCCTCCGGCCCGGCACATGCATCGTGTACTCCGATGACATGAGCTGGCACTGATGTGCTGATTCAGCAGCGGCGAAGGCGGTTCGGGTCTGGCAGTAACCAACGGGTACTTCCCGCCGGGGTCCGGGCGGCCTAAGGTAGCCGCCAGCGTCACAGGAGAAAGCGCATGCGATTCGCTCAGGGACGTTCAGGTCGTGGCTTGGCTCAACGGCTTTTGCGAACCGTGGTGCTGGCAGGGGTAATGACCTCGCTCTTCGCTTGCGCCACCGAGGCGGAACCACCGGCGCCGAGTGTGTCCCCCGCAGCCGCGCAGATTTCCCCAAAACCGCCCGAATCGCGTCAGGCGTCGGTGGCGAAGAGCGCGCATGGCGCATTCGCTTGCCCATCCCAGCAGTTCGATGTGTTCCTGAAAGAGTTCGTCAACAGCGCGGATCTGCAGGACACGTTTTCGGCGCGCCGTATCCGCCATAAGTATCCCTACTACTGGAAGCACAACACCCAGCCCGGCGATCCGGCGCACCCGAAGTGGGTGGTGGATGAGGAGGCCGGTCCGGCACGGGTCAAGTACCGCTACGACGCGGCGAGCGAGCGTTTCATATGGTCGGGCAAGAAGCTGAAGCCGGGCCAGCGATGGAACAGCATTCAAGCGGACGAAACGGACGTGTCTTACGCCGGGCTTCCTCTCTTCCGCATCCGCCGCGTGACGGATGTCCGCTATGAGGTCGAGTACGACGAGGGCGATATCGACACCTACGAGTTGACCTCTGGCTGCTGGCGCTTTGTGGAACGTTGGGAGCGCGAAGCGATCGTAGAGTGCAAGTGGCCGGACGAGTGCCGCGCACAGCGCGAGCATGAGGCGCCAATGAGGTGAGGTTCTTTCGGCAGCTGGAAGGGGGCGATCATGGACGATGGGGAAGGCACGCCGTATCGGGTCGAACAATTGGGCCCACCGCGTGGACGTGCGGGCTTGCAGGTCAATGAGCCGGTTGCGGACTTCGATGGCTTAGCCACGCATCACCCTGGCGACAACAGGCGGGCGCGACTGCAAAACGGTTTGGTCGTGGATGGGCAGTCCGGGCGGCTCCACGCGTTCATCAGCGGCGAGATCCAGGAAATCGAGATGGCCCGCGGTGGTCGCGATTTCCAGGGGTTGAAACCGGATCAAGTCCTGCTGAAAAAGGACTTTCTTCTCGAGGACTCCACCAAGCCCCGCGGCGCCGGCCGCGATGTGGATGTGCCGTCGCCTATGGACGGCTATGTCCAAAGAGTCAGTCGAAGCCAAGGGTTGGTCGATATCTACGACCGCAAGGATGGCGACCTGATCGCTCGCGTGCGGCATATGAGCAAGATTCCCGATCTGGAGGGCAAGCAGGTCGTTTACGGTCAGACGCTGGGTCAGCAGGACGATGTCGCTACCAAAGGCAAGCACGTCCACCTGGAGATGGACACCCGTTACTACCGGCAGTTCGAGAACTACGTTGCCGATTTGACGGAGGGACGGTTCAAGTTGGAGCCCGAGCATCGGGCCGGCATTCGCCCTCGGGCCGTGGTGGACGACGGCGCATTGCGGTTAGGGGAGTCCAGTTCGCGCATCCGCGATGTGCAGGAGCATCTGAACCGTTTGGGCCACATCGGTGCAGACGGCGATCCGTTGGAGGTCGATGGCGTGTATCGCTTGAACATGCAACGTGCGGTGCTCGATTACCAGCGTGAGCAATGCGTGCCGCAGACCGGCGATATCGATAGGCACATGTTGCAAGGCATCCCTGCGAAAGCGCCGCCGACGTTCGACCCCGCGCTCGAGGGGATCTCGCCCCAGGAGGCGCCATTCGCTCCGATGCCTCATCCGTTTGGAGTGGGAGCGGACGACCGTCCATGCGCGCCACCGACCCCGAGACAGATCGAAGAAGCCGGTGAGCGCCGTAGGCCGCTCGATCCCGTGTTCTCCGCAACCTCATCGCCGGGAATGAGCGATGCTCTGGTGCAATCTTTGCGAGAGCGATTGCCGCGGGCGTTTTCCGTTCAAGGCGCGGTTCCGGCGGATGCGGATATGGATCGGATTGCTGTGTGCTTGGCGGTCGAATGCCGCCGTCAAGGTATCGATCGTCCGGATCACGTCGTTGTTGGGAACCCAGCGGCCGATGGTTCTGGGCGCCATGTATTCGCGGTCGTGGGAGACTTGGCCGATCCGGCGAATCGCCGTGTCGATGTGGCAGGCCAGGCTGCGGCGCGGACCGCTGTCGAGGAGTCGCTGGGCAAGCTGGAGGAGATCAAGGCTCCGATGTTTGATATAGCTCAAGAGACAGCGGTGCAGGAACTACAGAAAAGCCCGCTGGTACGGGGCTAACGAGGCAATGGTCGCTGCGATTCCTGGGGGGCAGCTACAGCGGTTTTGGTACGCGTAGCCCCAAACCGGGATACGCTTCCGCGCGGACCATGCCGCCTCCGAACCGATGACCGCCCAACGACCCTATCGCCTCACCAACGAATGCGAAGCCTTGGACTTCTCCGGTCTGCACTTGTACCGGGTCCTGGCGCATGTGCCCGACAGCGAATCGGGTTGGGACATGCGGCAAAGCTACCGTACGCTGGCGACGCCGAGCCCGGACACGAAGATCCGGTGCTCGGCGCTGTGGTCCGGTTATATCCCGGTCTACCGAGTGGATGCGCAGGCTCGGTTCTGGCTGGTGGAATTCATCTATCCCCTTGAGAAGGAGCGGCCGCCCGAGAGCGTGAACGAGCCGATCCAGGGCGATGCATGGCTTTTTTTCTGCGAGCGGTTCGGCGGGCCGGCCGTGCATGTCCCCGTCAAGGACGGCGCCGTGCGAGGGCGGGAGGAATGGATGTTTCAGTTGGACCGGGAGCGTTTTGTGGTGGGGAGCGAACTGGAAGCCGGAGCGTGGCCTCCTTCGTCGAATGGGCGTCGATACTTCTAGAGAGCCGGCGGAAGGCTGGATTCGCTTTGTACGAGCTTCTACCCGCTTTACAAGTATCGCACTTGCGAACGCCAGCTAATTCGCAGGCGTTGCGGATGCGGTGCCGGGTGAGCGAGTCTTTCCAGCGGCCGTGCCCCACCTGCCCGGGCCCAAGGAACTGGAGACAGACGCCATGATCGCCTACCGCTTTGGTCCGCACAGCGCCGACGAACTGAGCTTTTGGTTCGATCGAGTCGGCGCCGAAGCCATGCTGGCCGCCATGCGGGCTCTCGCATCGGCGGATCGGGAGGAGGCCAGCGAGGATCTCGTGGCGACGCGCCTGCATGAGGCCTCGGTCGCTGTGGCCCGCATCGTGCTGGCGCGCTCGGCCGAGGATGCGATCGTCAAGTCCGAGACCGCGGTGCGCTTGTCAATGGCTGATGAAACCATCGACTACGCGATGTTCAAACTGCGCGAATTTCTCGCCACTGGCGATTTCTCGCCGGCCGAGTTCGCGGCCTTCGTGCGCGAGGGCCGCAAATACGACACCCAGGTCTATTTCTGCAGGCTCGACGAGCAGACCGCGCTGCGCGCCGGCGGGTGACGGCTTCAGGCCGATGCGGGGCCGTTGCCATCTGTGACCGAACGCAGATAACGCGCGCCTGATCGGTGTCTCGCCCATGCCATGATGAATCGCCCGCGCAGTGGAAGCGCATGGTGCGCTTCGGCTGGCGGCGCTCATCGTCATTCAAGGAGGAAGTACATGCTTGGCAAGAAGCTGAAAGTCCTGGCCGCGGGCCTGTTCGCTCTTGGGGTGTCCACGTCGGCGCATGCGGCCCTGGTCCAGACCGTGCGCCATACGACGATCTGGGGTTTCCCCGCGCCGCACAGCCGAGACGTGGATGTGTGGTGCGAGCCCGGGGAAGTGGCGACGGGCGGCGGCTACAAGACCTTCGATGCGCTCGATCTTTACATCTCCAAGAGCGCGCCGATCTCGAACAATGGCGTGCAGGGTTGGGGCATTCGCTATACCAGCGCCTATCCCTCGCCGGACAGTGCCATCATCGCGACGGCTTATGTGGTCTGTCTGAAGCAGCAGTAAGCTGCTGCGTGGACCATTGCGGTTAGGTCGGAACGGCGTCGCGGAAGCGGCGCCGTTTCTTGCGCGCGGCGCGCGGTCGAGCGGGGCCGTTTGTGATGAGAGGGTGTGGTTCCCGCGTTTTCGGGCCGATGCGTCAGTGCGGCCTGAGCGTAAGGCGTCGGGACTAAAGTCCCTCCCACAGTGGGCCGGCTCGTGTGGGAGGGGCTTTAGCCCCGACGCTTTCGGGTCCGATGCGGCGAGGCGACCTGAGCGAAAGGCATCGGGACTGAAGTCCCTCCCGCGTCAATGCGCGTGGCCGTTGCGCTTGAGGTAGGCCGCGGCGAACGGGTCGAGTTCCATGTCGCCGAGGTCGGCGTAGTCGGTCTCGCGGTAGTCGCCGGTGGCGGTGAAGGCGGTTTGCGGGCCGACACGTTCGAGCTTGACCAGCTTCAGTTCGTAGAAACCGGTATCGCCCGCCTTCGGTTTCGCCGGGCCGGTGCGGTAGTACGCCGGCAGGCCTTCGGCGGACAGCCATTCCAGTGCGATCGCTTGGCCTTCCGCGCTTTCGCCGCGATAGCGTTCCGCGCTCAGCCCCAACACCTTGGCCGAGCCGTCGCGCTTGAGCTTGTCGCGCAGTTGCGGGTTGATCGGGCTCGCCAATTGCTCCCACTGCGGCATGCGGCCGGTGGTGCGCAGGTCGCCGGGCGCCCAGGCGACGCTGCGCTTTTCCGCGGCGAACAGTTCCAGGCGGGCGATGCCGTCGGGCGTCTGTCGCCACAGTTCGGCGGGTTCGCCGGGCTGGCGGTATTCGATGCGGTCGGCGCTGCGCACCAGGGTCAGGCTGCGTTCGCCGCGAGCGTCGCGCACCTTGTATTCGGCGACCAAGGCTTGCGTGTCCGGCACGGTCGCGGACGCCGCGACGGTGTCGGCCGGCGCCGCGTTCGTCGCGACCGCGTCGCCGGCCCACGCGGGGCCGGCGAGCGCGCACACGAGAACGAGCGCAAGGCCGCTACTCGTCGCGACCCGCCGCACCACGGCGGCGGGTCGCTTCATTGCGGGACGCATCACTGCACGAACCATGGCGGCCCGACCGATCAAAACCCGACCGATCACAGCTTGGCCTGATTGCGCGCCATACCCGCGCGCAGATCCTCTTCCATCAGCGGCGCGGCCAGCGCGCCGCGGCCGCGCGGGAAGCCGTTGTTGCAGTAGCCGAACAGGGTGCACAGGAACACGCTGGTGTTGCGCTGCGACTGGGCCATGACGTGGAAGATCGTGTTCTGTTCGACCACGCCCTGGAACGCGTGCGCGCCGGGGCCGCGGGCGTAGATGCCGACGTCTTCGGCGGCGTGGGTCTCGTCGCCGAGCGGCACGGCCGCTTCCTGCAGGAAATCCGGGTGCGCGGTGTCGATGCCGCTCAGGTCCGGACGCGCGTTCGGGCCGCGGTAGCCGGGGCCGTTGACGTAGCCGAGCGTGGTGTAGGGCTTGCCGTTCTTGTCCAGCGCCAGCTGGCCGTTGGTGACGACCTTGCCGAGGATGTCGTTGCCGCGGTCCGGGTAGCCGGCGACGGTGAAGGTGTGGCTGTGGTCGGCGGTGACGATGATCAGCGTGTCGCGCTCGTCGGTCTTCTTCAGCGCGGCGCGCACGGCGTCGGACAGGGCGATGGCGTCGGTCAGCGCGCGGCTGGCGTTGCCCGCGTGGTGGGCGTGGTCGACGCGGCCGCCTTCGACCATCAGGAAATAGCCCTTGCGGCTGTTGTTGCTGAGCACGTCGATGGCCTTGGAGGTCATCTCGGCCAGGCTCGGTTCCTTGCCGGTGTCCTTGGCGCGGTCCTGCTCGTATTCCATGTGCGAGCGTTCGAACAGGCCGAGCAGGTGGCGGGTGCGGCGCGGGTCGATCGCGTCGAACTGGGCCTTGTTCCAGACGTAGTTCGCGCCGGGGCGCTTGCTCCATTCCTGCGGCAGGTTGCGGCCATCCTTGCGGCGGCCGGCGGCGCCGGCGTCTTCCGGGTCGCTGACGGTGCTGGGCAGGAAGTAGCTGCGGCCGCCGCCGAGCGCGACTTCCAGGCCGTCGCCGTAGGGGAATTCGATCAGCTGGCGGGCGATGTCCTTGCAGCCGTTGGCCTTGGCCTCGGCGCTGAGTTCGGCGTCGCTTTCCCAGTCGCGATTCGGCGTGTGCGCGTAGGTCGCCGCCGGGGTCGCGTGGGTGATGCGCGCGGTGCTGACGATGCCGGTGGCCAGGCCCAGCGCCTCGGACAGTTCCAGCATGGTCACCACGCCCTGGCCGCGCGCGGACGCGCAGTCCCCGTACTTGGCCTTCTGGGTCACGCTGAGCACGCCCTGGTTGGTCTTGATGCCGGTGACCATCGCGGTCATGGTCGGCGCCGAGTCCGGGGTCTGGCCGTCGACCGAATAGGTCTTGGACAGGCTCACGTACGGCAGTTTCTCGAACGAGAGGAAGTTCTCTTCGCCGCTGCCGCCCTTGAGCTGGCCTTCGCGGATGCGCGCGGCCGCGACGGTGGAGATGCCCATGCCGTCGCCGACGAACAGGATCACGTTCTTGGCCTTGAACGGCAGCGGGCGCAGGTTGGCGCCGGCGCGCGCGGTCTCGGCGCCCTCTTCGAACCAGCGCTGCGCGCTCTCCGCGCGCGGCGGCGCCTTCGGCGCGGCCTGCTTGGGCGCGGCGACGACCGGCAGGGCGATAAGGGTGGTGCACAAGGCGGCGCCCAGGACGGTACGGACGGGCAGGGCGGAGCGATGCGAGGTGGCGCGCATGAGGGCAGGGCTCGGTGGTTCGGGGGAGCGGCCACTGTCCGGCGGCTTGATTGCAGTCGCATGACTGACTGGGAAGCGCATCGCAGAAGCGTGACCGGGATCGTGACTGCGAACGTTGCCTGCTCCGTCGTGCGGCGTACGTCCCGATTCGACTGTCCGGGTTCGCGTTCGCGCACCGATAACTTGGGCGCTTGTAACCGCAAATGTCCTTGTTGTCTCGATCCGTCCGGCATGCGCGGACGGAGCGACGCACTCGGCCAGGACGCTAGGGGGCACAAGCAATCCGTCATTTATCAAGGAAGCGAAATGAACAAGAAGTTGCTGCCTGTCGTGCTGTGTGGGTTGATCGCCGCACCGTTGTCGGCCTGGGCCGAGGATTCGGAGAAGGAAAGCCCGCCGGAGGAATGGGAGCTCGCCGAGCGCAGCGATCCGATGACCGAGCCGGTCAAGAAGTTCCTCAAGGTGCTGGAGGATCTCGACCGCCGCTATCCGGACAGCGCCAAGATCGATGTCGCCCGCTTCATGGAAACCGAAGGCGAGGCGGTGGCGCAGGCGTACTGCAACGTATTGGGTTTCGATGGCCCTTGCGTGCCCGAGGACCGCAAGGGCGACGAGGTGTTCGTCGCCTACTCGCCGGAACACAGCGCAGCCAAGCGTGCGTTGGGCTGGTGGGACTGGCTGACGATGCGTTTCACCAACGTAGGCATCATTCCTCATAACAACGCGTGCCCGGCGGGCTATGCCTGGACGGAAATCCGCATGGACGATGAGGATCGCCGAAACGCCAACCGCCGCGAGGGCTGGATCGGCGCGACCGTGTCGAACGCCAATACGTCCTGGCGTTTTTGCAAAGTCAGCACGTTCAAGTCGATGCAGTACCGGCCGCTGCCCCAGGCCGGAAACCGCTATGACTATGCGGTGCTGAACATGGGCTTGTTCTGCCCGTCCGGCGCGCGTCGCTACACGCGCATGCAGACCAACGAAGTTTGGGGTAATCAGAACGGTTCGTACGGCGGAGTATTCCCGAACTTCCGTGTTTTGAACACTTGGTTCACGCTTTATTGCCACTTCGACGGGGGAGCTTCGTCTGCTCTGGGCCACATGACGACCTTCCCGCAGCACGGTTTCGCGCACGGTGTGTTTGCTCCGCTCTCGATGCCGACGCATCCTTTGGGCGCCGGTTACGTGCACCAGGACGACGAGGATCTTGTCAACTGGAACTCGTGGTTGCTCGGCAGCCCCGACGAGATCATGGGTGGCGGGCGCAACACCTTGCGTTACCTGATGCGCGTCGAGTGAGCGTAAGGGCACGGATCTGAGGTTCGGGGTCCAAGCCTGAAGTGCGCGTCGCGCCGTGGTCTCCGTCGTTCCTTTGTGGGCGGTGGAGGTTCGCGGCGCGATTTTTCGTTCGGCCTCGCGTCGATGCGCGAGGTCCGGTTGTAGTGACTTCGCCAGTTGCGACCGCGACAACGCGCTTACGACGCAGGTGGCTATCTCGCATTCGCAATTGTCGTAGCTCTTGTATTGAGCATCGCGGGGTGGCTTGGCCGGACAATTGCTAGACTGCCGACATCTCAGTCCCGATGTCGCCATATGGCCCGGTCCCGCCCGTGCAAGCCGCTGCCCTACCGCTTGCACGCGTTGCACGAACTCGAGCGCTGGGCCGCGGGATTCGCCGGCCGTTTCCCGTCCGCGCGCGAGTTGAGCGAGCACCCGCGGTATTGGAACTGGAAGCTTCCGTTCGATGCCCGCTTGCTGCAGGGCGAGAATGCGGCGGCGCAGGCGACGCGGCGCGAGTGCGCGCAGCGCCTTATCGATGCCTGCGCCGCGCTGCTGCGGACCAAGCCGGATTGGGCGGCGGGTGTGCGGGTGACCTGCACGATCTGCGTGCCCGAGGTCTGGGGCAGCGAGTTGTGCATCTATCTCGACGAGGATTACTGGCGCAGCCATGTCGAAGCCGACGCGTCCGGGGTGGCCGCGATCGTGCCGATCCAGGGTCGCTCGCTGGCGTCCGAATGGGGGTTGGCGTTGCCGCCGGGGATGCTGGAGCGTGGCGTCGAGTGCCGGCCCGGCGATGAGTGCGCCCGCGAAGAACAGTGGCGCTATGGCGAAGTGGCGCCGGTCGGCTGAGCGGATGGTCCGCTGGTGTAGGAGGGCCTTCGGGCTCGATGCTCTTCGCTTCGATGCGACGCAGCACCTGATCGAAAGGCGTCGGGACTGAAGTCCCTCCCACGGGAGCCGCGCCTTCTGCCGGTGGTTTGCTGTAGTGGGAGGGCCTTCAGGCCCGATGCTTTCCGCTTCGATGCGGCGAAGCGGCTGATCCAAAGGCGTCGGGACTGAAGTCCCTCCCACGAGAGCCTCGCCTTCTGCTGGTGGTTTGCTGTAGTGGGAGGGCCTTCAGGCCCGACGCTTTCCGCTCCGACGCCGCGCCGCCAACCGCCCCGCGCTACTGCGCCGTCGCCTCATGCAAGTACAGCGCGATGTTGTCGAACAGCACCGCCGTCCCCTCGCGCCGTTCTTGCAGCGTCTGCAATCCATCGAAGAACGCCAGTTGCTCGGTGAACACCATGCGCGTGCCCGCGTCGCCCGGCAGGAACTGCACCGTCGCCAGCGAGGCGGTCAGTCGCTGTTCGTCCACGTCCATCGAGAAGCCGTAGACGATGCGGTGGTCTTCGACGATGTCGAGGTAATGCCCGTGGAAACGATGGATCGCGCCGCTCGGGCCGCGGTTGACGATGACTTCCTCGCCGCCGGGACGGAAGTCCATGCGGTGCTCGATCGTCGCCATGCCGTCCTGGCACACGCTCCAGGCGCGCTTGGCCTGCGGGTCGGCCCAGGCGCGGAACAGTTTGCGCGGGGAGGCGGCGTAGGTGCGTTCGATGGTGAATTCGCCGTGCTGCACGCTGCGTGCGTTCATGCCTCGTCCTCGTCGGGTTGGCTCGCCAAGTAGCGTTCGAGCGCGTCGAACTGCGATTGGTAGCGCGCCTTGCGTTCGGCGATCCAGGTCTCGACCAGGGCCAGCGCGTCGGGCGCGATGCGGTAGGTGCGCACGCGGCCGCGTTTCTCCGACGCGACGATGCCGCCGGATTCCAGCACCGCGAGGTGCTTGACCACCGACGGCAGCGCCATCGCCAGCGGCTGGGCCAGCTCCGACACCGAGGCGGGACCGGCACTGAGGCGATCAATCATCTGCCGGCGGCTGGCGTCGGCGAGGGCGTGGAACAGGCGGTCCAGTCGCGCGGGGTTGGGCTCGCGCCGGCGCGGGGCGCGGGCAGCCTGCGGGCTCATCGCTGGACCCAACCCGGCGGCAGCAGCTCGTGGAACGGATACAAGTGAAAGTAAGGCCGCGCTTCGAACAAGACGCGTTCGTACGAGGGGCGCGCCATCAAGCGGGTCAGGTAGGCCATCAGGCGCGGATGATGGCGATGGAACGGCTCGACGATCTCGGCATAGAACAGCGCCGGCGCCGCGGCGCAGTCGGCCAGGGTGAAGTCGGCGCCGCAGATCCAGTCGTCGGCGAGCTGGCGCTCGATCATGTCGTAGGCGGTCTGCAGGGTGCGTCGCGCCTGGCTCACGCCGAGATCGTCTTGGTCCTTCTTCTTGAGCATGAAGTCGGCGACGATCTTCTGCATCGGCGCCTGCACGTAGAGGTCGAAGAATCGGTCCCACAGCCGCACGTCCAGGCGTGCGTCGGCGTCGGCCGGCAGCAGCGCGCGCGGGCCGGGGTAGTGCTGCTGCAGGTACTCGACGATGATCGAGGTCTCCGGCACCGTGCGCCCGCGCGCTTCGTCGCGCAGCACCGGCATCTTGCCGACCGGCCACCGCTCCAGGAAATCGGCCTTGCCCGCGGGATCGGCGAGGTCGACCAGATGCGCCTGGAACGGCGTGTCGTTCTCGTACAGCGCGATCAACACCTTGTGGCAGAACGAGGCCAGGGGGTGCGAATACAGGTGCAAGGACATGGCGGGCTCGCGTGGCGGGGTTGATTGTTTCCCGATTGGGTAAGTATTGCCCTGGCCCTCGGGCGATTGCAAGAATAATTTCCCGATCGGCTAAGCATTGGCGGCGGCCGCGGCCCACCGGCTAGAGTCCGCGTGCGCGGCGCGGCCGCGCGGTTTCGGCACGGGCGGAGCGCGGATGCGGACGGAACGGCTGGTGGTGGCGAATGCGCGCGGCAAGTACCTGGCGTTGCTGCTGTGCGCGCTGGCGTTCGTCGCCATCGGCGCGCTGATCGTGTTGCGCCAGCCCGGCCTGGGCGGTTTCCTGATCGGCGGCGCGTCGATCGCGTTCTTCGGCGCCGGCGCGGTGCTGTTCGCGTTCCAGTTGCTCGATCGCCGGCCGCGATTGATCCTCGACGACGACGGATTGAACGACCGCACCCTCGGCGTCGGCATCATCCCGTGGCGCGATATCGCCGATGCGCGCTTGCTGACGGTGCGCGGCCACGCGTTCGTCTGTTTGGAACTGCGCAACCCCGAGCATTGGACGGACAAGCTGTCGCCGCGCCAGCGACGCCTGGCCGCGCTCAACCAGCGCATGGGCTACGCGATGCTCAACGTGAATCTGGCGGGCGCGGCGGTCGATCCGCAGGCGGTCTTGCAGCGGATCCTCACGTATTCGGCGATGTACGAGCCGGGCAGGGGTTGAGCGTCGCCGTTGGGTCCGGTGAACCGCGCTGCCGCGTCGTCGATTGTTTTGGCACACTGAACGCCGCACCGGATACGCGACACTGCGCGAATGGACATCGCCTTGCTGCAAGACACGCTCGCCATCGTCAGCCGCCGCATCGGCGTGGCGGTGTACGACTTCGATTTCGCCTTGTATTTCCGCTGCAGCCATCCCTCGTTCTTCGCGCCGGAGACGCCCTGCGTGTTGCGCGTCGGCGCGGTCGAAGACTACGCCGTGCGCTATGCCGAGTTGACGGAACTGGGCCTGCGCCCGGTCAACTCGCCGGCCGAACACGACCGCGCCAGCGAGCTGGAGCATTGGTATCCCTTGCTGCGGGAGATGACCCCGCGTACCCAGGTGTTCGACGCCTTGCCGCCAGCGGAGCGCATCGAAGCCGAATTCGCCTGGCCGATCTTCCTCAAAGGCTCGCGCCAGACCAGCAAGCACAACGCCAAGCTGTCGGTGATCGGCGACCGCGAGCACTACGCCTGGGCGGTGGAACAGTATCGGCGCGATCCGGTGCTGCATTGGCAGCGCCCGGCGGTGCGCGAGTTCGTGCCGCTGGCGCCGGTCGCCGGCGGCATCGCCGGCAAGGTGCCGGCCTCGCTGGAGTTCCGCAGTTTCTGGTGGCGCGGGCGCTGCGTGGGCTGGGGACGCTATTGGCATCAGGCCCCGCCTTACGCCTGCGACGACATCGAAGCTGGGCTGGCGCTGGCCGCCGAGGCGGCGCGGCGGCTGCGGGTGCCGTTGCTGGTGGTGGACTTCGCCAAGACCGCGGATGGGCGCTGGATCGTGATCGAATGCAACGACGGCCAGGAGTCGGGCTATGCCGCCGCGTCGCCGCGGGCGATATGGGACGCGGTGTTGGCCTGCGAAGCCGGCGCCGATGGCGCGCGCGCGCGATGAGCGCGCTGCGGGGCGGCGGCGCTGGCGTTCGCGACCGGCGGCTGCGGCGTGCTGGATTCGCGCGAGCTGTGGTCGTCGGGACGGTACGTGGTGCTGTGGATCGACGCGCCCGACCAGGCGCACCTGGCCTATCGCATCGACGACACCACGACGATGGGCCTGTCCGATCCCTGCGTGTCGGCCGTGGCCGAGAACGCGGACTACATCGCGATCGGACAGCGGCCGCCGCAATCGACCAAGCGCCCGCTCTATCAACTCTTCGCCAAGCGCGTGCCCGCGCCGCGCACGCCGGCGGCGACGCCGCTCGGCGAGCCGATGCCGCAGCGTAGCTACGAGCCGCTGGCGTGGCGGCTCGGGCTGCCGCCGATGCAGGCGCTGGGCGTGTGGGACGCCTGCGGTTGGGAGAACTGAGGCGCGGGTCCGGCCGTGCCGTGCGGCGGTCGACACTCCACCGCGAACGCGGTCACAATGCGTTGGCGCTGCGATGGGGCGGCGAAAGGGGACACCGCATGGCCGGCCGCGCGCATCCGATGCAGGCGAAGTACCTGTTGGCGCGGACCGCGCTGCGGGACGCGACCTGGTTCTTCGACACCTTCGGCGGCGCCGACGGCAGCGGCTGCCTGGCGCGTTTCTGGGAACTGGTCGGCAGCGAGTTGCCCGAGCACGAGCGGGTCGCCGCGCAGGGGTTGGCGGCGCAGGGCCTGGCCCTGGACGACGGCTCGCCGGCGCTGTTGCTGAGCCTGCCCGCGCCGGAACGCAACGATGCCCATTTCGTCGCCGCGGTCGCCGGCTCCGGCGGCGTCCGGGTGTTCTGCCTGGAGCGTTCGCTGAGTTTCCCCGAGCAGCGCGAGTGCACGGTCATCGCCGAATTGGCCGCGGACCATCGAGCGAATTGGGGCCACGGCCCCGCGGCGGACGCTGGGGCGTTCCTGGCGGCGGTGGAGGCGATCGTCTCCGGCGCGCGGCCGGGGCCGATGGCGACGGTGCCGATGCAGCTGGCGTAAGCGCGGGCGCAATGCGGCGCCGCCCCGCCGGCCGTCGCGAGGCCTAGCGCGTCCGGTTGCGCTCGGCGCGCCCGCGCGCGGCCTTGCCGCGTTCGGCCATCGCCCGCGAGCCGGCCAGGATCATCCGCACCATCGCGCTCATCTGTTCGATCAGCTCGGGGTCCTTCTCGCGCGGCATGTCCATCGCGGTGGCGCCCATCGCGAACACCAGCCGGGTGATCGAGCGCGCCACCAGCGCCGGTTCGTACAACTCGACCTGGTCGAGCGCGGCCAGCCGGATCAGGTCGACGCGCAGCTCTTCCTCGAAGAACGACAGTTCGCGGTCGACCGCGCGCTTGAACGCGTCCGAGCCGACCGTGCCCTCGCGCAGCAGCACGTGCAGCAGGCGGTCATCGGCGCGCAACTGTTCCATGAAAGCCTCGATGGAACTGCGCACGATGCTGCGCCGGGTGGTCAGCCGATGGCGGGCCTCGCCGACGATCTTGCGCAGCGATTGCCCGGCCAGGTCGATCAGCGCCACCGCCAGTTCGTCGGTGTCGCGGAACTGGCGGTAGAAGCTGTTCGGGGCGATGCCGGCCTCGCGCGCGACCTCGCGCAGGCTCAGCGAAGACACGCTGCGGTGCGGGCCGACCAGCTTCAGCGCGGCGTAGATGATGTCCTCGCGCGAAATCGTCGCCTTGCGGCCCGGGTGACTGTCGACGTCGATGTCGGTGGAAAGGCGTTGGGTCACTGGGCGGCGGCGCGTGGACGGGCAGCGCACATGATACTCCCGTTGCTGAATTAATATACGGTTGTGCACACATCTGTGCGGATATCTGTATAGTGCCCCCATGAACGCTGCCGTCCGCCCCGCCGCCGCCCGTCCGCGCAGCCGCCTGCGCCGCCTGGTTTCGCCCTTCGTTTCGCCGCAAGTCTTTGATTTCTGGGCCTCGCGCTTCCATCCGACCTGGTCCTGGGAGCGTCCGCTGGCGCGCATCGTCGGCCGCAGCGAGGCCTCGGCCGACGCGGCGACGCTGCTGCTGGCGCCGAACCGGCACTGGCACGGCGCGGTCGCCGGCCAGCACCTGCTGATCGGCGCGCGCATCGACGGCGTGCTGGTGACGCGCAGCTACAGCCTGTCCGCCGCCCCGCGCGCGGACGGCCGCATCGAGATCACGGTCAAGGCGATCGAGGGCGGCAAGCTCAGCGGCTACCTGCATCAGCGCGCGCGCATCGGCGAAGTGCTCGAGCTCGGCGCCGCGTTCGGCGAGATGGTGCTGCCGCAGCGCGACGACGGCGCGCGCCTGTTCCTCGCCGCCGGCAGCGGCATCACTCCGCTGATGGCGATGGTGCGGGCGCAGGCCGCGCGAGCGATGCCGCAGCCGCTGACCTTGTTGTATTGGGCGCGCCGCCGCGAAGAGCTGTGCTTCATCGAGGAACTGCGCGCGCTGGCCGCCGCGCATGCGAATTTCCAGGTGCGTTTCCTGCTGACCCGGCAGGAGCCGCAGGCCGCCGACGAAGACGCCGGCCGCATCGACGCCGACCTGCTCGCGCGCCACGCCCGCGACCTGCGCGAACGCGCGGTGTTCGCCTGCGGCCCCGGCGGTTTCGTCGAAAGCGCGCGCGCGCTGGCCGACGGCGCCGCGCGTTCGTTCGCCAGCGAAGCCTTCACCCCGCCGCCGCGCGAAACGCGCGAGGACGGCCACGCCCAGGTGGTGCTGGCGCGCAGCGGCCGCACGTTCGAACTGCCGCGCGGCGAATCGCTGCTGACCGCGCTGGAAGCGCAGGGCCTGAAGCTGCCCTCGGGCTGCCGCATGGGCCTGTGCAACACCTGCGCCTGCGGCAAGTCTTCCGGCGCCACCCGCCATCTGCATACCGGCGAGTTGCACGCCGAGCCGGCCTCGGCGCTGCGCCTGTGCGTGAGCGCGCCGGCCGGCGATCTCGTCCTCGACCTCTGACGTACTTCCTTCCTCCGAGCCCCGCATGAGCAAGCAACGCAATCGCGCGCTGAGCGCGCAGGAACTCGACCGCTTCGGCGAAGAACTCGACGCGCTGCGCGCGCGCACCCTGGCCCAGGTGGGCAAGGTCGACGCCGACTACATCCGCCGCGTGGTCGCCGCGGTGCGCTGGACCGGCCTGGCCGGTCGCGCGCTGCTGTACGTCGGCGCGATCGGCGGCGCGTTCGTGTCGTGGCTGCTGTGGCCGGCCTGCGTGCTCGGCGCGTTGCTGCTGGCCGCGTCGAAGATCATGGAGAACATGGAAGTCGGCCACAACGTGATGCACGGCCAGTACGACTGGATGCGCGATCCGCACCTGGACGGCCGCAGCTACGAGTGGGACATCGTCGCCACCGGCGACAACTGGCGCAAGACGCACAACTACCAGCACCACACCTGGACCAACGTGCGCGGCATGGACGACGACATCGGCTACGGCCTGCTGCGGATCTTCCCGGAGCAGCGCTGGCGCCCGTTCTACCTGCTGCAGCCGCCGATCGCGGTGGTGTTCGCGCTGCTGTTCCAGTGGGGCGTGGCGATCCAGGAACTGCGCGTGGGCCGCTGGCTCGCCGGCAAGACCACGCACCGGGCGATGTGGCGCAAGTTCGTCCCGGTCGGGCGCAAGATGGGCAAGCAGTTGTTCAAGGACTACGTGCTGTTCCCACTGCTGGCCGGCCCGTTCTTCCTGCCGGTGCTGCTCGGCAACCTGGTCGCCAACGGCATCCGCAACGTGTGGACCTACGTGGTGATCTTCTGCGGCCACTTCACCCACGACGTGGAAGTGTTCCCGAAGGAGTCGGTGCGCAACGAGTCGCGCGGGCATTGGTACCTGCGCCAGCTGCGCGGTTCGGCCAACCTGACCGGCGGCAAGGCCATGAACCTGATGACCGGCAACCTCAGCCATCAGATCGAGCACCACTTCTATCCCGACATCCCGGCCTGGCGTTACGCGTCGATGGCGGTGGAAGTGCGCGAGATCTGCGCGCGCTATGGCCAGCACTACGACACCGGCTCGCTGCCGCGGCAGTTCGCCGAGGTCAGCTGGCGCATCGTCCGTCACGCCTTCCCGAGCCGTCCGCGCAAGCGCCGGCCGCTGGTGCGGGCCGAGACCTTGGCTGAAGCGCAGGGCTGAGCGCGGAGATGAAGGGCGGGCGAGGAGTGAGTGTGGAGGAGTGAGGAGTGAGCGAAAGCGGGTTCGCGCGCTTTTCGTTCCTTCGCTCGTTTCTCCCCTAACGGTGCGCGAATCCTCCGACGCCTCGCGGTGTCGGGGGATTTTTCGTTTCGGGCGTTGCCGGCGGTGAAAGGCGAGGAGTGAGCGCAGAGCAGCGAAAAGCGAGCGAACCCGCTTTCGCTCACTCCTCACTCCTCTACGCTCACTTCTCGCGTTCCATCCCAACCCCACGCGAATCCCCGACGCCGTGCGGCGCCGGATCCGCAGCGCGCGCCCCGGGCTCGGGCCGCGACGCCAGCGACTCGGCGATGCCGACTTCGCCTTCGAACCGCCCCACGCTCGTCGCCGGCCGCTGCTGCTCGATGGCGTGGGCGAAGATCACCGCCGGGTCGGCTTCGAGCTTGTCGAACAGGCGCTGCAGGTTGGGGTAATCGCGGCGGTCGACCACGTCGTGGTACTTGGTCCAGCGCGCGATGCCGATGAAATAGGCGTCGGCGAGGGTGCGGTGTTCGCCGAGCAGCCACGGCTGGTCGCCGAGCATGCGTTCGAGTTCTTGATGGGCGTGGATCACCCGCGCGCGGCCGTAGGCAGTCAGCGCGCGCTGGGTCGCTTCGTCCGACTCGTGCTCCAGCAGCCACCACAGCGACGCGAACGAGTTGAAGAAGGTGGTGTTGAGGAAGGCCAGCATGCGGTTGAGCCGGTCGAATTCGCGCGTGCCCTGGGCGAACGAGATGCCGGCGTCGAGCGCGCCGGGCAGGGCGCCGACGTGGTTGAGGATGGCGATGCTCTCGCTGAGGAAGTCGCCGCGCGCGGTCGCCAGCGCCGGGCTCTCGCGGACCGGATTGATCGCGGCGAAGGCATCGGTCTGCATGTCTTCGGGCATGTTCACCCGCGCCAGACGGTAGGGCTGGCCGGACCATTCCAGCGCGACGATGGAGCCGAACGAGCAACCGGAGGGGACGCCGTAGTAGAGGATCGGGGACATGCTGGATTCCTTGGGCTGGAGTGGCCGCGGCGTTCGCGGCGGGTGTGGCCACTGTAGGAATGTGGACTTCGGCCGTGTAGTCGGCGAAAAGTGGACGCAAAGTCCATGCATGTGTACTTTGCGGGCCATGTTGAACCTAAACGACCTCGTCCTGTTCGCCACCGCGGTGGAGAGCGGCGGCTTTGCCGCGGCCTCGCGCCGGCTCGGCGTGCCCAAGTCCACGATCAGCAAGCGTGTGGCCGCGCTCGAGGACGAACTCGGCGCGCGCCTGATCCACCGCACCTCGCGCAGCTTCGTGCTGACCGACACCGGCCGCGATTTCCACGAACACGCGCGCGCCGCGCTGATCGAGACCGAAGCGGCCGAGAACGCAGTGCGCCGCTTGACCGCCGAGCCCAGCGGCAAGGTCCGCATCACCTGCGGCGTGCCGACCGCGCAGGACTATCTGGCGCCGCACCTGCCGGCGCTGGCGCGCGCGTATCCGCGCCTGCAGGTCGAGATCGACGTCAGCGACCGCTTCGTCGACCTGGTCCAGGAGGGTTACGACATCGGCGTGCGCAGTCACTTCGCGCCGCTGCCGGATTCGGGACTGATCCAGCGCCAGGCCGCGGTCGAGGCGATCGTGCTGGTGGCGGCGCCGGCCTATCTGCAGGAACGCGGAACGCCGCAGTCGGCGCAGGAGCTGGCCGGCCACGACGGCTTGTTGACCGGGCCGGGCAACACCGCCTGGACCTTGCGCGAGGACGGCGGCGGCAGCGTGGTTGCGACGCCGCGCGCGCGCATGGTCGCCAACGAAGGCCGGGTGCTCGCGGCGGCGGCGGTCGCGGGGCTCGGCATCGCGGTCCTGCCCGAGCGCTTGTGCGCGGCCGAACTCGGCGATGGGCGCCTGCTGCGGGTGCTGCCGGGCTGGAACGCGGGCACGGTGACGACGAGCCTGTTGATGCCGCATCGGCGCGGGCAGTTGCCGGGCGTGCGCGCGACGGTCGAGTTCCTGGTCGAGTGCCTGTCGCGGTGATGGTGGGGCGGCTTTAGCCGCGATGTTTTTCTTTGCGGTGCTGCGCAGCGATCCGGGACAAAAGCATCGGGCCTGAAGGCCCTCCCACAACGGTTCTGTGGGAGGGCCTTCAGGCCCGATGCTTTTGTCTCAGCTCGCCGCGCCGCATCGCTTCACTTCACTCGTCCCCCTCCTCCGCCACCGCGATCGCCAGCCCGCGCTTGACCAGGCTCAGCGCGACATTGGTGGTGAAGCGCCGCACGTTCGGATTCTCCGCCACCAGCCGCAGCATCAGCGCGTCGAAGGCCTCGGTGTCGGGCGTGGCGACCACCAGCACGAAGTCGGCCTCGCCGGTGACGTAGAACGCCTGCTGCACCTGCGCGCACTCGGCCAGCCAGCGGCGCAGTTGCGCCAGCAGTTCCGGCCGCTCGCGCTCGACCTGCAGCGAGACCAGGAAGAACGTCGGCTTGCCGACCTGCCTTGGATCGAGCACCGCCGCGTGGCGCTGGATCACCCCGGCCTCGCGCAGCCGCCGCAGCCGGCGCTGGATCGCCGAAGGCGACAGCGCCACCTGTTCGGCCAGGCGCTCGGCGGTCTGGTCGGCGTCGTCCTGCACCAGGTTGAGCAGTCGGCGGTCGAAGCGGTCGAGTTTCATGGCCGCCATCTTAGGGCCGCCGTCCCCGCTGCGGCGCGACGCGCGGACCCGGATCGGCGCCGGAAAACCGCGCGCGGGCGGCAGCGGACGCGGCGCAAACGCGCGGCCGCGCCGTTAGCCTGATGCGCCCGCCATCATCGGAGGCGCCATGCGCCTGCTGTACCAGACCCACTCGCCGTTCGCCCGCAAGGCCCTGGTGTTCGCCCTGGAAGCCGGCCTGGGCGAGCGCATCGAGGTCGTCCACCATGAGACCAGCCCGACCCTGCGCAATGAGGCGGTGTATGCGCAGAACCCGCTCGGCAAGGTACCGGTGCTGTTGCGGCCGGGGCTGGCGCCGATCTTCGACTCCGACGTGATCTGCGCCTACCTGGACACGCTGCACGCCGGCGCGCCGTTGATTCCCGCCGACGGCGAAGCGCGCTGGCATGCGCTGCGCTTGCAGGCGGTGGCGCAGGGGCTGGCCGATGCCGGGATCAAGGTGCGCTGGGAAACCGTGCGCCGGCCCGAGGCGTTGCGTTACGAAGTCTTGCGCGAGGGCTACACGCAGAAGCTGGTGGAAAGCTACGACTGGCTGGAGCGCGAACTCGATATCGATTCGCCTTTGCATGTCGGCCATATCGCCGTGGCCACCGCGTTGAGTTGGCTGGAATTCCGCGAACTGCCCGGCTTCCGCATCGGCCGGCCGCGGCTGGCGGCGTGGCAGGACGCGTTCGAGCGGCGCGCGTCGATGCGGGCGACGCCGTTGTCGGGGCAGACGCACGACTGAGCGATGCAGACACCCTGGTTTCAGATCCAGTAGGAGGGCCTTCAGGCCCGATGCCTTCCGATCCGATGCGGCGCAGCGACCTGAGCCAAAAGCGTCGGGGCTGAAGCCCCTCCCACCAGAGCGAGCCGTCGCATCGAAAGTTTTTGTGGGAGGGCCTTCAGGCCCGACGCTTTCCGATCCGACGCAACGCAGCGACCTGAGCCAAAAGCGTCGGGGCTGAAGCCCCTCCCACCAGAGCGAGCCGTCGCATCGAAAGTTTTTGTGGGAGGGCCTTCAGGCCCGATGCTTTCCGATCCAGCGCGACGCAGCGACCTGAGCCGAAAGCATCGGGGCTCAATCCCCTCCCACCAGAGCGAGCCGTCGCATGGAATGCTTTTGTGGGAGGGCCTTCAGGCCCGATGCCTTTCGATCCCACGCGACGAAGCGACCTGACCCGGGAGCGTCGGGGCTGAAGCCCCTCCCACAAGAGCAGCCTTGCTCGCAAATGCAAGCCGTCGCGTCAGTTGTGTCGAATGCTTTTGTGGGAGGGCCTTCAGGCCCGACGCTTTCCGATCCGAGGCGACGAAGCGACCCGAGCCAGGAGCATCGGAGCCGAAGCCCCCTCCCACCAAAGCGACCCATGCGCCAAAGCCCCGGCTACTCGCGCACCCGCTCCAGATGCGCCAGCGAGCGCTCCGGCGGCCCGAACAGCTGCCCCAGCGCGCCGCGCAGTCCGCGCGCGCGCCAGGCGTCGGCGAACATCGCGATCCATTCGTGGAAGGTCAGCCGGATCGGGTTGTGGCTGCGGATCTGGCCGACGATGCCGTACTCGCACGGCGTGGCGGCGTCCTCTTCGACATAGGTGCCGAACAGTTTGTCCCAGACGATCAGCACGCCGGCGTAGTTGCGGTCGATGTATCGCGGGTTGCGCGCGTGGTGGACGCGATGGTGCGAGGGCGTGTTGAACACCTTCTCCAGCCAGCCGAGCTTGCCCACCGCTTCGGTGTGGACGAAGAACTGGAAGGCGAGGTTGATCGCCACCACCGCGACGATGTGCTTGGGCTCGAAGCCGATCCACGCCAGCGGCAGCCAGAACACCCACATGCCCGAGATCGGGTAGGTCAGGCTCTGGCGGAACGCGGTCGACAGGTTCAGCCGTTCCGAAGAGTGGTGGGTGACGTGCGAAGCCCACAGCCAGCGGACGCGGTGGCTGGCGCGGTGGAACCAGTAGTAGAAGAAATCCTGCGCCACGAACAGCGCGGCGATGGTCCACACCGAGGCCGGCAGGTCGAACAGGCGGTGGGCGTAGACCGCGTAGTACAGGCCGATCACCAGCAGCCAGGCGATCGCGTCGCTGGCCTGGTGCATCAGCGCCAGCGCCGCGTTCGACAAGGTGTCGCGCAGGCTGTACTGGCCGGGGCGGCGTTTGCGCCAGTACCACGCTTCCAGCGCGATCAGGGCCAGGAACACCGGCGCCAGCGCCAGCAGGATCCACTCTTCCATCAGCGCCGCTCCTCGCGCCAGGCGCCTTCCAGCGCCTGGGCCATGCGTTCCAGGCAGCGCCGCATCGCCGCGCGCATGCAGCCGCGCAGCAGCGGCGCGGCCAGCGGCCAGGCCAGCGGCGAGGTCAGTTCGAAGTCGTAGCGCCAGGCGACGCGGGTGGCGTTGCCGCCTTCGCTGCGGTCGGCGGCGAACTCCCAGCGCGCATGGCCCGCGCGCGCCAGCCACGCCAGCGGCGGCCGCAGCCCGTCGAGGGTGTAGGCGTGCAGGTGCGGCGGCTCCAGTGCGGTGATGCGCTCCATCAGCCGCGAGCCGTCGCTGCTTTCCAGCGAACGCAGCGCGCCGACCGCGGGCGGCGCCAGCGCGGTGATGCGCACGAGCGCCGGGATCGGGCCGTAGCCGGGGAACAGGGCGGGGAAGCGGTCGCTGTCCAGCGCCAACGCGAACACCGCCTCGGGCGGCGCGTCGATGCGGCGTTCGGCGGTCAGGGACAGGCGCATGGGGCGAGTCTAGGAGCGGGTCGGGAGGCTGTCCACACGCCGGCGTACGTTCTGCGCCGCAGGCATACTTCCGCCGGCGAAGCCCGCATCGTTCCGGGCGCGATCCCTGTCCATGCTCCCGCCCGAGTACGCCGAGTTTTTCGATCCGATGCAGTTCAACGTCTGGGTCAAGATCGACCCGGCCAAGGTCGTGGGCGCCTCGGCCTGGTACGCGCAGCGCAGCGAGCACGCCGGGGGCAAGAGCGTGGCGGCGCGCTATCTGGACTGCCGCGACGCGGCCAGGCGCGGCGAGTACGTCAGCCTGGAATGGATCTTGCACCTGCGCCAGCTGCCCGACGCGCTCGACAGCGTGCCGGACTTCGCGGTGCCCGGCTCGGCCATCGTCAGCGACGAGCCGATCGTTCCGGACGCGCAGACCCCGTTCTGCGAAACCCACGGCATCCTGTTCACTGCGCGCCTGGGTTGCTCGGTCTGCAAGGATCCGGTCTGGCACAAGATGCCGCCGGGCCTGCGCGAGCGCCTGCATCGCGGCGAGTTTCCCTGACGCCGCTCCGGCTTCAGGCCTGCGCGAGCCACGCTTCGACCAACGGCGGCACCTTCTCGACCGCGGTCCCGCGCAGGAAGCGGTAGTGATCCGGAATCTCCTGCTGCTCCGGCGAGACGAACACGCGCTCGGCCCGGTCCCGCGCGTGATCGACCAGCCCGGCCGCCGGCCACACCGTCAGCGAGGTGCCGATCGCCAGCACCTTGTCGGCTTGGGCGAAATGCCGCGCCGATTCGCGCAGATGGCGCACGTTCTCGCCGAACCAGACCACGTCCGGGCGCAACTGGCTGCCCAGTTCGCACAGGTCGCCGATTTCGATCAGCGCGCCGGTCATCGGGTAGACGCGCGATTGGTCGGCGCTGCTGCGCGCCTTGAGGATCTCGCCGTGCACGTGCAGCACCTGGCTGGAGCCGGCGCGCTCGTGCAGGTCGTCGATGTTCTGGGTGATCACCACGACGTCGTACTTCTCTTCCAGCCGGGCGATGGCCGCGTGCGCGGCATTGGGCTGCGCGGCCAGCACGCCGAGCCGGCGCTCGTTGTAGAAGCGCAGCACCGTGGCCGGGTCGCGCCGCCAGCCCTCGGGCGAGGCCACGTCCTCGAGCCGGTGCTCGTGCCACAGGCCGCCCATGTCGCGGAAGGTCTTGAGCCCGCTTTCGGCGCTGACGCCGGCGCCGGTGAACACTACGATCTTGGGTTTCATCCGATGGCCGTCCCTGCAAGCGAAAAACGCGCCCGTGCGGGCGCGTTTCAACCATAGCGCGGCGCGGCGCATCTGCCCATGCCGCCGGTCCGCGATCGATGGCCGGCGCGCGAAGCGATGCCTATGATCGAACCGGACCGCAGGAGAGCCGCATGAATTTCCGTTCCTTGACGCTGGGATTGGCCCTGGGATCGACCGCGCTGGCGCCGGCCTGGGCCGGACCGGGCGACGCGCCGGCCGGGCGTTATCTGGTCCGCGACGTCACCGTCGTTCCGGTCGACACCGACGAAGTGCTGGCCCATCGCAACGTGCTGATCGAGGACGGGCGGATCGTGCGGATCGCGCCGGCCGGCCAGCGCTTGCGCGCGGACGCGGCGCAGGTGGTGGACGGGCGCGGCAAGTACCTGGTGCCCGGCTTCGTCGACGCCCACGTGCACATCGCCACCGAAGGCGCGATCCGCGACAGCAAGGACCCGGCGATCAACGGCCTCGACCTCGGCGACGGGCACGACTACGACCGCCAGGCGATGCTGGCGTTCCTCAAGGCCGGGGTGACCGGCGCGGCCAATCTCGGCGGCAGCGCCGGCAGCGACGACGACCTGCTGCGCCTGCGCGGCGAGATCGACGCCGGCCGCGAGATCGGCCCCAAGCTCTACGTCGGCAAGCGCATCAACGGCCCGCGCGCGGCGGTCGCGGTGCGCCCCGACGGCAAGCCGGTGCCGGCGTCCAGGCCCGAGGCGCCGACCACCGCCGCCGACGGGATCGCCGCGGTGCGGCGTGCGCGCGAACGCGGCTACGACTTCATCAAGCCTTATCAGTTCCTCAATCGGCAGACGTATCTGGCCGTGGTCGAGGAAGCGCGGCGGCAGGGCTTCGTCACCACCGGCCACCTGCCCGAACTGGGCTGCGCGAGCTGCGCCGACCGCGCCTTCGCCTTCGCCCATCCGATGACCAACATCGCCCACAGCGAGGAACTGGCGCGCTTCGCCCGCATCGGCAGCGACCTCGCACCGGCCGAGATCGAGGCCCTGGCGCAAGCGGTCGCCGACAGCGGCGCGTCGGTGACGCCGACCCTGGTCACCCTGCGCACCATCGTCGCGATGTACGTGCAGCGCGAGGTGCCGGCGGTGCCGGACGGCTGGCAGGACACGGTCGATCCGGTGACCCGGCTGGACTGGACGCCGCCGGCCAACCGTTATCTGAGCCAGGCCTTCCGCGACCAGGAGGGCGCCGACCGTTTTTCCGCCGGTTACGACTTCGCCCGGGTGCTGACCCGTGCGCTGTGGAAGCGCGGCGTGCCGCTGACCGTCGGCACCGACGCCGCGCTGCCGGGGCTGGCGTTCGGCGTGTCGGTGCGGCAGGAGATGATCGAACTGCGCGAGATCGGCCTGAGCCCGCTGGAAGTGCTGCGCGCGGCCTCGCTCAACGCCCACCGCCTGTTCGACCCGCAGGCCGGCAGCGGCGCGGTGCGCGAAGGCGAGCGCGCGAACCTAGTACTGCTCGACGCCGACCCGCTGGCCGACATCCACAACGTCGGCAAGGTCGCCGGCGTGTTCGCGCAGGGGCGCTGGCTGTCGATCGCGCAGATCGATCGGCAGCTGGCGCAAGGCGAGGCGTTCGAGCGCGGGCTGCAGCGCCAGATCGAGCGGCGCAAGGCGGACGCGGCGAAGCAAGTGGCGCAGTAGATCGCGAAATCGGCGGCGAAACCCGCGGCAGGGGCTTCGCCGCCGACGCCGGCGTCGCGGCCTCAAAACGCCGCCGCCATCGCCTGTTCGAGCGAAACCGTCCAGGCGCGGCCGTCGGCGACGAAGTACAGCGTATCCCCGCGGCCATCGATACGCTCGGGCCGCAACGGCGCGCCGTCCTCGCGGCGCAGCTCGAAGCGGGCGAGCTCGGCGCAGCGGCCATCGTCTTCGAGCCGGAACAGCGCCGCCTCGTGGCCGCGACGCGGATGGCGGTACATCAGCGCATGGCGCCCGCGCACCGCCATCGCCTGGGCGCCTTCGAACGGCGGCCGCCAATGCCCGGCGAGGCGCCGTTCGCGCAGCAGCACCAGGGCGAATTCGGTGTAGTAGCAGAGCCAGGTTTCGCGTTCGTCGGCGACGTTGAGCGCGTAGCAGTCGCAGATCGTGTCGAGGCCGTCCTCGGGCTGGTACTGGTACGTGTTCGCGCCGTGCGCGTCCCACGCGGCCAGGCCGCAGGCCGAGACCGGGTCGTCGCCGAACACGCCTTCGTCGAAGTAGCCGGTCCAGATCGCGCCGCGCGGTGTGGTCTGCAGGTGTTCGATGCCGTCGCCGAGGGCGAGTTCGCGCAGCAACCGCCCGTCGCGCGAATACACCCGGCCGGCGCTGCCGCCGGAGCGCGCGCACGCCAGCAGCAGGTCGTCGCCGAGCGGCTGCAGTGCGTGCACGTTGTAGCGTTCGCCGTCGATGCGCAGGTCGAGCACGCATTGGCCATCGAGCCAGGCGCGGGCGCGGTAGTCCTGCGGCCGGGCGGGGTTGATCTTCGGATACGACGGCCCGGGCCCCGCGGTGCGGTAATCCACCGGCTTGAGCGCATGCAACGCGTACAACGCGCGGTCGGGGCCGGCGCCGAAGGCGACCAAGGCGCCGGGGCCTGCGGCGAAGTCGACGAGCAGGCGGACGTGCAGCGGGCGGATCATGCGGGGCTCGTTCCGTGAGTCGGCGGCCATGGTAATCGCGAACGGCGGTGCGGAAGCGCGGCCGGCGGATCATGCGACGTGGAGCGGGCGACTTGGATCGGGCGAATCGGAGCGGGCGAATCGGAGCGGGCGAGTCGGAGTGGGCGAGTCGGAGTGGGCGGGGGCATCGATGCGCGCCGGAACCGTTCGGCCGGATCGCGCGAGCGGCTGCAGCCCATGGCCGGCCCGGCGCGGGCCGCGGCCGCGTTCCGAGCGCGCGCCGCTGCGCTACAATGGCCGCGCAGCCGCAACGGCTGCCGTCCCGCGGCGCATCGCCGCACTCTCCCCCGGATCGTTCCGCGTCGCGCAGCCCCTGGCCGCGCGACGCCGGCGGCTGGGCGAGCGCGCGGTACGACCGCTTTGCCGTTTCGCCACAAGGAGCGACTGTGACCCACGACCATGGATCCGTCCTGCGCGCCGCGGCGTTCGCCGCGCAGCGCCACCGCCGCCAGCGCCGCCACGACGCCGAGCGCAGCCCCTACATCAACCATCCGCTGGCGCTGGCCGACATCCTGGCCAACCTCGGCGGCATCGCCGATCCGGTGGTGCTGTGCGCGGCCTTGCTGCACGACACCGTCGAGGACACCGCGACCACGCTGGAGGAGATCGAACTGGCGTTCGGCGCGCGCGTCGCCGCGGTGGTGGCGCAGGTCAGCGACGACAAGTCGCTGCCCAAGGCCGAACGCAAGCGCCTGCAGATCGAACATGCGCGGCATATCTCGCCCGAGGCCCGGCTGGTCAAGCTGGCCGACAAGATCTGCAACCTGCGCGACCTGCTGCAGTCGCCGCCGCCGTGGACGCGGCAGCGCAAGCGCGAGTACTTCGACTGGGCGGCGCAGGTGGTTGCCGGGTTGCGCGGCGTGCATCCTGTACTGGAAGAGGAGTTCGATGCGGTGTATGCCAGGATCGATGAGTTGGGCGATAGCGTCTGAAGCTTGGCGGTTCTTGGTTTTCGTTCTTGCGCTGGACGGCGATCCGAGCGGAAAGCGTCGGGGCTGAAGCCCCTCCCACAAGAGCGGGTCTGGGCGACGAAGCGGCGCGGGTTTTGTGGGAGGGCCTTCAGGCCCGACGCTTTTCGGTCAGAAGCGACATCGCGATCCGAGCGGAAAGCATCGGGGCTGAAGCCCCTCCCACAAGAGCAAGCCTGGGCTAGGCGCGCGGCGCGGGTTTTTGTGGGAGGGCCTTTAGGCCCGACGCTTTCCGGTCCGAAGCGACATCGCGATCCGAGCGGAAAGCATCGGGGTTGAGGCCTCTCCCACGGTAGACTGCATTCCCCTGTTTCCGGCTTCCCGCATGAGCGCTTCCGAATCGCTGACGCTGTCTCCCATCGTCGCCGGCTGCTGGCGCATGGCCGAATGGAAGCTCGATGCCGCCGGGCGCCTGCGCTGGATCGCGCAGGCGGTGGAGCTGGGGATCGACAGCTTCGACCACGCCGACATCTATGGCGATTATTCGGTCGAGGCGCTGTTCGGCGAGGCGCTGGCGCTGCAGCCGGGCCTGCGCCAACGTATCCGCCTGGTCAGCAAGTGCGGGATCAAGCTGACTTCGGCGCAAAGGCCGACGCATGCGATCAAGTCCTACGACAGTTCGCGCGCGCATGTGCTGGCCAGCGTCGAGCATTCGCTGCGCGCGCTGCGCACCGATTACCTCGACCTGTTGCTGATCCACCGTCCCGACCTGTTGATGGACGCCGACGAACTGGCCGCGACCTTCGCGCAGCTCAAGGCCGCGGGCAAGGTGCTGCACGTGGGCGTGTCCAACCACACCCCGGCGCAGTTGGCGCTGCTGCATGCGCGGCATCCGCTGGCGACCCACCAGGTCGAGCTGTCGCCGCTGCACTTGCCGCCGCTCGACGACGGCACCCTGGAGCAATGCCAGGCGCTGCGACTGCGGCCGATGCTGTGGTCGCCGCTCGCCGGCGGCCGTTTGTTCGGCGGCGGCGACGAGCGCGCCGAACGCGTGCGCGCGGTGCTGGCCGACCTCGGCCGCCGCCACGGCGGCGCCTCGGTCGCGACCATGGCCTATGCCTGGCTGCTGCGCCATCCGACCCGGCCGTGGCCGATCACCGGCAGCGGCCGCGAGCAGGGGCTGCGCGACGCGGTGGACGCGTTGCGGATCGAGCTGTCGGCGCAGGACTGGTACGAGGTCTGGCAGGCCAGCGCCGGGCGCGAAGTCGCGTAAGCGCGTCCGCTTCGCGTTCTCCCCGTGCTCCCTGTAGGAGCGACGCGAGTCGCGACCGCGACACCGCAGCTACGACGCAAGCGCGGTTTCGCGGTCGCGACTCGCGTCGCTCCTACAGGCGCCTATCGCCGCATCACACCGGCCCGACCGCCTGCTGCACGTCCTCGGGGAAGTCATCCATCCCCATGATCTGCCGCACCTCGATGGTCTCGTTGTCCGCGCCCGGGCAGCGCCGGGCCCACGCGATCGCTTCCCCGCGCGAGCCGACCTCGATCACCCAGTAGCCGCCGAGCACTTCCTTGGCTTCGGGAAAGGGGCCGTCGACCACCCGCGAGGCGCCGCCGCGGAAGCTGACCCGCGCGCCCATCGACGGCGGGTGCAGGCCGTCGAGCGCGCGCAGCACGCCGGCCTCCTGCAGGGCCCGGTTGTATTCCATCATCGTCGCGATCCTGTCGGCGCTGGGCAGGGTGCCGGGTTCGGCGGATTCGTAGCCCTGGGGAATCATCAGCATCATGAAACGCATGGTCGGTCTCCTGGATGGGTGGCGCGGATCGGTGGGCGGGCGGCGGGTCCGGTCGGTTGCGGCCGTTCCCGCGCGCTCTTGCCATGGCGACGAACCGCGGCGGCGCGGATCGACACGGCCTCGGCGCTTCGCTTCGGCGCGGGCGATCGGCCGCGCCGCAGAACTGAATCGAATCTGTCTCGCGCGTGCCGGCCGATGCCGGCAACCGCACCGGCCTTGCTTACCATCGCCGCTTCATTGACCTGAGGCGGGCGGTGATGGGCGCGGCGCATGGACACTTCGGCCGGACTTCCGGCGCGATCCTGGGATTGACGTTGATGATCGTGGCCGGCGGCGTCGACGCCGCGGCCAAGCCGGGCGCGCGCAAGCCGCCCAAGCCGGCGCCGGACGCGCGCCTGGACGTCTACGCCGAGCCCGGCGAGCGCATCGACATCGGCGGCGGGCGCAAGCTCAACCTGCGCTGCAGCGGCCAGGGCCGGCCGACGGTGTTGCTGGAAGCCGGCTTCGGCTCCGATTCGCTGGCCTGGGCGCGGTCGCAGCCGCAGATCGCCGAACGCAACCGGGTCTGCGCCTACGATCGCGCCGGCCTGGGCTTCAGCGACGGCGGCCCGCTGCCGCGCGACCTCACGGCCGACGTCGCCGACCTGCACGCGCTGATCGAGGCCGCAGACCTGGACACGCCGCTGATCCTGCTCGGCCATTCCTACGGCAGCCAGGTGGTGCGCCGCTACGACGAGCTGCACCCGAAGAAGGTCGCGGCGCTGGTGCTGGTCGATCCGCCCGAGCAGAACGTCGGCGAGTTCTCCGCCTCCTACGCCAAGACCGAAGCCGCCATGGCGCCGCGCATGCTGGCGATGTACCGCGCCTGCGAACAGGGCGCGCGCGAAGGCCGGCTCGGCGCGGCGCGGCCGCCGGCCGAGCTGCGCAACTGCTTGCGTCCGCCGAACCCGAACTACAGCGACAAATTGAACGCCGCGATCCGCGCGTGGCGCTCCAAGCCGACGTTCTGGGAGACGGTGATCACCGGCTCGCAAGACCGGCTGTCGCTGTACGGCAGCGCGGTGGCCAAGAGCGAGCGCCACGACGGCAAGCCGGTGATCGTGCTCAGCGCCGAGCAGCCCTACGCCGGCGCGCCGGCCGACGATCTCAAGGCGCTGACCGCCGCGCGCGAGCAGACCCATATGGCGTTGATCGGCACCTCGCGCTACGCCAAGCGGGTGACCATCGCCGACAGCTCGCACGACATCCCCAACGACCAGCCGGCGGCGCCGGCCATCGCCGTGTTCGAGGCGATGCAGATGCGCAAGCAGATGGGGCGCTGAGGCGGCGGCTGTGGGAGGGCCTTCAGGCCCGAAGCGTTTGTCCCAGATCGCCGCGGTCCGAGCGAAAAACATCGGGCCTGGAGGCCCTGCCGCAAGCGCGGCCGCGATTCCCGCCCGATGCGGAACGCTGCGTCCCCTTTATTTCGCCCGATCCGCTCACACTTCCTTACCGCGACGGGCACCAAGATCGCCTGTCCCGCGGCGGCGGCGAACCGCGCCGCGATCACATCGAACGCGATCCACATCGAACACGAAATATCGGGAGACGACATGGAACTGGGCATGGTCGGCCTCGGCCGCATGGGCGCCAACATGGCCGAACGGTTGGTACGCGGCGGGCACACGGTGGTGGGCTTCGACCCCGGCGCCGCGGCGCGCGAACAGGCCGCCGCGCGCGGCATCGGCGCGGCCGCGTCGCTGGCCGAACTGGTCGCGGCGTTGCCGGCACCGCGCACGCTGTGGCTGATGGTGCCGGCCGGCGCGGTCGACGCGACCCTGGCCGAACTGCGGCCGCTGCTGGCCGCGGGCGACACCGTCGTCGACGGCGGCAACTCCAACTACAAGGACACCGTGCGCCGCGCCGGCGAGCTGCTCGCGCACGACCTGCACTACGTCGACTCCGGCACCAGCGGCGGCGTGTGGGGGCTGCAGGAGGGCTACAGCCTGATGATCGGCGGCGAAGAGGCCGCGGTCGAACGCCTGCGGCCGATCTTCGAAACCCTGGCGCCGGCGGCCGAGCGCGGCTGGGGCCGGGTCGGTCCCAGCGGCGCGGGCCATTTCACCAAGATGATCCACAACGGCATCGAGTACGGAATGATGCAGGCCTACGCCGAGGGCTTCGCGATCCTCGGGCGCAAGGCCGAGTTCGGCCTGGACCTGCACCAGATCGCGCAGATCTGGCGCCACGGCAGCGTGGTGCGGTCCTGGCTGCTCGACCTCAGCGCCGACGCGCTGGGCAAGAACCCGGACCTGCAGGGCATCGCGCCGTACGTGGAGGATTCCGGCGAAGGGCGTTGGACCGTCGCCGAGGCCATCGACCTCGACGTTTCCGCGCCGGTGATCACCGCCTCGCTGATGGAGCGCCTGCGCTCGCGCGAGAAGGATTCCTTCGCCGACAAACTGCTGGCGGCGATGCGCAACGAATTCGGCGGGCATGCGATCCGCAAGGAATGAGCGCGGCGGGTCCGTGGCGACCTGAGCCGAAAGCGTCGGGACTGAAGGCCCTCCCACATAGCCCAGCGCTCTTGTAGGAGGGCCTTCGGGCCCGACGCTCTTCGATCCGATGCGACATGGCGACCTGAGCTGAAAGCGTCGGGACTGAAGTCCCTCACACATAGCTCGGCGCTCTTGTGGGAGGGCCTTCAAGCCCGATGCTCTTCGATCCAAACGCGACATGGCGACCTGAGCCGAAAGCGTCGGGACTGAAGTCCCTCCCACATAGCTCGGCGCTCCTGTGGGAGGGCCTTCAGGCCCGACGCTTTCCGATCCGATCCGATGCGGCATCGCGATCCGAGCCAAGAACCTCCGCACCGCCGCCCCGCTACCGGCTCGCGCGCGACACCCCACCCGCGAATGCAACCGCGGGCACGCGTATACCGCGACTGCGCGCACCCGCCGCGCTAAGACCAAAGTCGATCTGCGAACCCGCGCATGAGCGTTCATGCGCGCGATGACGGCGGTCGCGCTTTGCCGCGTCCGCCCGCGCTAGCCTGCTTGCGCCCGCGGCGGCGAAGCATGCGCGCCGCCGCGGTTCCCATCGACCGCGCGAGCGGCGCCGTCCGCGCCTGCTGCGCTCCTCTCTCCCGCCGCCGTCGCGGCGCGGGCGCGCCGCGCCCGCGTGCGGCGCCGCCTGCGCGGTCGCCCTTCGACGTTTCGTTCCGTTCCGGAGACCTCCCATGCAGCAAGCCCACGCCCGCCCGCGCCGCGGCGGCACGCGCCTCGCCCTGGTCCTGGCCGCCGCCGCCGTCCTCGGCGTCCCGCTCGCCGCCCAGGCCGCGCCGAACTATCCCTTCGCCAGCCACCGCCAGGCCTATGTCGCCGGCACCCTGAGCCCCAGCGTCGGCCGCGCCGCCGCCGACCAGTCCACCGCTTCGTTCTACCGCACCTGGAAGCAGCGCTACCTGGTGCCGGCCTGCAAGGCCGGCGAGTACCGGGTCAAGGCTTCCACCGCCGACGCCTACGTGGTTTCGGAAGGGCAGGGCTACGGCATGCTGATCACGGTGATGATGGCCGGCAACGATCCCGACGCGCAGGCCTTGTTCGACGGACTGCACCGCTACAACCGCGGCCACCCCAGCAACCAGAATCCCGCCCTGCTGGCCTGGGCCCAGGACGTCAACTGCAAGAACGTCGCCGGCGCCGATTCGGCCACCGACGGCGATCTCGACATCGCCTACGCGCTGTTGCTGGCCGACCTGCAATGGGGCTCGGGCGGTTCGATCAACTACCTGGCCGAAGCGCGCAAGGTGATCGCCGCGATCCGCAGCAGCAACGTCAACGCCAACACCAAGCTGGTCACCCTCGGCGACTGGGTCGACAGCGGCTCGCCGAACTACTACAACGCCACCCGCAGCTCGGACTGGATGCTCGGCCACTTCCGCGGCTTCGCCAGCAAGCTCGGCGACAGCTACTGGACCGGCGTGCTCGACGCGCACCAGAACCTGATCGCGAAGATGCAGAGCGGCTACGCGCCCAACACCGGCCTGCTGCCGGACTTCATCGTCAACACCAACACCACCGCCAAGCCGGCGCCGGCCAACTTCCTGGAAGCCGACACCGACGGCTGGTACTCGTGGAACGCCGGCCGGGTGCCGTGGCGCATCGGCATCGACGCCGCGGTCAGCGGCGACAGCCGCTCGCGCAACGCCGCGCGCAAGCTCAGCCAGTGGATCAAGGTCAAGGCCGGCAACAACGCCAACAACGTCCGCAGCGGCTACAAGCTCGACGGCACGGTGACCGAGAACTACAACAGCACCTTCTTCACCGCGCCGTTCGCGGTCGCCGCCACGGTCGATACCGATCAGGCCTGGCTCGACAAGCTGTGGACCTACATGGCCAGCGGCGGCACCAGCGACTACTACGGCGACAGCGTCAAGCTGCTGTCGATGCTGGCGGTGTCGAACAACTGGCTCAAGCCCTGAGCGAACCCCGGCACGGACGGATTACAGGCGGGCCCGCGCGCGCAGCGCGGGCCCGTCGGCATGGCGGAGCCCCGCGGACCCAGCAGGCCGATTCGGCAAGCCGCCGGATGGGGTTCTAGGTCGAAAGGCTATGGAGTTGTGGCGTCGATCTCATTTAGGATCGGTTGCCGATCGCGTTGGGGAACGCATCGCAACGCGGGTCCCCACGCGGGTCGGCCACACACCATAGGAAGGCGGGCGGCGCTTCGGCGGCCGCCCCCGCGGCGTTCGCGCCGTCATCGACTACAGCAAAGGGAGCCATGCGCAAGATGAAGTCGAACCGGTTTTCGTTGAGCCGCTGCCTGGCGGCTCTGGTCCTGGCGGGCGCGTGCGCGGCAGCGGCCGCCTCCGGCGAGCCCCAGCCCTTCGACGCGGCCGCGGTGCTCGCGCAGCAGAAGCAGATCCGCGGCGATGTCGACGCCGGCCGCGGCGATTACGCCAGGCTCGATCCGGCCCAGCGCCAGGAACTGCGCACGCGCCAGGACCGTCTGGAGGCCTCGTTGCAAGGCCGCAGCTACGACCAGCTCAGCGCGGCCGAGCGCGAGCAGGCGCAGCAGGACCTGCAATGGATCCGTCAGGCCGGCGGCGCGGCCGCGCCCTCTACCGCGACCGCCGCCGCGGCAGAACCGGAGGAAAAGGTCCGCTGCGAGCGCGTGCGCGCGATCGGCTCCAACCGTACCGAACGCGTGTGCACGACGGCTTCGCAACGTCGCGAAGCGCAGAAGAACCGGGTCGAGCCCGAGCTGCACCAGGCCGGCATGCGCTGAGCTCGACGGCCACGCGCGCTGAGCCGCCGGGATGGTTGCGGCTGGGCGCGGTCGCGGCCGGAGATTCGCGCGCCGCGCAGCCCGATGGCTGCGCGGCGCTCGTCTAGAGCGCCCGACTCAGTCGCAACATCGGCACGGCTGGCCGTTGCCGGGATTCCACCCCGGCAGGCCGCCGCAGCGGTCCTGGCAGACCTTGAGGCTGCACAAGGCGCGGTTCGGCGGCGCCGACGAGGCGGCCTGGACGGCGAATCCGAATCCGAACGCGGCCAGGGCGAAGACGCCCAGCCAGAGGCGGGCGCTGCGGTGGGTGCGGAAGAGCGGCATGGCGTGGCTCCTTGCGGCACGATGGCGCGGCAGGCCCGCGCGTGGCGACTGTAGGCGCGCGCACCGCCGGCAACCGGCGACCGCGTCACCGAATGCGGGCGCGATGACACTTGTAAGGCGCGGGTCCTGCGCGGGTCCGTGCAGAGCGGGCGGCTCGGAGCAAGCCCGCTAGCCGCAGGTCCGCTCGGAGTAGGCCTGCTCGCAGCAGGCCGCCTCGGAGCGGGCCTCCTCGGAGCAGGCCTCCTCGGAGCAGGTCCGCTATGAACGAGCCCGGGCCCGAACGGGCGCGGCCGCGCCGGCGCCGCGCCCGGCATGTTCTACACTCGGGTTTTCGCCGCCGCCCGCCGCATGACATCGCGCAGCCTTCCTTTGTCCGCCGTCCTCTGCGCCGCGCTCGCGCTCGCCGGTTGCGCCAGCGCGCCGCCGCACAATGCGCTGGCGCAATGGCGCGGTTCGCCGAACCACAACGAGCGGCGCGCGCAACTGATCGTGCTGCACCACACCCAGATGGACAGCGCCGGGCAAGCGCTGCGCACGCTGCAGACGGCGAACTCGCAGGGCCGGGTCAGCGCGCATTATCTGGTCGGCGAAGACGGGCGGATCTATCAGTTGGTGGCCGAGGATCGCCGCGCCTGGCATGCCGGCGCGGGACGCTGGGGCGAGATCGGCGACCTCAACTCGGTCTCGATCGGCATCGAACTCGACAACGACGGCAGCGAGCCGTTCGCTGAAGCGCAGGTGCAAAGCCTGTTGCGCCTGCTCGACGACCTGACCCGGCGCTTGGGCATCGATCGACAGGCGATCCTCGCCCACGGCGACCTCGCGCCGAGCCGCAAGAGCGATCCGAGCGTGCTGTTTCCATGGAAGCGCCTGGCCGATGCCGGCTTCGGCCTGTGGCCGCGCGAACCGCTCGCGCCGCCGCCGCCGGGCTTCGACCCGTGGGCCGCGCTGCGCCTGATCGGCTACGACCTGCGCGACCCCGGCGCGGCGTTGGCCTCGTTCCACCGCCGCTTCCGCGGCAATGAAGCGCGCGAGTGGCAGGCGGGCGACGCGGAGGTGTTGTACGACCTGCAGCGGCAGTTGCTGGCGCTGCCCGAGGGCGCGCCGCCGCCGTTGCCCGCGCCGCCGTTGCGATGAACTGCGGCCCGTAGGTACGGCGACCTGAGCCGAGAGCGTCGGGGCTGAAGCCCCTCCCACAAGTGCCCAGTGGTGCTCGCAGGCACTTGTGGGAGGGGCTTCAGCCCCGACGCTTTCCGATCCGCCGACCAGACCAGACCCGCGCCGAACCGAACCGCGCCGCTCAAGCGATCGCCACCGCCTCGATCTCCACCAGCCAGCCGGGATTGACCAATCCGGCCACCTGCACCCGCGTACGCGCCACCAACCGCGGCTGCTCCGGCGTGCCGAACCAGCGCGCGTACGCGCGCGAGAAGCCTTCGTTGTCCATGCGCCCGCCCAGAGCCGGGTCGCCGACCACGTACACGCGCAGTTGCACCAGGTCGCCCATCGTCAGTCCGAGCCCGCGCAAGCTGCGTTGCGGTTCGCCCAAGGTCCCGTCGGTCTGGGCGAAGGTATCGCCGTAGGCGGCGATGCTGTCGGCCGGGGCCGAGGCGTCGATCACCGGCGGCGTATGCCCGCTGAGCAGCACCAGTTCGCAGCCCGGCGGCAGCGTCGTGGCGGCCAGGAACGGCAGCGCGCCGCCCGAGGCGAGCAGACGGTCGCCGGCCTGCGGTCCCTGCGCGTGGCCGTCGCCGCCGTCGAAGCGGTGCCGGCGCACGGTTTCGCCCGCGCCGCTCATGCTGCCGCCTCGGTGGCGAGTTCGTAGGGCATCGTTTCGCGCGCGTTGCGCAGGGCCAGCGCCCACCAGCGCAGCCGCGCCAAGGCCGTGTCCATCGCCGCGTGCGCGGCCTGCGGCTCGCGCAGTTCGCCGTCGGGGCCGAACTGGCGCCAGGCGTGGGCCAGGCACACGCCGTCGCGCAAGGTCGCTGCGTGCAATTCGCCGAACACCTGGCGCAGCTGCTCGATCGCGCGCAGCCCGCCGGAACTGGCGCCGTAGCTGACGAAGGCCACCGGTTTGGCCCGCCAGGGTTCGTAGCAGGCGTCGATCAGCGCCTTCAGCGCCGCCGGATAGCCGTGGTTGTATTCGGGCGTGACGATCACGAACGCGTCGGCGGCGTGCAGGCGCTGGCGCAACTGCTGCAGTTGCGCCTCGTCGGCGCGGCTGGGGCGGCCCGACAGCGGCCATTCGACCGGATCGATGCGGTCGACGTCGAAACCGCCGTGGCGGGCGATGCGGCGCTGCGCCCACTCGCCGACCACGTCGCAGAAACGCCCTTCGCGCGCGCTGCCGTAAACCAGCGCGAGGCGGAGATTGGAAGCCATGGCAAAGCACCTTCGGGGGAAGTGCCCCGCAGGCTAATACCTCAACCAAACCTCAGGTCAAGCGCGTCCCGCCCGAAGCTGCTGTAGGCGCTGCGCAAGCTGCGACCGCGACACCGCACATCCGTCGTCATCGCCGTCCCGCGACCGCACTCGCGCAGTTCCCGCAATGAGCGAAACCGCCGCGATCACACGGCGGCTTCCGGCGCGCGCCGCAGCTTGTAGATCACCGCGCCCACCACCAGCGCGATCGCCGCGGCGATCAGGTTTTTTACGCTGGCGCTGGCCAGCAGCCCCAGCGACAGCACGATCGCCGCGATCGGGATCAACGGCCCGCCCGGCAGGTGCAGCGCGCCCTCGCGGCCGCGGTGGCGCTTTTGCAGCACCAGCACCGACACCGCGGTGCCGATGTAGGTGCACAGCCGCGCCACCACCGACAGCAGCGCCAACTGCTGGAACGAGCCGGTCAGCGCCAGCGCCAGCGCGATCGCGCCGAGCAGCAGCACCGCCCGCGCCGGGGTGTGGAAGCGAGGATGGATCGCGCCGAGCGCACGCGGGCCGTAGCCGTCGCGCGACAGCGCCAGCAGGTAGCGCGGCCCCATCATCACCGTGTTGCTGTTGGTGCCCAGGATCGAGATCGCCGCGCCGACCGTCAGCACCAGCGCCAGGCCGGTGCCGCTGAAATGCGCGGCCGCCTCGGCCAGCGGACTGGTCGACTGGGCGATGCCGGGCAAGGTGCCCAGGGCGACGAGCTGCACGGCGAAGTAGACGATCGTCACCAGCACGATCATGGTCAGCAGCGCGAACGGCACGTCGCGGCGTGGGTTGCGGTATTCGCCGGCCGCCGCGGGCAGGTTCTCGAAGCCGGCGTAGGCGAACAGCAGCAACAACGCCGCTTCGCCGAGGTGGTCCATCGGCAGCGGCGCACCGGAATGCAGCAGCGCGGGGTCGAAGTAGAACGCGCCGATCGCCACGAACAGCACCAACGGCACCAGCTTGCCGATCGCCAGGGCCACGCCGGCGCGCGCGGCGGTGCGCACGCCCAGCACGTTGATCAGCACCAGCAGGCCGAGCGAACCGGCGACGATGAACACCCGCGCCGGCCCGGCCTTGGCCGCCGGCCAGAACAGCGCCACCGCCTCGGCCAGGCCGTTGCTGAGCGAGGCGGCGGTGGAGATGCGGGTGACCAGCAGCATCCAGCCGACCTCGAAGCCGGCGAACGGGCCGAACGCCTCGCGCGCATACAGATAGCCTCCGCCGGGCTGGTCGAAATAGCTCGCCGCCTGCGCGTAGCACAGCACCAGCAGCGCCACGGCGAAGCCGGCCAGCAGCACCGCCCACAAGCTGGCCGGCCCGAGCAGCATCGCCGCGGTCGCCGGCAGCAGGTAGATGCCGCTGCCGATCACGTCGTTGATCGACAGGCCGACGATCTGCCAGCGGCTGACCGCGCGCACGGTGCCGGCGTCGCCGGGGGCAGGGCTGGGATCGGACAGGGAAGGGGATGCGGCAGGTACGCGGACGGAAGTCGGCTCGCTCGACGGCTGGCTCAAGACGTTGTTCCCCTCGCTCGGTGGCGGGCGGCGCGCGCGGCGGCCGCGATGGGCCACCTTAGTGCCAGCGCCGCGCCGACCGCAATGCGCACTGCGGCATGTGCCGCCGCCGCATCGGCATGAGCGCGGCGCACGGCTCGCGGACACATGCGGGCGCGCATGAATCCGCCGCGTTCGTAAACGTTTTGTTTCGTTCAGGCGGCGCGTGCGGGCGCCGCAGTGGATTAGCGATTAGCCGATCACGCTTTCATGCGCGATCGCGTCGCGGCCTAGCGCAGCCGCCGCCATGGCTGGTTAAAGAAACGTAGCCGTGGCGCTCGCCGCCCCGTTTGCGTTCATCGCGGTGACGGCAGTGTGCAGCCCGTGCCGTCCCACTTCCCCTGCGGCACGCGCAGCCGGCCGCGGCTGCGGCGGCCCCCTCGGTGTTCCCCCGCACCGCGCCGCAGCCGCGGCCGTAGCCATGAACCGGCCGAGCCGCGGCCCCGCGGGCCGGCCGAACCAACCAAGAGGTGCATGCTTCCATGAAGATCGATCTCCGCACTGCCGCCTACGCTTCGATCGTGCTGGGCGCGCTGTCGCTCGCCGCGTGCGCGAGCAAGGGCGAAACCACGCCGGACGCGCCGGCGTCCTCTTCGAGTACGCCGTCCAGCGCCCCGGCCGACGCCGCCACCGCGCCGCCGCCGACCAGCGGCGACGGCGGCTGATTCCCGCGCCCGGCCGCCGGAGCGGGCGGCCGGGCCCCGTTTTTGCGGGCGCGGTGCGGCCGGGCGAGTCGGCGGCGTCGCGCCCGTTTTTTCGGGTCGAGACAAATCTGGCGTGCGGTCGGAGAACGCCGCGGCTCAAGCCCCTCCCGCGTAGCGCCGTCCTCGACAAGCGGGCAACGACAACGACGGCGGCGGGAGGGGCTTGAGCCCCGGCGCTCTTGGCGCGGTGGGAGGGCTTCGGCCCCGAGGCTCACGGTTCGGGTCGCTGCTCGGCATCGGATCGGAAGGCGTCGGGCCTGAAGGCCCTCCCACAAGAGCGGTTTTCCCGGCCAGCGGCGCGGCCAGCACGCTTTTGTGGGAGGGGCTTCAGCCCCGACGCTTTCGGCTCGGGTCGCCGCGCGGCGTCGGATCGGAAGGCATCGGGCCTGAAGGCCCTCCCACCAGAGCGGTACACCGGCCGGCGGCGCGACAGGCGCGCTTTTGTGGGAGTGCTTGAGCCCGAGGCTTTCGGCTCGGGTCGCTGCGCGGCAGCGGATCGGAAGGCATCGGGCCTGAAGGCGCTCCCACCAGAGCGGTACACCGGCCGGCGGCGCGACAAGCGCGCTTTTGTGGGAGGGGCTTCAGCCCCGACGCTTCCGGCTCAGGTCGCCGCGCGGCATCGGGCCTGAATCCACGCAAGCGGAGTCGCCCCGCAAGCTGAATGAACGTTTCGCCCGTCCCCTGACTTCCGGCGCTGTCCGGGCCGCCCCGCGGCCCTAGAATCGCGCTCCATGACCGCCCCCGCGCGCCCCCGCACCCTGGTTCTGCGCTTCGCCGCCGCCTTCGCCCTGCTGGCGCTGGCGAACACGGCCGTGCAGGCGCGCACCGTGTACCGCTGCGTGCGCGACGGCACCGTCAGCCTCGCCACCGCGCCCGAACCGGGTTCGCGCTGCGAAGCCAAACAGATCGACGACAACGCGGTGAAGCTGCCGAACCTGTGGGGCGAGCTCGGCGTCATCAACGGCAACCTCTACGAGCGCCAGCAGGACGGCAAGACCGTCTACAGCACGCGCAACCTGCCCGGTTCGGTGCGGGTGATGGGCTTCAGCGTGGAAACGCCGCCGGGAGAGCCGGCGCATCCGGGCCTGGGCAAGGTCGGCAAGCCGCAGTTGGACAAGTTCGCCGCGCAGTTCCGCAGCGCGGCCAAGGCCAACGGCCTGGACGACGCCTGGTTGCGCGCGATCGCCCACGCCGAAAGCGGCTTCGACGCGCAAGCGGTGTCGAGCAAGGGCGCGCAGGGCGTGATGCAGCTGATGCCGGACACCGCGAAGGAATACGGCGTGGTCGATCCGTTCTCCTCGGACGAATCGATCAAGGCCGGCGCGCGCCACCTCAAGTCGCTGCTGCGGCGCTACAACAACGACCTGACCCTGGCCACGGCCGCCTACAACGCCGGCATCGGCACGGTGACGCGCTACCGCGGCGTGCCGCCGTACCGCGAAACCCAGGAGTACATCGCCAAGGTCGAGGCGCTGGTGCAGCGCTATCAGTTGGCGTTGGGGACGCGCAAGCCGGCGTTGCGCGCGGCGCAGTGAAGGAAGCAGGAGTGAGCGCGGAGGAGCGAGCGAGAGCACAAGCGCGCGGGCGCAGCAAAGAAAAAGCGGGCTGAAGCCCGCTTTTTCTTTGCTGCCGCAGAGCAAGCGCGAAGCGCCGCAAACGCTCGCTCCTCACTCCTCCACGCTCACTCCTGCTTCAAAGAGGCGTAAGCCGCAGCAACCGCGCATTCGTCCCATCCTCGAGCAACCACACATCGCCATTAGGCCCTTGCTCGACCTCGCGGATGCGCTTGCCCATCGGATAGCGCTCGGCTTCGGCCGCGGTATTGCCGTTGAACTTGACCCGCACCAGCGCCTGCGAGGCGAGGCCGCCGATCAGGCCGCTGCCGGCCCAGTTCGGGAAGCGGGTGCCCGAGTAGATCACGAAGCCGGCCGGCGCGATCACCGGGTTCCACCACGCTTCCGGCGCGTTGAGGTCGGGGCGGGTGTTGTGGCGCGGGATCGGCGTGCCGTCGTAGTGGTCGCCCTGCGAGACCAGCGGCCAGCCGTAGTTGGAGCCGCGCTCGATCAGGTTGAGTTCGTCGCCGCCCTTGGGCCCCATCTCGTGGGTCCACAGCTTGTTCTGCGCATCGAACGCGATGCCGAGCAGGTTGCGGTGGCCGTAGGACCACACCGTCGCGGCGACGCCGCCGCGGTTGTAGAAGGGATTGTCGGTCGGCACGCTGCCGTCGTCGTTGAGCCGGATCACCTTGCCCAGCGGCGAGTTGAGGTCCTGCGCGGGGTCGAACTTCTGCCGCTCGCTGGAGGTGATCCACAGCTTGTGGTCCGGGCCGAACGCGAGGCGGTGGCCGTAGTGGTTGCTGCCGCTGAGCTTGGGCTGGCGCCACAGCACCTGCAGGTTGCTCAGCGAGCCGCCGGAACTGGTGAGGTTGAGCTTGGCGCGCGCGACGGTGGCGCCGGCGGTGCCGCTGGTCGTGCCTCTCTCGGCGTAGCTGATGTAGATCAGGCTGTTGGTCGCGAACTGCGGATGCAGGATCACGTCGCCGAATCCGCCCTGGCCGCCGTAGGCCACGGCCGGCACGCCGGTGATGGTCTGCGCGCTGCCGCCGATGGTCAGCACCTTGAGCACGCCGCGCTTCTCGGTGACCAGCAGGCGGCCGTTGGGCAGGAAGGTCATCGCCCAGGGTTCGTTGAAACGCGCCACTTCGGTGGCGGTGAACGGGTTGGCCTTGGCCGCGCCCGCGTCGTCGGCCGGCGCATCGTGCGCGCTGGCGGTGGTGGCGGCCGCGGACAGGGCCAGCGCGGCAACGCACGACAGGCATAGCGTCTTGAGTTTCATCGGAAGTCTCCGGCGTGGGCGTGAGGGGAGGCCGGCCGAGAGTGCCACCCGCCGCGCGCGCGATCTTGCGACCGCCTCGGCAGTTCATCGCCGCCGTGCAGGCATGGCGAACGATCTTCAACCGCGATCACGCGCGCAATGTGGCTTGCGCGCTAGGAAATCGTAAGCGCGCGAGATGGCCGCGCGCAGGCGCCCGCATCGGTGCTGTACGCAGGTCACGCGATTGCTGCGGCTGCGCAAACCCGCCGAGCCGGAGCCCTGCGGCGAAGCTGCGTTCGCACGCGTAGCGACCGATGCGCGTGCGCCGCCGGCGCCCGCGTGAGGCCATCGCGTTCGCGGGCCGGTATCCGCCCCGGCGCGCGCGATCTTCAGGCCAGCGCCTTGGGCGCGTCGAACGGCAGCAGTTCCACTCCTTCCGCGCGCGCCAGCACCCGCGCCTCGGCCTGGCCGAGCAGCTCGCGGTCGCCGTCGATCACCACCAGGATGCGGCCGCTGCGGATGTGCGCATCGAACTTGCGCCGGATCGGATCGGGCAGCGACGACCCCACCAGCGCCGAGGCCCAGCAACCGACCATCGCGCCGGCGGCGAGCGCGGCGGCGGTGCCGGCGACGGTCAGGCCGATCGGCGTGACCACCACCGCCAGCAGCCCGGCGAGCAGGCCGGCGGCGCCGCCGTAGCCCGCGCCGCGCAGCGCCGCGGGCATCAGGTCGGTGTCGGCTTCCTTGCGTTCGTCGGGGATCGATTCCAGCTCGATGTCCGAGCGCGCGATCAGCAGGATGTCGTCGTCGCGCACGCCGGCCTCGCGCGCGGCGTCCATCGCCGCCTGCGCGCTGGCGAGGTGGGGAGTACTGAATACATGACGGGTCTTCATGTCGCCCTCCGCGCGCCGCCGTCGCTGGCGTTCGCGAAGGAACGCCGGTCGCAGCCCGGCCGGGCACGGCGGCGATGCCTGCACGGCCGTGGCGAAACCAGCGTCCGCCGCGATGGGTTAAAACGCGGTGAGACGCGCCGCGCCGCTCGTCGGCCGGTTCGCGCAGGGATTCGATCGGCCCGGCGCCAGCGGGCCGCGACGGCGCGACGCCCGACGGCGACCTGGGATGAGGATCGTCACTGGACGCGACCGCGCCGGCCGCGCATCCTGCGGCCGCTGTCGCATCGTTTCTTAGGTTCTCTCATGGAGTCGCCGCATGCTGCCCAGCGTGGAAGCGTATTGCCCGTATTGCGGCGAACCGATCGATCTGCTGGTCGACGACTCCGCCGGCGATCAGCGTTATATCGAGGATTGCCAGGTCTGCTGCCGCCCGATCGTGGTCGCGGTGAGCGTGGACGAGGACGGCGAGCCGCGCGTGGACGTGTTCGCCGAGAACGAAGCGTGAGGCCGACGCCGACGGCGGCGCTGAGCCCGGCTGCGTGCGGCTTGGCCGCCGCGCCGTTTCCGGAGTGCGGCACGCGCGGCGAGAGCGGCGAGCCGTGGGCGCCGGATGGGCATTCGAAAGCGTCCGCGCGCGATCCCGCCGGCGAACGCTCCGGCACACGGTCGTTGTGGCGCGACGATCCCCATTGGCCGCCGCATGGCCCGGTGCCGCGTTGAGCCCGCCGCTATTGTCGGCGCGCGCGCTCAACCGCGCGCTGCTGGCGCGGCAGTCGCTGCTCGAACGCAGCGCGCAGTCGCCGCTGGCGATGGTCGAACGCCTGCTCGGACTGCAGGCGCAGGCGCCGAACCCGCCGTACCTGGGCCTGTGGACGCGATTGCAGGACTTCGCCCTCGACGACCTGACCCAGGCGATGCGCGAGCGCCGCATCGTCCGCGCGACGATGATGCGCGGCACCTTGCACCTGGTCGGCGCCGACGACTACCGCGCCCTGCGCCCGGTGTTGCAGCCGGTGCTGCAACGGTTGTCGCTGGCCAGCGGCCACGCCAAGGCGCTGAAGGGCTTGGACCTGCACGCGCTGCGCCGCGCCGGCTTCGACGCGCTGCGCGCCGCGCCGCTGGGCGCGACCGCGCTCGGCGAGGCCTTGCGCGCGCAGTGGCCGCAACACGATTGCGACGAACTGGCGCGGCTGGTGCGCAATCTCGAACCGCTGGTGCACGTGCCGCCGGCCGGCACCTGGGACTGGCACAAGCCGGCGGCGTTCGCGACCGCGCTGGATTGGCTCGGCGCCGCGATCGCCGACGCGCCGGACGAGGACGCTGTCGACGCGATGGCGCTGCGCTACCTCGGTGCGTTCGGGCCGGCCAGCGCGCGCGATCTCGCGGCGTGGTCGGGGCTGGCCGCGACCAACCAGCGGCTGCAGCGCCTGCGTTCGCGCCTGTGCGTGTTCCGCGACGAAGACGGCAGCGAGTTGTTCGATCTGCCCGACGCGCCGCGGCCGCCGCCTGAACTGCCGGCGCCGTCGCGCTTGCTGCCGGAATTCGACAACGTCCTGCTCGCCCACGCGCGGCGCGCGCGCATCCTCGACGAGGCGCTGCGGCCGGCGGTGTTCAGCCGCAACGGCCTGGTCGCGGCGACCGTGCTCGTGGACGGTTTCGTCGCCGGGGTGTGGAAACTGCAGCGCGATGCGCGCACGGCGATGCTGACGATCTCGCCGTTCCGGCGCCTGGCGGCGGCGGAGCGCGCCGAACTGGAAGCGCAGGCGGCCGATTGCCTGCGCGTGGTGGCGGCGGATCGGGAGCGGCACGAGATCCATTTCGCGCGGGTGCAGCGGCCGGTGTAGCGGCGTCGCGGCTGGCACGAGAGCGTCGGGACTGAAGCCCCTCCCACAAAGCACTCCCGCAAGAAGCCTCCTATCAATAGCGAACGCGTCGGCGCCGTGTCGCGAGGCGGTTCCGGCATCGCTGTTGTGGGAGGGACTTCAGTCCCGACGCTCTCGCGCCAGCCGCGATCCACCCGCCCGCCGCACCGCGTTTTCGTAAACGTTGTGTTGCATTCAGCCAAATCCATCGAACGAAGCGCTAACGATTTGCCGCTGCGAGTCACGTTTCGTCGTAGCGCGTCGCCCCGATCGGGGCCGCGCCTAACCGCTGCGCGCCGCGCTGTGGTTAAGCCAACGTAGCTTTAACTCCCGCGTCCGGTGATCGGTTCAGAACCGGATCGGCAAGGTGGCCCCGTGCTTCGCAGCACCACATGCCGAGCGGTCGCCGACAGACGAGGCGTCGATCGCGCAACAACGGCCCACCCAATACGAGGAGAACCGACGGATGAACATCAAGTCCCGCAAGCCGCTGATCGCCGCCCTGGCCCTGACCGCCGCGCTGGCCGCACCGATGGCGTTCGCCCAGTCGGCCACCGAGCAGGCGCCGCCGACCGGCGATGCCGCGACCCCGGCGGCGACCGCCCAGGAACCGGCGGCCGCGACCGCCGCGCCGGCGCCGACCGCGCAGAAGAAGAGCTGGGCCGACGTCGATACCGACAAGAGCGGCAACCTCAGCAAGAACGAAGCCGCGGCCGTGCCCGCGCTGAGCCAGGTGTTCGAGCAGGCCGACAGCGACAGCAACGGTCAGCTGACGCCGGACGAATACAAGAACTACGTCGCCAAGGCCCAGTCGGGCGGCGGCGCCAGCAGCAGCGGCGGCAAGTAAGCGCGGCTGCAGCCACGGTCAGGGCGGCCGAACTCTCTCCGGCCGCCCCCTTGGGGTGCAGGATCTTCCTGCGTTGTGCGAAGGGCGGCCTCGGCCGCCCTTCTTTTTTGCGCGTATTCGCGCGCCGGCGCCGGGCGGTTGTTCGGTCCGCGCCGGGTTCGCCGCGGCGCTTCGCCGGCGCGGGTGCGCGCAACGCAAATGCGGGATAATCCGCGCATGAGCGCACCCCTTCGCATGATCGGCTTCGACGCCGACGACACTCTCTGGCGCAGCCAGGACTATTTCGATCAGGCCCAGCTCGATTTCGAGCGCATCGTCGGCCGGTACGTCGACCTCGGCGACGCGCGCCTGCACGAGCGCCTGTACGAGATCGAGAAGAACAACATCGGCGTGTTCGGTTACGGCGTCAAAGGCATGACCTTGTCGATGATCGAGGCGGCGGTGGCGATCACCGGCCAGCGCATCGCCGCGGCCGACCTGCACCGCATCGTCGAACTCGGCAAGGACCTGCTGCGCCATCCGGTGGAGATGCTGCCGGGCATCCCCGAGGCAGTGGCGGCGATCGCCGCGGACTTCGAGATCGTGCTGATCACCAAGGGCGACCTGTTCCACCAGGAGGCCAAGGTGAAGCAGTGCGGCCTGGCCGACCTGTTCCGGCGCATCGAGATCGTCAGCGAGAAGGACATCGGCACCTACGCCCGGCTGCTGCGCGAGTTCGGCCTGCCGGCGGCGCAGTTCGCGATGATCGGCAACTCGCTGCGCTCGGACATCGCGCCGGTGCTGGATCTGGGCGGCTGGGGCATCCACATGCCGTACCACACCACCTGGGCGCACGAGACCGAGGCCGAGGTCGCCGCCGACGCGCCGCGCCTGCGCCGCGTCGCCGGCGCGGCCGAGCTGCCGCAGGCGGTGCGCGAACTGGCGCGCGCGGCGCAGGCCTCGTGAAGCAGGCCGCATGGAGCAGGCCGCCTGAAACACGCCGCATGAAAACGGTACCGGCCCGATGCCGCGCCGCGGCCGACGGCAACCGCGACTGAGCGGCCGTGAAAGCGGCGCGAACGGTTAAAAACCGGTTCACCGAGACGGCGGCAAAGTCGCCTTGCCCGCCGACGATGCGGGCATCCCCCAGGAGACCGCCATGACCGCTCTTTCCCGCTGGTTCGCTCCCGTCGCCCTCGCCGCCGGTCTCGGTGCGGCGGCCTTCGCGCTGCCCGCGCCGGCGCGCGCCGACGACCTGACCCGGGTCATCGTCGATATCGCCGACGTGATCGTGCGCAACAACACGCCGTACTGGCGCTACGGCAACTACGGCTACAACGACCGCCTGATCGTGGTGCGCGACCGTTGGGGCCGGCCGACCTACTACCGCAACGCCCCGCGCTACGTCGATTACCGCTATCGCCCGGCGCCGCCGCCGCGCTACTACGCCAACGACCGCCGCTATTACGACCGCGACTGCAATCGCCACGGCAAGTGCCGGACCACTTATTACGACGCGCGCTACGACCGCCGCCACGACAATCGCTGGGACAACCGTTACTACGACCGCGGGCGAGGCCATGGCCATGGCCATGGCCATGGCAACGGCCGCTGGCGCGATCGCGACGACGATTGAGTCGGTGCCGTTGAACCGGCGCGGTTGAACCTGCGGCGTCCGGCCGCTGGCGCAGGGCCGCGGCCAGGCAAGCTCCACGACGACGGCGCCCCGGTGGCGCCGTCGTTGCATCCGGGCCGCGTCCATCGTCGCGCCGGGCCGCAGGGGGCGAGCCGCCGGCTCGCGCACGAACGTGGGCGGACGGTGATAGCCTGCCTTCCCCGCGGCCGCACCCGGCGCCCGCGCCCCGTCCGCACGAGGTCCTGCATGTCCCAGGTTTCCGTCCAAGCCCCCGCTTCCACGCGCCTGCGCGGCGCCGCGCTCGCGGCGGCGCTGCTGGCCGCGCTCGCGCTGCCGGGCACGGCCGCGGCGGATACGCTGACCTGCAAGCTCAAGTTCTCGATGTCGGGCTGGTCGGTGTTCTACAAGACCTCCAGCGGCTCGGGCACGATCCAGTGCAGCAACGGCCAGAGCATGAGCGTGAAGATCCGCGCCAAGGGCGGCGGCCTGACCGTCGGCAAGTCGCGGATCGATCGCGGCACCGGCGAGTTCGCCGGTGTGCGCCGGATCTCCGACGTACTCGGCAGCTACGCCACCGCCGAAGCCCATGCCGGCGCAGCGCGTTCGAGCAAGGCCCAGGTGATGACCAAGGGCGAGGTTTCGCTGGCCCTGGCCGGCACCGGCCAGGGCTGGGACCTGGGCGTGGCGTTCGGCAAGTTCACGATCTCGCGCTGATCGCAGCGACTGCGCCGCGGCGGTGCCATCGTCGGATCGAACCGTGCCGGCGTTGGTCTCGACCGGATCGCGCGCGCCGCTGCTGACTGGATCGCGAACGCGCCGTGGCTGCCGGCTGAACTGGCCGCGCGCGCTGCGTTGATCCCCGCACCGCCGGCCCGATTTAGCAAGGACGCGCAGCACACACGACAGCGCCCACGACGAAACGCGTCGCCGCCGCGAGGAGCCCGCCATGCCGCATTCGCTGAAACGAAAATTCTTCGCCCTGACCGCGTCGCTGGCGACGCTGCTCGGTACCTCGGTGCAGGCGCAGGACCTGGCGCCGGCGTGGCAGCCGCGCAGCGGCGACGGTTGGGTGGACGCGTGGCTGGGCGACATCAACCGCTACGGCGGGCGCTACCGCGAGCCGTTCGTCGACGAGATGGTGCGCTACTACGGCGCGCCGCGCGAACTGGTCGGCGAACTGCTCGATCGCCGCCGCTGGACGCCGGGCGATGTCTACTACGCCTGCGCCATCGCCCAGGTGCTGGGCCGCCCGTGCCGCTACGTGGTCGACGAATGGGACCGCGACCACGCCGACGGCTGGGGCGCGGTCGCGCAGCGGCTCGGCATCAAGCCCGGCTCGGCCGATTTCCACAAGCTCAAGCGCGGCTTCGTGCCGACCTACGACCGGTGGGGCCGGCCGATCCTGATCGACAGCGAGCTGCGCCGCGATTTCCCCAACCGTCCGTTCCGCGACGTCGAGACGCCGGCGCCGGCCAAGGCCAGCGATGCCAAGGCCAAGAACGCGAAGGGCGGCGACGCGGCCAAGCCGGGCAAGGGGGCGGCCAAGCCGCACGGCGGCAAGCAGGCTCCCGCCAAGGGGCCGGCGGGCAAGGGCACGGCCGGCAAAGGCCAGGACTGAGCGCGGGCGCAACGCATACCGCACGACGGCGGCTTCAAGTCCCCGTGCTTCAAGCCACCCTGCTTTTAAACCAACGTTTCGTTTCCCGCCGGGCACATGCGGCTTTGGTCCAGGCGCCGGGTCGCGGCGGCGCGGCTATGATCGCGGCATGAGCGATCCTTCTTTTCCCACCGTCGCGGTCGAGCCCGTCCGCATCGTCGATTACGACCCGCGCTGGCGCGCGGATTTCGCCCGCCTCAACATCGAATGGCTGGAGCGCTGGTTCGTGGTCGAGCCGATCGACCGCGAGGTGCTCGGCGATCCGGAAACCCATCTGCTGGCCGGCGGCGGCCGCATCCTGTTCGCGGTCGGCGCGGACGAGCGCGCGCTCGGCACGGTGGCCTTGCTGCCGTACCCGGACGGGACGGTCGAACTGACCAAGATGGCGGTGGCGCCGGGACTGCGCGGCGGCGGCATCGGCCGGCGCCTGATGGGCGGCGCGATCGACGCGTTCGCGCAGATGGGCGGGCGCGAGCTGTTCCTGGAATCGAGCACCAAGCTGGCGCCGGCGTTGAAGCTGTACGAGAGCGTCGGTTTCCGCCATCGCCCGGCGCCGCGGGCGGGTTCGCATTACCAGCGCGCGGATGTGTACATGGTGTGGGAGGCGGCGCCTGCCGGTTGAGGGGCGGTTTCGACGCGGTGCCCGCAGTCGCGGCGCGAGCGTGCGGGTGCGCGGTCGCGGCTTGCGCCGCTCCTACAGGGAGCGGCCGTAACCGCGAACGGGCTCGGAGCGACTGTAGGAGCGGCGCAAGCCGCGACCGCGAATCCCGGTCGACGCCGTCGCTGCGAGGCCGCGCACAAGGCTCAGGCCGAAACCTCCTCGCCCTGCCGCCGCTGCAGATCCCACATCTGCGCATACACGCCCTGCATCGCCAGCAATTGCGCATGCGTCCCGCGTTCGAGGATGCGCCCGGCGTCCATGACCAGGATCTGGTCCGCATCCATCACCGTCGACAAACGATGCGCGATCACCAGCGTGGTGCGGCCCACCGCCAATCGGTCCAGCTCGCCCTGGATCGCGCGCTCAGACTTGGAATCCAGGGCCGAGGTGGCCTCGTCGAAGATTAGGATCGACGGGTTCTTGAGCAGCGCGCGGGCGATCGCCACGCGCTGTTTCTCGCCGCCCGACAGCTTCAGCCCGCGCTCGCCGACCGGGGTGTCGTAGCCGTCGGGCAGGCCGACGATGAACTCGTGGATGTGGGCCGCGCGCGCGGCGGCCTCGATGTCGGCTTCGCTGGCCTCGGGCCGGCCGTAGCGGATGTTGTAGCCGATGGTGTCGTTGAACAGCACCGTGTCCTGCGGGACGATGCCGATCGCGCCGCGCAACGAGGACTGGCTCAGCGCGCGCAGGTCGGCGCCGTCGATCTCGATCGCGCCGGTATCGACGTCGTAGAACCGGTACAGCAGCCGCGCCAGGGTCGACTTGCCCGAGCCGGAGTGGCCGACCACCGCCACGGTGGCGCCGGCGGCGATCTCGAAGTCGACGCCGCGCAGGATCTCGCGGCGCGGGTCGTAGCCGAAGCGGACCTCGCGGAAGCGCACCGCCGGGCGGGCGCTGGCCAGCGCTACGGCGCCGTCGGCGTCGCGCACGTCCTGGCGTTCGTCGAGCAGGCCGAACAGGCGCTCCATGTTGGTCAGCGCCTGCTTCACCTCGCGGTACATCATGCCGAGCATGAACAACGGTGCCGACAGCTGCAGCAGATAGGCATTGACCAGGACCAGGTCGCCGACGGTCATGCGGCCCTCGGCCACGCCCTGCGCGGCCAGCCACATCATCGCGGTCACGCCCAGCGCCACGGTCAGGCTCTGGCCCAGGTTGAGCACGGCGAGCGTCTTGATCGACATCACCTGCGCGTTCTCCAGGTGGCGCAGATTGTCGTCGTAGCGCAGCGCCTCGTGCTCTTCGTTGTTGAAGTACTTGACCGTCTCGTAGTTGAGCAGCGAATCCACCGCGCGCTCGTTGGCGCGGGTGTCGGCCTCGACCGCGGCGCGGTAATAGCGCGTGCGCCATTCGGTCACCGCCACCGTCCACAGGCCGTAGAGCAGCAGGGTGCCGATGGCGATCGCGGCGAAGCGCCAGTCGTAGATCCACACCAGCACCGCGGTCACCAGCGCCACTTCGATCAGCACCGGGACGATGGTGTAGAGCGTCCAGTCGAGCAGGTCGGAGATCGCGCTGCCGCCGCGCTCGACGTCGCGGGCGACGCCGCCGGTGCGGCGGGCGAGGTGGAAGCGCAGGCTCAGGCCGTGCAGGTGGCGGAACACCTGCAGGGTCACCTGGCGCGAGGTCCGCGCCATCACCCGCGCGAACACCACCTGGCGCAGTTCGGTGAACAAGGTCACCCCGACCCGCGCCGCGCCGTAGGCCAGCAGCAGCGCCACCGGCAGCAGCGCCGGTGTGACCGGCACGTTGAGCCGGTCGATGAGCTGCTTGAGCGCCATCGGCACATACAGGTTCAGCAGCTTGGCGGCCAGCACCATCAGCAGGGCCAGGACGATGCGGCCCAGATACGGACGCAGGTACGGCAGCAGCGAGGCCAGCACCGACCAGTCGTCGCGGCGGCCGTCGGCGCGGGCGACCGGCGCGGCGCCGTCGCGGGCGTCGCCTTCGGCGGGAGGATCGGTGGGAGGCGGGACGGCGCTCATGCGGTCGGGTCGCGGGGAAGGGAACGCGCGAGCATAGGACCTCAAGCGCGCTTGCGGTCAACCCGGGGGCCGTCGCCGCGGCGGCGCCGGAGAATGGTGCCGAACCGGGCGACCGCGCGCGTCGGCGCGGCGCGCGCTCGAAAACCGCGCCGTCGCCGTGGCATTCTGGGCGCCCCGCGCGCTGGGCGCGCGCGTCCGCCCGTACCGGCGGGCCCGCGCGGGCCGCGCCGCTGCAAGGAGCAACAGGCATGAACGCCGTCCGCCGCCGTTTCGTCCCCCGTCTGGCCGTCCTCGCCGCGCTCGCGTGCGCCGTGGCCGCGCCGCCGCTGGCCGCGCAGTACCCGCGCAGCTATCCGACGCCGCCGGCGTCGGAGCTGCCGCAACCCGAGCAACCGCCGCTGCGCGCCTGCTTCCTGCTCAGCGAGCTGGGCGGCAGCGAACTGCGCCGGCGGCCGGCGCAGGGCTGCGATCGCCAGGTCTCGCCAGCGGCCACCTTCGAACTGGCCGCGGCGCTGGCCGCGCTGGACGCCTCGGTGGTGCGCGCCACCGGCGCCAGCAACGGCCAGACCCTGGAATCGGCGCTGGCCTATTCCTCGCCGGAATACTTCCGCGACATCGACCGGCAGATGGGCGCGACGCGCATGGGCGAGTATCTCAACCGCTTCGGCTACGGCAACGCCGACACCCGCGGCGGCGGCGAGTACTGGAACGGCGGCTCGCTGCTGATCTCGCCGAACGAGCAAATGCGTTTCCTGCAACGCCTGTTCGGCGACCAGTTGCCGGTGTCGCGCCAGTCGATGATGAGCGTGCGCGAGAGCCTGGAGCCGCCGGGCTACGTGGTGTCCTCGCGCGGGCGGGTGATCGCCGCGTCCGGAGCGATGACCGGCGGCGTGCCGCCGATGATCAAGACCGGCGCGGTCGATGCCGGCAACGAATCGGTGCGCTGGCAGGTCGGCATGCTGACCCGCGACAACCGCAAGTACGTCTACGTCAGCTGCGTGACCGGCCCGCTCGGCCTGGCGCAGAATGCCGCCGAGATCGTGGCGAGCCACGAGCTGCGCAACGCCGGCGTGCAGTGACCGTCGCGCGCTGACGGGGCGTTCGCCGCGCCCGCGCGCCGGCGCCCGCCGCTTCAGCCCGCGCGAACGCGTTCCCAGTCCAGGCCGAAGCGGGCGAGGTACTTGCGCAGCCGGTCGGCATCGTTGCTGCTGGCCTTGTTCGCGCGCGAGACCGCGAACAGCTCGCGGCCGGCCTGCGACAGGCTCTTGCTGCGCCGGCATACCGTCAGCACGTCGTCCAGCTGGACCCGGTCGAAGCGGTCCAGCTGCGCCGCCGCATGCGCGCCGAGCAACTGGTCCAAGGCCGAGACCGCTTGCGCGCCGTGCCACTGCGCGCGCAAGCGGCCGATCTCTTCCTCGACCAGATCGGCGCGGATGCGTCCGCCCTCGGCCAGCGTCGCCAGCCGCATCACCGACGCGCCCAGGTCGCGGAAATTGCCGCTCCAGCTGGCTTCGCCGCTGAGCGCGAAGGCGAGGTAGCGTGCGCGCGCCTCGCGGTTGAAGGTCACCCGCTGGTGGTTCTCGCGCGAATGCCGTTCCAGTTCGAATTCCAGGTTCGGCTCGATGTCCTCCGCGCGCTCGGCCAGGCCGGGCAGGCGGTAGGTCCACAGGTTCAGGCGCGCCAACAGGTCTTCGCGGAAGCGGCCGTCCAGCACGCTGGCCTGCAGGTCGCGGTTGGTGCCGGCGATCAGTTGGAAGTCGCTTTCCACTTCCTTGTCGCCGCCGACCGGCAGGAAGCGCTTTTCCTCCAGCGCGCGCAGCAGCATCGCCTGTTCGTCCAGGCCCAGCTCGCCGATCTCGTCGAGGAACAGCAGGCCCTGGTGGGCCGAGCGCAGCAGGCCGGCGCGATCGGCCGAGGCGCCGGTGTAGGCGCCCTTGATATGGCCGAACAAGGTGCTCATCGCGCCGTCGCCGCGCAGGGTCGCGCAGTTGACCTCGACGAAACGGCCGGGCAGCTGGTGCTTCTGCTTTTTCAGGTCGAACACGCGCCGCGCCAGCTGGCTCTTGCCGGCGCCGGTCGGGCCCATCAGCAGCATCGGCGACTTCGAGCGCGTGGCCACCGTTTCGATCTGCTCGATCATGCGGTTGAACGCCGGGTTGCGCGTGGCGATGCCGCTCTTGAGCAGGTCGCGGTCGTGCAGGCGCTGCTCGGCGAAGCGTTGGGCGATGCGGTCGTAGCGCGACAGGTCCAGATCGATGATCGCGAAGCTGCCCGGCGAGCGGCCGTCCTGCTTGCGCGGCGGCGCGGTCTGCAGCAGCCGGCCGGGGAACAGCCGGCTTTCGGCCAGCAGGAACCAGCAGATCTGCGAGACGTGGGTGCCGGTGGTGATGTGGACGTAGTAGTCCTCCTCGTCCGGGCGGAAGTCGTAGCCGCGGACGAAATCGTCGAGCACGCCGTAAACCGCCTCGAAGTCCCAGGGGTCGCTGAGGTAGAGGTCGTGGCGGCGGATGTCGCTTTCGGGCGAGACCTGGGCGAGGTCGGCGGCGACCTGCCCGGCGAGCCGGGCGAAGCGGCGTTCGTCGGCGAGCAGCTCCATGCGGTCGAGCAGGAAGTCCTCGTGCATGCCCAGCGAGACGGTCGGGCGCCATTTCTCCCAGCGGCCGGCGCCGGAGGCGGCGTCGAGCTGGGTGCCGAGCATGCCGATGACGACCTGGCGTTTCATGGGCTATCCATTTGGATAAATTTATATCTCAAAGTATAGGAACAGATCGAAGTAGATAGCGAGCGTCGGCGGGCTGATTGACCTTAAATCTTTCAAAAACAACAAGTTGATTCGCGGTCGGGAAAGTTGGCACGGCCATTGCGTTAGTCCTGGCGAGTCCCGAAAGCGAATGCCCGATGGCCAACCCCTCGGCGCCTCGCCTCGGATCGCTACCGCCGCGAGGCGGGCGCAAGCGGCGACACGGACGGTCGCCGCAGCGGCGCAAGGACGCGCCGCGACGCGGATGCACGGATCGCCTCCGCGCGGTGGACCAGGACGGTCCGCCGGCCGCACGCGCCAAGGAGGTGCGAGGCGGCGCAGGGAAGACGCCGGCGGGCCAGGGTGGCCCGCCGGCCCGGTCTGGACCAACGATGCATCACGACAATTCAACGGCTCGAACGAGCCACGGGCACGAAGCCCGAACCGCAGGAGCTGCACCCATGAACGCCAACGCCAACGCCCACTACGACGTCATCCACGACCCGGGCTCGGTGCCGATCAAGCACTGGACCCGCGGCGTGCCGCTGGAAGACGAAGCGCGCCGCCAGCTGCAGAACATCGCCAAGCTGCCGTTCGTGCACCGCTGGATCGCGGTGATGCCCGACGTGCACCTGGGCAAGGGCGCGACCGTGGGTTCGGTGGTGCCGACCCTCGGCGCGATCGTGCCGGCCGCGGTCGGCGTGGATATCGGCTGCGGCATGATCGCGGTGCGCACCACCCTGGTGGCGAGCGACTTGCCGGATCAGTTAGGTCCGCTGCGCGCGGCGATCGAGAAAGCCGTGCCGCACGGCCGCACCGTCGGCCGCGGGCTGCGCGACAAGGGCGCGTGGGCGAATCCGCCGGCGGCGTCGCTGCAGGCCTGGGAACGCTTGCACGAGGGTTTCGACCGCATCGTCGCCAAGCATCCCAAGCTCGAGCGCAGCAACCACTTGAGCCACCTGGGTACCCTGGGCACCGGCAACCACTTCGTCGAGGTCTGCCTGGACGAGGAACAGCGCGTGTGGTTCATGCTGCACTCGGGTTCGCGCGGCGTCGGCAACGCCATCGGCAGCCACTTCATCGAGTTGGCCAAGCAGGACATGCGCCGCTGGATGATCAACCTGCCGGACCAGGATCTCGCTTACCTGCCCGAAGGCAGCGACCATTACGCCGACTATGTGTTCGCGGTGGACTGGGCGCAGCGGTTCGCGCGCGACAACCGCGAGATCATGATGCGGCACGTGGTCGAAGCGGCGCGCACGGTCATCGCCAAGCCGTTCCAGGCGCAGGCCGAGGCGGTCAACTGCCATCACAACTACGTCAACCGCGAGCATCACTTCGGCAAGGACGTGCTGGTGACGCGCAAGGGCGCGGTGAGCGCGCGCAAGGGCGAGCTGGGCATCATCCCGGGCAGCATGGGCGCCAAGAGCTTCATCGTGCGCGGCCTCGGCAACGCCGACAGCTTCCATAGCTGCAGCCACGGCGCCGGACGCGTGATGAGCCGCACCGAGGCCAAGAAGCGCATCAGCCTGGAAGAGCACGCCCGCGCCACCGCGCACGTGGAATGCCGCAAGGACGCCGACGTGGTCGACGAATCGCCGGCCGCCTACAAGCCGATCGACGCGGTCATGGCCGCGCAGAGCGACTTGGTCGAGATCGTGCATACCCTGCGCCAGGTCGTGTGCGTGAAGGGCTGATCGACGGATGGACGCGAGCGGCGGATTGAACCGACACAGCGGGCGGCGCGAGCCGCCCGCATCGAACCCGGCAAGGAAACGACAGCGCGCGGCGGAGCCCGCGCGCGCGGGAAAGACCATGGACAAGAAAATGGAAATGATCGAAATCAGCGGCGCGACCGGCGGCGGCCAGCTGCTGCGCACGGCGCTGGCGCTGAGCCTGTGCACCGGCACCGCGTTCGAGATGCAGCACATCCGCGCCAAGCGCAAGCGCCCGGGCCTGATGCGCCAGCACCTCACCGCGGTCGGCGCGGCCGCGCAGATCGGCCGCGCCTACGTCGAAGGCGCGCAGCTCGGCGCGACCACGCTGCGCTTCGTCCCGGGCCAGGTGCAGCCGGGCCGCTACCGCTTCTCCATCGGCACCGCCGGTTCGGCGACGCTGGTGCTGCAGACGGTGCTGCCGGCGTTGTGGGCCTGCGATGCGGCCTCGGAAATCACCGTCGAAGGCGGCACCCACAACCCGCTCGCGCCGAGCGCCGACTTCCTCGCCGAGTGCTACCTGCCGGCGCTGCGCCGGTTCGGCGTGGAGACCGCGTTCGCGCTGCACCGCCACGGCTTCTTCCCGGCCGGCGGCGGCTGCGTGCAGTTGCGCGTCGCGCCCGGCGCGGGCTTGCACCCGGCGAATTTCCTCGAGCGCGACCCCGCGCCGCGTCTGCAGGCAACCGCGCTGTTGGCGTCGCTGGCCGACGCGATCGGCCAGCGCGAGCTGCAGGTGCTGGCCGGGCAGCTGAAGTTGGGCCCCGACGCGTTGCAGCTGCGCCGCGCGCCGACCGCGCAAAGCCCGGCCAATGTGCTGATGCTGAAGATCGGCGGCGAAGGCCAGCACACCGAGCTGTTCGATGCGCTCGGCGAGCGCGGCGTCGGCGCCGAGCAGGTCGCCGCCGGACTGGCGCGGCGCGTGGGCGAGTACCTGAGCGCGGACGCGGCGGTCGGCGAGCACCTGTCCGACCAGTTGCTGCTGCCGATGGCGCTGGCCGGCGGCGGCGAATTCACCACCGCCTTCGTCAGCGATCATCTGTCGAGCAATGCGCGCCTGATCGAGAAGTTCCTGCCGGTGGAGATCGACTGGGTCCAGCAGGGCAAGCGCTGCTGGCGGGTGACGGTGAACTCGTGAACAAACATAGCCACGGCGCAAACGAGCAGGCCGCGCGGCCCCACCGCGCGGCCTTTTTCATGGTGCGGCGCTCGTGTCCGCCGATGCCGCGTTTTCGATGGCGCGCCTCAGTAGTTGGCCGGATTGGAACTGAAAGTCACCGGCACGCTGACGCTGACGCAGCCGCCGACCGGCAGCACGATGCCGGCGACGCTGATCGAGGTATTGCCGGCGGCGCCGCCGCCGGAGGGGCAGGTGCCCGGGGTGGGGCCGCTGCCGGTGCAGGTCCAGCCGGTGGTCAGGGTCGCGCCGGCCGGCAGAGTGTCGGTGATGGTGGCGCCGTTGGCCGGGTCCGGACCGCTGTCGTTGCAGGCGTTGAGGACGTAGATGGTGCTGGTGCCGGGCGTATAGCTGGTGCGGCTGTCGTCCTTGCTGAGGCGCAGGCTCACCGACGGCCGCACCACCGGCGTGCTGGTTGGGGTCGAATCCGGGCAGGGCGTGGCCAGGGTGCAATTGGGGTCGCCGCCGCCGGCGACGCGCGCGGTATTGATCAAGGGCCCGGTCGCGGCGAAGGCGACGTTGACGGCGAACGAGAAACTGGAACTGCCCGCCGCGGCGATGGCCGCGTTGCTCTGGCAGGTCAGCACGTTGCTGGCCGCGGTGCAGGCCCAGTTGGCCGCGTTCGCGCCGCCCAGCGCGACCGCGCCGTTGGGCACGCTGAGCCCGGCCGGCAGCGCGTCGGTGACGGTGATCTGGCCGGCCGTGGCGACGTTGCCGGCGTTGGCGACGGCGATGGCGTAGGTGCCGGTGCCGCCGGCGGTGAAGCTGGCCGGCGTGGCGGTCTTGTCCACCGACAGGTTCACGCAGTCCACCGCGAAGTTGACGCTGGAGCTGTTGTTGGCGGTGTTGATGTCGCCGAAGCGGTCGCTGTTGGAGAAGGCGACCGTGGCGGTGTTGGTCACGGTGCTGTTGCAGGTGGCGTTGTTGGCGAGCGTGCCGGTGACGGTGAAGGTCAGCGTGCCGCCGGGCAACAGCGAATAGCCGCCGGTCACGGCGATGTTGCCGCTGCCGTTGGCCGGACAGGTGGAGCCGGCGCTCGCGACGCAGCTCCAGCTGACCCCGGTGACCTGGGCCGGAAAGCTGTCGGCGATGTCGGGCGCGTCGGTGCCGGGGATCGTCGGCGCCTGGTTGCCGGCGACGACCGGGTTGATGTCGTTGTTGCTGACCACCAGGGTGTAGGTCACCGGTTGGCCGCGGCGGATGCGCGGGGCCGAGACGGTCTTGACGATGCCCACGTCGGCCGGCACCGAGGCCAGCATGTTGCGGATCTCATGGATGTTGTTGAGGCCGCCGGTGGACGCGGCATAGCCCATGCGCAGGTTGGCCGGCGCGGGGTAGTTGAAATTGACGTTGTTGAGCAGCACGGTCTGGGTGCCGCCGGTCGGGCCCTGCGAAACGGTGACGGTGTAGCCCGGCTGCGGCGTGTTCGGAATCAGCGCCACCATCAGGTGGTTGCTGGTGGGGCGGGTGGTGACGCTGGGCGAGTCGATGCCGCCGCTCACCGCGGCGTTGGCCAGCCAGCGGTAGCTGTCGCTGGCCGGGCCGCGCAGCACCAGGCGGTCGGACTGGCTGCCGGGGCTGCCGCTGGTGGACGGGCAGCCGCCGGTGACGCCCGGCAGTTGTCCGGAGAAGTTGCCGAACTCGTCCAGGCCCAGGCCGAGGTAGGCGCCGTTGCCGCCGCAATAACCCAGGCTGCCGCCGGGGCTGCCGCCCATGGTGCCGGTGGCGTCGTAGAGGAAGAAGGTGGTGCCATCGGCGCCGTTGCCGCCCCAGTTGACGTAGTCGAACTCGACGGTGACGCCCTGGGTGGACGGAAACGAGCCGCCGGTGTACAGCGCCTGGCCCTGGTGATTGTTGAGGTTGGTGGTCAGGCGCAGCCAGCCGCTGCCGTTGGCGTCGTTGACGTTGTTGGGGATGGCGCCGTAACCGCCGGTCAGGATGCCGCTGCGGTTGGTGCCGGGATTGGTGCCGGTGATGGTCCAGCCCGCCTCGGTGTTGTTGCGGAAGGTCGAGGAGACCTTGAACTGGGCCTGCGCGGCGGGCGCGAACAGCAGCGCCAGCGGCAACCCGAGCAGCACCCAAGGTGCCGCCGGGCGCAGGCCGGCGTTGCGCGAACAGCGATCGTGTCTATGCATAGCGTTGCGGCTCAGGAGCCGACGTCCCCCATGGGCGCGTCCGGGCGCGATTCGCACGCTCCGCTCAGCGAGATGAAAAACGCGTAAAAACGTGCGCTCGTTGTGCAGGAAAGTTCGCTGGGTCGCAATTTTCGGGCGACTGGCGGCACGTTGGGATGCCCGGCGCGGCGCCGCCGCCGTAGCGGCCGGCGTGGGTGGGGAAGGCGGGCGCCGTGCCTGCGGCTGGCGGCGAGCCGTTGCGCGACGTCGGGCCGACCGAGCGGCTGCCACGCTCACCGTCGCGGCGAGGCCCGCCCTGCCTGGCCGGCGGCCCTGCGGGCCCCAGGCCTTACAATGGCCGCGATGATCCCGACCCCGCCCACCGCCGTCTCGCCCGCCATCCCCGCACCGCAGGTCCGCCTGTCGGTGGCGCCGATGATGGACTGGACCGATTCCCACTGCCGGGTCTTCCACCGCGCCATCGCCCCGCATGCCCGGCTGTACACCGAAATGGTGCATGCCAACGCCGTGATTCACGGCGACCGCGAGCGGTTGCTGGCGATGGATCCGGTCGAGCACCCGGTCGCGCTGCAGCTCGGCGGCAGCGAGCCGGCGTTGCTGGCGCAGGCGGCGCGGATCGGCGCGGATTGGGGCTTCGATGAGGTCAACCTCAATTGCGGCTGCCCGTCCGACCGGGTCCAGGCCGGCCGTTTCGGCGCCTGCCTGATGCGCGAGCCGGACCTGGTGGCCGAGTCGGTCGCGGCGATGATCGGCGCCTGCGCGGTGCCGGTCACGGTGAAGTGCCGGCTCGGCGTCGACGACGAGCACCGTTTCGAGGTGTTTCTCGACTTCATCGACCGGGTCGCCGCCGCCGGCTGCCGCAGCTTCGTCGTGCACGCCCGCAACGCCTGGCTCAAGGGCCTGTCGCCGAAGGAGAACCGCGAGGTGCCGCCGCTGCGCTACGACTGGGCCTACCGGCTCAAGCGCGAGCGGCCCGGCTTGCAGGTGGTGGTCAACGGCGGCATCGCCGACCTGGCCGAGGCCACCGCGCATCTGGAGCATGCCGACGGCGCCATGCTCGGCCGCGCCGCCTACCACGATCCTTACCTGCTGCACCGCCTCGACGTCGCCTGGTTCGGCGGCGCTGAACGCAGCCGCGCCGAGCTGCTGCGCTCACTGCGGCCGTACGTGGAGGCTCAGCTCGAGCGCGGCGTGTTCCTCAAACACATCGCCCGCCACCTGCTCGGGCTGTTCCACGGCGAGCGTGGCGGGCGCGCGTTCCGCCAGATCCTCAGCGAAGGCGCGCACCGGCCGGGCGCCGACTGGGCGCTGATCGAGCGCGCGCTGGCGCTCACCGAATCCTTCGCCGCGCGCGATGCCGCCTGAGGCCGCGGCGCCGGCGCAAGGCCTGTCGCGTCGCCCGATTGCGTACCTGTCTGGGTGGCGCGCTGCGTCCGCGGCGACGCGGTCGCGCCCGGTTCCGCGTACCGAGCGGCCGGGCCGCGATCGCGACCCGGACCTGGGCCCGAGGCGAAGCCCCCAAACGAGCCCGCACCCGAGCCGGAACCCGAGCTGGAACCCGAGCCGATGATCACCCGAGACCCGCACGCCTTCTTCGAGCACGCCCGCGACCTGGCCCCGGACTTCGGCTCGGCCATCGCCCGCGCCGCGTTCCTGGTCGCGCCCGACGGCTTCGCCCGCGCCGAGCAATCGGCCGGCGACAACCGCTACATGGCGCAGGCCCAGGCCTTCGACGCCGGCCGCGCCGGCGCCCAGCACCGCGCCTTGCACCAGGCCCTGTCGCAGGTCCTGCCGACGGTCTGCTTCGCCGGCGACCCCGAGACGCCCGACGCGCTGTTCCCCAACAACGTCTTCGCCACCGCCCGCTCTGCCGGCGCCGCGCCGCGCTATCTGGTGGGGCGCATGCGCCACCCGGTGCGCCAGCGCGAGGCCGCGCGCAGCGATATCCGCCGCTTCTTCGAGGACGTGCTGGGCTACGAGGAAGTGGACCTGTCGCAGCAGCCGCACCCGTGCGAACTGACCGGCGCGATGGTGATCGACCGCTCGCGCGGGCTCGGCTACGCCGGTCTGTCGGAGCGCTGCGACGAACGCGGCGCGGCGCTGATGCACCGGGCCTTCGGCCTGCGCGCCACCTTGCTGTTCGACCTGGCGCAGGGCGAGTACCACACCAACGTGGTGCTGGCGGTGCTGGCCGGACGCGCCGCCCTGGTCAGCCCGGCCGGCTTCGCCGATCCGGCGGTCGCCGCGGCCATCGCCGGGTTCTACGGCAGCCGCGGGATCGTGCTCGACGCCGCCGAGCAGGCCGCCTTCGCCGCCAACGCCATCGCCCTGTCGACGTATACGCTTTGGATGAGCGCGGGCGCGTCCCGGGCCCTGCGCGACGAGACCCGCCAGGCCCTGGCCTCGGCCGGATTCGCGGTGGCGACGGTCGAGCTGGACGCGATCGAAGCCGCCGGCGGCTCGTTGCGTTGCTGCGTCGGCGAGGTGTTCTGAGCATGGCCGGGCGCCGCCGGCCGACCGCACGGCCCCGCTGTGACGCGGGTCCGGGCGGGCTGAATGGCGCCCCGGGGGCGCCGGAAAAGTTCAGATCGGATTCACCGCTGCGTTTCGAAAATGCCGGCACGTCGCTTATTCGCCGCTACATCGTTCCGCTGGGGGCTAGTCCGAACGCCATGCACATCCGCTCCGCCCGCGTCCCGTCGCTGCTGCTCGTCGCCTCGCTGGCGGCCGGCAACGCCTGGGCGCAGCACGACGGCGAGCGCTGGCGCGGCCACGACCGGCGCGAAGGCCAGCAGCAGACCCTGTCCGATTCGGTCCGCCGCTTCGAGAAAGAAAGCGGCGGCGGTCAGGTCCTGAGCGCGGAACGCGTCCCCTTCGACGGCCGCGACGTCAATCGGGTCAAGGTGGTCGATTCCAGCGGCCGGGTCCGGGTCTACATGGACGATCCGCAGCAGCGCGGGCGCCGCGACGACGACCGCCCTACACGCCGCGACGACAACAATAACGACTAACCTTCGCTCCGACGGTCCGCAAAACGATCCTGTCGGGCCGAAATCATCAAGGGAGTGCCCATGCGAATTCTGCTGGTCGAAGACGAAGCGCCGCTGCGCGAGACCCTGGCCGCGCGCCTGAAGCGCGAGGGCTTCGCGGTCGATGCCGCGCAAGACGGCGAGGAGGGCCTGTACATGGGCCGCGAAGTGCCGTTCGACCTGGGCATCATCGATCTGGGCTTGCCGAAGATGTCGGGCATGGAGCTGATCAAGGCCCTGCGCGACGAGGGCAAGAAATTCCCGGTGCTGATCCTGACCGCGCGTTCGAGCTGGCAGGACAAGGTCGAGGGCCTCAAGCAGGGCGCCGACGATTACCTGGTCAAGCCGTTCCACGTCGAAGAGCTGCTGGCCCGCCTCAACGCGCTGGTGCGCCGTGCCGCCGGCTGGAGCAAGCCGACCCTGGAGTGCGGTCCGGTCATGCTCGACCTGGCCGCGCAGACGGTCAGCGTCAACGGCGGCAACGTCGACCTGACCAGCTACGAGTACAAGGTGCTGGAGTACCTGATGATGCACGCCGGCGAGCTGGTCTCGAAGGCCGATCTCACCGAGCACATCTACCAGCAGGATTTCGACCGCGACTCCAACGTGCTGGAAGTCTTCATCGGCCGCCTGCGCAAGAAGCTCGATCCCGACGGCGCGCTCAAGCCGATCGAGACCGTGCGCGGCCGCGGCTACCGTTTCGCCATTCCGCGCAGCGGCGACTGAGCCGCTCGTCCGCCGACCGCGCACGTTGACAGCATTCGCGCGGCGGCGATCCAATAGACCGCCGCTTTCGCGGCGGCATGCCCGCTTCCCGGCCGACACCGCGCCGGCGGCGGTTTCCCCAGTTCGGTCCCAGGAGCAGTTCGGACCCATGCGGCCCGCGCCATCCACCGTAGCGGCGCAGACGGCCGCGACCGCCCGGCGGTCGCCATGAGCTGGGGCCAGCCGCGCTCGCTGCGCGCGCGCCAGTTGCTCGCCGCCAGCCTCGGCCTGCTCGCCTTCCTCGCCCTGGCCGGCGTGGCGCTGGACCGCGCGTTCCTGGAAACCGCCGAGAACAACCTGCGCCAGCGCCTGACCAGCTACGCGCTGGCCTACGCCGCCGACACCGACTTCGGCCGCGGCGGCGAGATCATCCCGCCCTACGACCCGCCGGACCCGCGCTTCGACCGCCCGGGCAGCGGCCTGTACGCCGAAGTGATCCTGCCCAACGATCACTGGGACTCGGTGTCGGCGCAGGGCCCCGTGCTGCCCAACGGCGGCATGCTCAAGCCGGCCGAGGAGTCCTTCGAGGGCCCGCTGCCGCTGACCGAGATCAACGGCAAGCCCGGCGAGGCCTATCGCTACGGGCGCGGGCTGATCTGGAGCGTCGACGGCGATCCCAGGAGCGAGTTCCAGTACACGATCCTGATCCTCGAAGACACCAGCGCGCTGCGCCATCAGGTCGGCGTGTTCCGCCAGGCGCTGTGGCGCTACCTCGGCGGCGCCGGCGTGATCCTGCTGTTGCTGCAGGCGCTGATCATGCAGTGGAGCCTGCGTCCGCTGAAGCGCGTGATCGAGGAGCTCAAGCGGGTGCAGCGCGGCATGGCCTCGCGCATGAGCGAGCGCCACCCGCGCGAGCTGGAGCCGCTGACCGAGAGCATCAACGCCTTCATCGAGAGCGAGCGCGAGAACCTGGACCGCCAGCGCAACACCCTGGCCGACCTCGCCCACAGCCTGAAGACGCCGCTGGCGGTGCTGCGCGCGCGCCTGGACGACGACAGCGGCGCGCAGATGGACAAGGAACTGCGCGAGGACCTGGACCTGCAGCTGCGGCGCATGAACGAGCTGGTGTCCTACCAACTCGCGCGCGCCGCATCCGGCGGCCACGCGCTGTTCGCCGCGCCGATCGCGATCGAGCCGCACGCCGAGGAGATCGTGCGCGGGCTGGAGAAGGTGTACGCGTCCAAGGGCATCCTGTGCGAATTCGATCTCGCCGACGGCGTGCAATTCCACGGCGAGCCGGGCGACCTGCAGGAACTGCTCGGCAACCTGCTGGAGAACGCGTTCAAGTGGGCCAATTCGCGGGTGCTGCTGACGGTCAAGCCCGGCGAGACCGCGGCCCAGCGCCGCCCCGGCCTGCTGCTGGCGGTGGACGACGACGGCCCGGGCATTCCGGCCGAGAAAGTCGCGAAAATCCTGCAGCGCGGCGTGCGCGGCGACGAGCGCGTGCATGGCCACGGCATCGGCCTGGCGATCGTGCAGGATCTGGTGCGCGGCTATCGCGGCACGCTCGACGTCACCGCGTCGGAAGAGCTCGGCGGCACGCGTTTCGAGGTGAAGCTGCCGCCGGGGTTGTAAACGAGGCGTCTTCGGGCGGAAGCGTTTTGGGGCGGCAAGCCTTTCGGGTGCGACGCTTTCCGATCCGTCGCGATGAAGGCTTTGGCGATCTGAGCCGAAAGCGTCGGGGCTGAAGCCCCTCCCACAAAAGTCTTGCTTGCACCGCGATCGCGTAGCGCTCATGTGGGAGGGCCTTCAGGCCCGACGCTTTCCGATCCGCTGCTATGCGGTATCGAGCGGTCTGAGCCAAGAGCTCCGGGGCTGAAGCCCCTCCCACAAAAGGCTTGCTTGCACCGCGATCGCGCAGCGCTCTTGTGGGAGGGCCTTCAGGCTCGATGCTTTCCGATCCGTTGCTGTGCGGTATCGAGCGGTCTGAGCCAAGAGCTCCGGGGCTGAAGCCCCTCCCACAAAAGGCTTGCTTGCACCGCGATCACGCAGCGCTCTTGTGGGAGGGCCTTCAGGCCCGACGCTTTCCGATCCGCCGCGATGAAAGCTTCAAACGGCCTGAGCCAAAAGCATCGCGCCTGAAGCCCCTCCCACAAACGCTCAGGCGAACGGCGATTCGCCGTACAGGCGGCGCAAGTGGTCGGCTACCTGCGGCATCGCCTCGCGCAGCAAGCGCGGATCGCTGAAGTGGTATTCGGTGGCGACCGCGAAGAATTCTTCCGGCGCTTCGCCCGCATACGGGTCGATCGCGACCTCGCGCCCGCTGTCGACCGCTTCGATGAAAGCGTCGTACGCGCTTTGGAAGTCGCGCGCCCATTCGCGCTGCCACGGCCGCGGCAGCGGCGGGGTGCCGTCGAGCGCGCCGTCGAGCGCGTCGAGCTTGTGCGCCATTTCGTGCGCGGCCACGCAGAAGCCCGCGCGCGGGTCGGCGCAGTCGGCGACGACATCGGCCCAGGACAGGATCAGCGGCCCGGCCTCCCAGGATTCGCCGATCAGCTCGTCTTCCCATTCGTGCAGCACGCCGGCCGCGTCGAGGTGGGTGCGGCCGACCCGGAACGCGTCGGGATAGACGATCAGCTGCGACCAGCCGCGCAAGCCTTCGGCGCCGAACTCCAGCAGCGGCAGGCAGCACAGCGCGGCCAGTTGCGCGCGCTGCAGCTCGCCGAGCTCGAACTCGCCGATCGCGCTGATGGTCTTCTCGTGCAGGAAGCGCGCGCTCAACTCGCGCAGGCGCTCGCGCCGCGGCGCGTCCAGGGTCTGCGCCCACGGCACGGCGGCGACGGTGTCGCGCCACAGGGCATCGTCGATGGCGGCGGGGCGCCGCAGCCGGCGCAGGAACTCGAACAAGGGGAAAACCGGCGGAAAGCGGGCGGCGCGCTCAGTTCAGCGGAACATGCCCGGCAGGAAATTATGCCAGCGCGGCGACTGCAGCCGGTTGCCGGCGTCCGAGTCGCTGTGCACGCTCGGCTTGGCCTTGGTGTCGCGCGCGGTCTGCGGCGCGCCACCGTTGCCGCCGCGGGCCTGGGCGCGCGCGGGCGCGTCCTTGGCCGCGCCGCCGGACGAGCAGGCGTCGTTCGGACTCAGCTTGTTGACCTCGCGCGCGCTCGCCTGCGCCACGGCCAGGCTCGCGGACAGGAACAGCAGGCACAGGCAGATCCGTAACATGGCGGAATCCTAGGGGCGGCGCGGCCCGTGGGGCTGCGGCAGTTGCCGACTATAACGCGAAAACCGTACCGAATCCGGCGGCTCAGGCGGCGGCCTATTGTGCGTTGCAGCAAGACGTGGCACGCATTTGCGCCAGACTCGCGTTCATGTCCGCCTCCCGTCCGCCGCTGACCGCCCCGGCCCTGCGCCGGGCCCTGATCGCCGGCGCGCGCCGGGTCATCGCCGGGCGCGAGGCGCTCAACCGCATCAACGTGTTCCCGGTCGCCGATGGCGACACCGGCAGCAATCTGGCGCATACCCTCGGCAGCCTGCTGAACGGGGCGCTGAGCCGGCGCAGCCGGCACATCGGCGAACTGCTCAAGCGGGTCGGCGACGACGCCATCGACGGCGCCCGCGGCAATTCCGGGGCGATCCTGGCCCAGTTCCTGTTCGGCGTGGCCGAGTACGCCCGCGCCCAGCCCGAGCTGGACGCGGCGACCCTGGCCGCGGCCGTGCGCCACGGCGCCGGCAACGCGCGCGCGGCGCTGGCGCATCCGGTCGAGGGCACCATCCTCAGCGTCATCAACGCGTTCGCCGACGCGCTGGACGAGGCCGCGCGCGCCAGCGCCGACGGCGACCCGCGCCCGGGTTTCGCCCGCGCCCTGGCCCAGGCGCGCAGCGCGCTGGCGCGCACGCCGCTGCAGATGGCGGTGTTGCAGCGCGCCGGGGTGGTGGACGCCGGCGCGCAGGGCTTCGTCGACCTGCTCGAGGGCATCGCCGAGTTCGTCGACGGCGGCCCGCGCGCGCTGCGCGTGCGCGGCGCGGGCGCGGCCGCCAACGACGGCTGCGGCGCGGGCCACGGCGACGCGCTGCCGGTCGCGCACGACGCGGTCGATCCGCTGCGGCGCTGGTGCAGCGAATGCCTGTTGCTGGGCGAGAACCTGCCGCGCGAGGCGCTGCGCGACGAACTCGAAGCGCTCGGCGCCGACTCGCTGGTGCTCGCCGGCGGCGCCGCGCGGCTGCGCGTGCACGGCCATGTCGGCTCGCCGCAGTCCTTGTTCGACGCCTGCGCGCGCTTCGGCGCGGTCGAGGGCATGAAGGCCGACGACATGCTGGCGCAGCAGCGCAGCATCGAACACCCGCAGGCGCTGGCGGTGGTCACCGACAGCGCCGCCGATCTGCCCGATGAACTGGCCGAGCGCTACCGCATCGCGGTGGTGCCGGTGCGGGTGTCGGTGGACGGGCGCGATTATCTCGACAAGGCCGGGCTGAGCACGGCCGAGTTCTACCGGCGCATGGCCGCCGGCGCCGACCTGCCGCGCACCAGCCAGCCGCCGCCGGGCGATTTCCGCCGGGTGTTCGATTTCCTCGCCGGCCATCGCCGGCAGGTGTTGTACGTGGGCCTGTCGCGCGCGGTTTCGGGCACGTTGCAGGCCGGCGAGCAGGCGGCCGCGCGCAGCGATGCGCAGCGGGTGCGGGTGTTCGACACCGGCAACGCCGCCGGCGGCCTGGCGCTGCTGGCCTGGCGCGCGGCCGAACTGGCCGCCGACGGCATCGCCCTGGAGGCGGTGCTGGCCGAACTGGAGCGGCTCAAGCCGCTGACCTCGACCTGGGCGATGGCCCGCGATATTTCCCACGCCGTGCGCGGCGGCCGCATCCCGCCGTGGGCCGGACCGCTGGTGCGCTGGACCGGGCTGACCCCGATCGCGCGCATGCGCGCCGACGGCCGCCTGGGCGTGAGCGGCGGCGTGTTCGCCCGCGCCGGCGCGCCGGAAGCTTTCGCCGGCTACATCGCCCGGCGTACCTCGCGCCGGCAGCGCTGGCGCGCCATCGTCGGCCATTGCGACGCGCGCGCCGACGGCGAGCGCCTGCTCGAAGCGCTGCGGCGGCGGCTCGACCTGGAGCAGGCGTTCCTGGTCGAGACCGGGCCGGCGCTGGGCGCGCACGCCGGGCGCGGCGCCTTGCTGGTGTCGCTGCAGCCGGTGCCCGGCGCGGTGTGAGCGCTCCTGTGGGCGGGCTCTCAGGCCCGATGCTTTTGTTTTCGGTTCGCGGCGATCCGACCGGAAAGCGTCGGGCCTGAAGGCCCTCCCACAGGAGCGCAATTCCCGCCGCCTCCCGCATAATCCGCGCCATGCCGTTTTCCGATCTCGCGCCCTCGTTGTCCGCCACCCTCGCCGAACCGCGCTCGCTGGCGCTGTTCGCCGCGGCGTACGCGCTGGGCTCGGTGTCCGGCAGCCTCGTCCTGGGCAAGCTGCGCGGAGTCGACATCCGCACCCAGGGCAGCGGCAACGCCGGCGGCACCAACGCGCTGCGCACCCAGGGCGCGCGTTTCGCCCTCGGCGTGGTCGCGATCGACATCGGCAAGGGCGCGCTGGCCGCGTGGCCGGCGCTGCGCTACGCGCCGCTCGGCGACGGCCTGTCGGTCACCGCGCACGGTTACCTGGCCGCGTTCGCGGCGGTGCTGGGCCACGTCTGGCCGCTGTGGCACGGCTTCCGCGGCGGCAAGGGCGTGGCGACCCTGGTCGGCGGCCTGTTGGTGCTGTGGCCGTTCGTGACGCCGGCGCTGCTGCTGGTGTGGGGCGCGACCATCGCCCTGAGCGGCTACGTCGGCCTGGCCAGCGTGATCGCCGCGCTGAGCCTGCCGTTGCTGGCCTGGTACAGCGACGCCGACGCGCCGCGGCTGTGGTTCTGCGTCGCCGCGGCGGCGCTGGTGCTGTTCACCCATCGCGGCAACCTGGCGCGGCTGCGCGCCGGCACCGAATCGCGCTTCTCCCGGGCGCGGTTGCTGCATCGCTGGCGCCGGGGCTGATGGACGATCGCGCGCTGTTGCAGCGGCTGATCGCCGGCCCGGCCACCGGCGATGCGCTCGCCGCGGCCTCGGGCCAGACCCGCGCCGCGGTGTGGAAGCGGATCGAAGCGCTGCGCGAGGCCGGGGTGGCGATCGAAGCCAAACCCGGACGCGGCTATGCGCTGTCGCAGCCGCTGGACCTGCTCGACGCGGCCGCGATCGAAGCGGCGCTGTCGGCGCCGGCGCGCGCGCGCCTGGATTCGCTGGACGTCGCCTGGAGCATCGATTCGACCAACAGCGAACTGCTGCGCCGGGCCACGCCCGCGCGCGGCGCGGCGGTGCTGCTGGCCGAACGCCAGACCGGCGGCCGCGGCCGTCGCGGCCGGGTCTGGGCCTCGCCGCTGGCGGCGCACCTGTACCTGTCGCTGGCGCGCGCCTTCGGCGGCGGGCTGGCGCGGCTGGGCGGGCTGAGCCTGGTCGCCGGCATCGCCGCGGCGCAGGCGCTGCACGCGCTCGGTTTCGCCGCGGTGCGGCTGAAATGGCCGAACGATCTGGTCGCGCTGGACGGCGACGTCCTGCGCAAGCTCGGCGGATTGCTGGTGGAAGGCGGCGGCGAATACGCCGGGCCGGCGCGCGCGGTGATCGGCCTGGGCCTCAACGTGCGCATGCCGGCGGCCGCGGCGGCGCAGATCGACCAACCCTGGTGCGATCTGGTCATGCTGGCCGAACTGGCGGGCGCGCGGCCGCCGACCCGCGACGCGGTCGTGGCGGCCTTGTTGGACGCGCTGTTGCCGGCGCTGGACGAGTTCGACGCGCAAGGACTGGCGCCGTTCCTCGACCGTTATGCCGCGTTCGACGCGCTCGCCGGGCAAGCGGTCGGCGTGCTCGGCAGCGATCGCGAGCACCGCGGCGTGGCGCTGGGACTGGCCGACGACGGCGCCCTGCGCGTGCGCCTGGACGATGGCGAGGAACGCCGCTTCCACGCCGGCGAAGTCAGCGTGCGCCGCGGCGGAGCGACGCGTTGAACGCCTGGCTGTTCGACCTCGGTAACACCCGGCTCAAGTGCGCGCCGCTGCGCGCCGACGGGCGTCCCGGCGACGCGCTGGCGCTGCCGCATCGCGAAGAGGACATCGCCGCCGCGCTGGCGCAGGCGCTGCCGCGCGAGCGCATCGACGTCGCCTACCTGGCCAGCGTCGCCCATCCCGCCCAACGCATGGCCGTGCTGCAGGCGCTGAGCGCGCGCTGCGGCCGCATCAGCATCGCCCGCACCCAATCGCGGTTCCGCGCCGAGGGCTTCGGCGAGGTGCGCATCGCCTACGCCGAGCCGCGCAAGTTCGGCGTCGACCGTTTCCTCGCGCTGCTCGGCGCGCACGCGCACGCGCGCGGCGCGAGCTTGATCTGCGGCGTCGGCACCGCCTTGACCATCGACCTGATCGACGCCGACGGCCTGCACCACGGCGGTTTGATCGCGCCGTCGCCGACGCTGATGCGCGAAGCGCTGCACGCGCGCGCGCCGCAGTTGCCCGAGCACGGCGGCCGCGCGCTCGACTTCGCCGCCGATACCGAGGACGCGCTGGCTTCCGGCGCCGACGGCGCGGCGATCGCGCTGATCGAACGCAGCCTGGCGCGCGCGGCGGATCGCCTGGGCGCGCCGCCGCGGCTGTTGCTGCACGGCGGCGGCGGCGAGGCGCTGATGGCGGCGCTGCCGACGGCGCAGGCCGCGCCCGCGCTGGTGCTCGAAGGCCTGGCGATCTGGGCCGCGGTCGAAACTCCGCGCTGAGCGCGGCAGGCTAGAATCCCGGCATGCTCATTCGCGCCCTCATCGTCCTGTTGGCCGCTCTCAACATCGGCGTCGCCGCGTGGTGGATCGCGCGTCCGGCGCCGCCCGCGCCGGTCGCGGAAACCCTGCCGCCGGGCGTGGCCCGGTTGCAATTGGTCGACGAGGGCAAGCGCGTTGCGGCGGCCAAGCCGGCGCTGGCGGCCGGCGCGGCGGGGCAGGGCCAGCCGCTGCAAGCGCGGTCGCTCGATGGGGCGAGTGCCGGACTCGAGCCTGGCGACGCTAAGCCGGCGGACAGCAGCGTCGCGCCAGCCAAGCCGGGCGAAAACAACGCCGGCGAAAGCAAAGCCGGTGAGAGCAAAGCCGGTGAGAGCAAACCGCTCGCAGACGAAACCGCCGCCGTGCCGCCGCCGCCCGCACCGGCGGTGCCGACCGCGAAGCCGCAGTGCTTCAGTGTCGGCCCGTTCGCCGATGTGGCTGCCGCCGACGCGGCGCGCGCCAAGCTCGTGCCGCTGGCGCAGAAAGTGTCGAGCCGCACGCTGTCGGGCGGCGGCAATTCGCGCGGTTGGCGGGTCTATCTGCCGGCCGCCAGCGCCGAGACCGCGCAGGCCACCGCGCAACGCATCCGCGCGGCCGGCTTCAACGATCTGTTCGTGATGAGCGGCGCGGAGGCCAACGCGATCGCGCTAGGCCGTTTCCGCAACGAGGAATCGGCGCGCAAGCGCGGCGCGGAACTGGCCGCGGCCGGGTTCGCGGCCAAGGTCGAGGCGCTCGGCGAAAGCAACGGCCAGGTCTGGCTCGATGCGGCCACGGTCACCTCCAAGGGCGAAGCCCTGCGCGTCGCCGCCGGCGCGCAACGTTGGCGCGGCATTTCCTGCGACAAGGTGCGCTGAGCGCCGCCGCGGTGCTCGGCTTGTCCCGCGGCCGCGCCGGCGCGATACAATGGCCCGGCCGGCGCGCGCAGCGTCGCCGGTCCCGCGTTTCGCTGCCGCTTTAGCTCAGTTGGTAGAGCACTCGCCTTGTAAGCGAGCGGTCGTCCGTTCGATTCGGACAAGCGGCACCACGTGAATCCGAGTAAAAACAACCGCCCGGCCGCACCATCCGAAGGTCGCTCGCGATCCGGGCCAACGCCGCGAACGCCGTGAACGCCAGGCTCTTGCGCGTCGCATCCCCGCCGCGTCCGCCAGCCGCCTAGCCCGGACTCGCGCCCAAGACGCCGCTCATCGCGCGATACCCGCTGCGCATCCCCAGCGAAACCAACGCGCATCTCACTTCAGCCTTTGCCGTCCCGGCCGCTCCGCGGCGCCACCATGGCCCGCTCACTGCGCAGCCTCTAAAATGCCCGCATCGTCGGCGGCCGCAACGGCCCTGTTGCGGCGATCGCGCGGTGCCGCCGGCACTGGCGCGTTCACCTAACGATGCCGCGCCGTGGCTAGTCCGGCGCGGCGCAGAGGACATTCGCATGAGTCGCACTTATCCCCTCGTTTCGCTGATCGGCGCGCCGACCGACGTCGGCGCCGGCCACCGCGGCGCGCGCCTGGGGCCCGAAGCGCTGCGCATCGCCGGTCTCGGCGAGGCGCTGGTCGCGCGCGGCGTCGACGTGGTCGATCGCGGCAATCTCGACGGCCCGCGCAATCCGTGGCAGAAGCCGGTCGCCGGCTACCGCCATCTGGCCGAAGTGGTGGCGTGGAATCGTGCGGTGATGGATGCCGTCGGCGCGGAACTGCGCGTCGGCCGCCTGCCGATCCTGCTCGGCGGCGATCACTGCCTGGGCCTGGGTTCGATCACCGCGGTCGCGCGCTATTGCCGCGACACCGGCAAGCAACTGCGCGTGCTGTGGCTCGATGCGCACGCCGACTTCAACACCAGCCAGGTCACGCCCTCGGGCAACATCCACGGCATGCCGGTGTCGTGCCTGTGCGGCATCGGTCCGGAAGAGCTGACCCGCCTGGGCGGCGATGCGCCGGCGATGCGGCCCGACGAGATCCGCCAGATCGGCATCCGCTCGGTCGATCCGGGCGAGAAGCAGCTGATCCAGCAGCACGGCCTGGACGTCTACGACATGCGCTACATCGACGAGATCGGCATGCGCCGGGTCATGGAGGAGGCGCTGGAGGGCGTGGACGAGAACACCCACCTGCACGTCAGCTTCGACGTCGACTTCCTCGACCCCAGCATCGCGCCGGGCGTGGGCACCACGGTGCCGGGCGGTCCGAACTACCGCGAGGCGCAGCTGGTGATGGAAATGATCGCCGACAGCGGCCGGCTGGGCTCGCTCGACATCGTCGAGCTCAACCCGATACTGGACAAGCGCAACCGCACCGCCAAGCTGGCGGTGGACCTGGTCGAGAGCCTGTTCGGCAAGTCGACCCTGATGCGTGACTGAGGCGCCGGCGCGCGGATGAATCGGCGCTGACGGAGGCCGCTGCACGCCGGCTTCACGTTCGCTCGCGTCTTATCCGGACCCAGGACGCGGCCGCTGGCGCGGCCGATTCGCTATCCGCAACGACGACCCAAGGAGTTCCCATGAAGCGTTTGACTGCCCTGCTGCTGCTGGCCCTGTTCTCGATCGGCTCCCTGACTGCGTGCAACACCATCGCGGGCGCGGGCAAGGACGTGAAGAAGGCCGGCGAGAAGGTCGAAGAGAAGGCCGAGGACGTGCGCGACGGCAAGTAACGCGCGCCGGGCTCCTGACGAGCGACGACGAAGGCCGGGGCGACCCGGCCTTCGTTTTTTTGTGCCTGTCTTTCTGGCGGCTTGCGCCGCGGGTCGCGATCGCGGGCTGAAGGATTCAAGGCGTTCATCGAGGTCAAGCAGCGGCTAACGCAATCGTGACCGTTCGCGAATGCGTCCGCTGCGAAGCTGTCCTGGCGATACCGGCCGATGGCGAGCGCATCGCTGCGAGTGCGAAGCGCGACGCGGGCCGCGAGGTTTTCCCCCAACCAGGAGTGGAACGATGAACAAAGACATCATTGCCGGCAAGTGGACCCAGCTCAAGGGCAAGGCCAAGGCCAAGTGGGGCGATCTGACCGACGACGTGTTCGATGTCGCCGAAGGCAATTCCGAATATCTGGCTGGCAAGCTGCAGGAGCGCTACGGCTGGGAACGCGATCGGGCGGAGAAGGAAGTGCGCGAGTTCGGCGAGACGTTGAACTGAATGCTTTATCCGGTTTCAGTGCGTTGAATTGCGCGCGTTGGTCCGGGGGCGGGACGGCGGGCGAAGGTACCCGCCGTTCCGTTCGCGGCCGTAGCGGTGTTGGGTCGCGGCTGTGGAGTGGGGACGGTAGGCCGGGCGACGCCCGGCTTTTTTGCGGGCGGCTGCGGCGCTATCGCGATTGGGGCGTCTGGGGATGAGCGGAGATCCGAGCCGGGCTGCCGTTGCGGTGCGGTTTGGGTTGCCGCCGTCGTTGTTTTGGAGCCGCTCGGGTGTGGCGCCATTCTCACAGCGCGTCATTTCGACGAGAGCCGGCGTCCAACCGAAGCGACGCGGCTCCGCCGGCGTTCCTTGAAGCAACGAACCTCCCAAGCCGTCATTCCGGCGGAAGCCAACCGAAGCGACGTGGCTCCGCCGATGCTTCTTGAAGCAACGAACCTCTCAAGCCGTCATTCCGGCGGAAGCCGGAATCCAACCGAAGCGACGTGGTTCCGCCGATGATCCTTGAAGCAACGAACCTCCCAAGCCGTCATTCCGGCGGAAGCCGGAATCCATTTTGACTCTGTTGTTGCTCTCGCTTTTGTCGTCGCTACGAGTGATGACAGGCGACCATCAAGAGCTTCCGTCCGCAAGCGGCCGGGTCACTTTCTTTGTCTTAAGCCACAAAGAAAGTAACGCTGGTCTCTAACCTCAAGTGCATCACCTCAGTGAGGCACTGTGAATGGGTCAGCAGTATTCGCATCTGAGCGCAGAAGAGCGCGGGGCCATCATGGTCTTGATCGCCCAAGGGGCGAGCGGACGGCAAATCGCCCAGACGTTGGGTCGGGCGCAAAGCACAATTGCTCGCGAGTTGCGCCGTAATGGGTTTCGGTCCCATTCGGGGCCGCCGCTGCGCGGACGCCCTCGTTTCGACCCTGGCTACGATGCGACCCGGGCGGGCCGGCGGGCCCAGCGACTGCGGCGACGGGCGCGGGTGCGCCGCAAGCTGCGACGCGACACCGTGCTGTGGCGACGCGTGCGCTATTGGCTGGAACGGTGCTGGTCGCCGCAACAGATTGCCGACAAACTGCGGGATCTGTACCCGGACCGGCCCTGGCTGCGCGTGTCGCACGAAACGATCTATACCGCGATTTATGCGATGCCGCGCGGCGAATTGCGCCGCCAGGTGACCCGTCTGCTGCGGCAGGGGCGCAAGTCCGGCCGCCGCACGCGCCAGGGAAGCGACGCCCGCGGCCATCTGCCGGATCTGCCCAACATCCGCCTGCGGCCGCCGGCCGCGCATGAGCGCCTGATGCCGGGGCATTGGGAGGGCGACCTGATCGTGGGCGCGCACAACCGCTCGGCGATTGGGGTATTGGTCTGCCGCCGCACCTTGTACGTCAAGCTGGTCAAGCTCGCCGACGCGACCGCGCACACGGTGCTGGAGGCCTTCAGCTCGGCGTTCGAAGGCGTGCCGGAAAGTTTGAAGAAGACCTTGACCTACGACCAGGGCAAGGAAATGGCATCGCATCGGCAGTTGAGCGAACGCACTGGTTTAGCGATCTACTTCGCCGACCCCCATAGCCCGTGGCAACGCGGAACCTGCGAAAACACCAACGGCTTGTTGCGGCAATACTTTCCCAAGGGCACCGATCTGTCGGTGCATTCTGCGCAGCGCCTCAAAGAGGTGGCGTGGGAAATGAACAACCGCCCCCGCCGTAGCCTGGGCAGGCGCTCGCCCGTCGAGGTGCTCTATGAGGAACTCAAAAACCCGCGGGCGCAGGGTGATGCACTTGGACATTGACTCCGCCAACCAAAGAAAAGGCCTTATTTTTCGGATCAAGAGCCACTAAGGCTCATCGTGGCGCGGGGCCGCGCCATAAGGGGCATCCTGCCCCATGGCGCGCGTGCGCATCCATGCGCACGCCCTCCGGGGCTGCGGAACCTGGGCCTCGGGTAGAGATGCGTCAAAGCGAACATCAACGGCAACGGCAACGGCAACGGCAACGGCAACGGCAACGGCAACGGCAGCTGCAACGGCAGCTGCATCAGCATCCGCCGAGCCGACAGCGGCCGATCGGACGGGCTCACCACCGGCGCGGCGGCGGGTCGGCGACGAAGCCTTCGGGGAAGGCGCGCGGGGTGTCGGGGCGGTAGGTGCGGTCGGGGTAGCGCGGCACCACGCCGCGCGCGACCAGGGTGGCGTAGTCGTCGTAGCGCAGTTCCACCACTTGCGCGGGGGAACGCGATGCGCGGACGAAGTCGGTCTGCGACACCGGCGACCATTCGCGCGCGCCATGGCCGGTGCCGATGGTCTGCGCCTGCGCCGCGGTGTCGGCGGCGACCGATTCGCGCGCGCGCTCGGCCGGCGCGGCGGGTGCGGCATTGCCGGCGGCGCGGCCTTCGGCCTTGGCCGCGCCGTTCTCGTTGCGCGCATACGGCGGGTACGGGTAGGGCGACGGAGTCGGGTAGAACGGGCGGTAGCGCTGGCGTTCCTGGAACACCGCGGCGCCGATCACGCCGACGTTGGCGGGGCGGCCGGTGCGCGCGGCGTAGCTGTCGCCCAGGTCGGTGAAGACGAACTGGGCGACGTCGTCGAGCGACTTGCGCCAGCCGTTGATCTCGGTGGATTGCCAGGCGTCGAGCACGTAACCGGATTGCGCCGGGCTGGCGGTCTGGCCGCTGACCGCGTTGACCCCGTCGACCGACAGCACCACCAGCACGCGCTCGCCGGTGTTGTTGGTGAGGCGGACCGTGTAGCGATGGCCGGGCGTGCCGGCGATCCATTGCTGGCCGCGCCAGGACCAGTTCGGCAGCCAGTCGCCGTTGTCGCGGTCGATCACCGCCACGTCGACCAAGGGCCGGGCCTGGACCGGGGTGCAGGCGCCTGCGGTCAACGCGGCGGCGGCGAGCAGGGCGAATGAGCGGAACATGGCGGATCTCCTGTGGGGCCGCGCGCGGCGCGGCGGGGCCGGGGTCGCAGGTTGCTAACGCGGGGCCGGCGCGGGCGGGGTTAGGCCGTGCGGTCGCGGGCCCGCCTGTGCCGCCGCCGTTGCCGACGGTTTAGCCGCGGGCGACGGTCCGGCTTGGCGACCATGCGCCTGCCGCCCGCAACCGCCCGCGCCGATCCGCGCCGGCGTACGCACCGCGCGCGACGCGAGCCGCTACACTGGCCTGTCAGGCGCCATCGCAGATTTCCCCCATGACCCAGACCCGCGTCCTCACCGGCATCACCACCTCCGGCACTCCCCACCTGGGCAACTACGTCGGCGCGATCCGCCCGGCGGTTGCCGCCAGCCGCGACCCGGGGGTGGAGAGCTTCTACTTCCTGGCCGACCTGCACGCGCTGATCAAGGTGCAAAAGCCCGAGCGCGTGCAGCGCTCGACCCTGGAGATCGCCGCGAGCTGGCTCGCCTGCGGCCTGGAGCCGGACAAGGTGTGGTTCTACCGGCAGAGCGAAATCGTCGAGATTCCCGAGCTGGCCTGGTTCCTGACCTGCGTCGCCGGCAAGGGCATCCTCAACCGCGCCCACGCCTACAAGGCCGCGGTCGACAAGAACCGGCTGGACGGCGAGGACGACGATGCGTCGATCACCGCCGGATTGTTCATGTACCCGGTGCTGATGGCCGCCGACATCCTGGTGTTCAACGCGCACAAGGTGCCGGTGGGCCGCGACCAGATCCAGCACATCGAGATGGCGCGCGACTTCGGCCAGCGCTTCAACCATCTGTACGGCGAGCATTTCGTCCTGCCCGAGGCGCTGATCGAGGAAAGCGTGGCGACGCTGCCCGGCCTGGACGGGCGCAAGATGAGCAAGAGCTACGACAACACCATCCCGCTGTTCGCGCCGCGCGAGGAGTTGAAGAAGCTGATCTATTCGATCGTCACCGATTCGCGCGCGCCGGGCGAGCCCAAGCCGACCGAGGGTTCGGCGCTGTTCCAGATCTATCAGGCGTTCGCCAGCGAGGAAGAGACCGAGGCGATGCGCCGCGCCTTCGCCGAGGGCATCGCCTGGGGCGAGGCTAAGCAGGCGCTGTTCGAGCGCATCGACGCGGAGATCGCGCCGCTGCGCGAGAAGTACGAGGCGCTGATGGCGCGGCCGCAGGACATCGAGGCGCTGCTGATCGACGGCGCGCGGCGGGTGCGCGAGCGCTACGGCAAGGCGAACCTGCAGCGGCTGCGCGAAGCGGTCGGCCTGCGCGACCTGTCCGACGCCGGCGGGCTGTCGCTGGCGGAGGAAACCCGGGCCGCGGCGGTGGCGGCGTTCAAGCAGTACCGCGAGGCCGACGGCCGGTTCTACTTCAAGCTCGCCGTCGGCGACGAGGTGCTGCTGCAGAGCCGCGGTTTCGCCGCGCCCAAGGACATCGGCCAGTTGATCGGCCGGGCCAAGAGCGAGGACTCGGACGCGCTGTTGGATGCGCTGCTGGCGGCGAGCGAGCCGGTTCCGGCCGACGCGCGCGCGCGCGTGGCGCAGGCGCTGCAGGCGATCCGCGAAGCCGAAGAGGCCGCGCGCCAGGCCAAGGCCGCCGCCGCGCAGGAGCGCGCCGCTTCGTGAGCCGCTTCGTCGAGCTCAACCTGGCGCTGATCCTGTTCCTGCCGTGGTTCGCGATCCTCGGCGCGCTGTTCTGGCTGTATCCGCGGCGGCCGCGCAATCCCGCGCGCAAGCTGTTCGACGCGGTGTCGCTGGCGATATCGGTGTGCGCGTTCGTGCTGGCGGTGCATTGGGCGCATCTGCACGCCGGGCGCGAGTATGGGGCGATGTGGCCGCAGATCCTGGCCACTTCGCTCGGCTACGGCGTGTTCCTGGCGGTGCTGACGGTGGCGTTCGCGCTGCGTTGGCGCTGGTTGCGCGGGGTCAAGGACTATCGCGAGTAAGCGGTCGGTTCCGGCGGCGAGGCCTTCTGTGGCAGGCCCTCTGTGGCAGGGTCTTCTGTGGGAGGGCTTCTGTGGGAGGGCCTTCAGGCCCGATGCTTTCCGATCCGCCGCGGTGAAGCCGCAAGCGATCTGAGCCGAAAGCGTCGGTGCTGAAGCCCCTCCCATACCAACAACCGCTACCGGCCCGCAGATTCCGACCAAAGCCGCATCGCCGCGCATGCGCGCGCCGGCCTAGACTGGGGACCGGCCACAGCCCCGCCATCGCCCATGAGCGCAGCCACCGCTTCCGCCGCCGAACACGGCGTGATCACCGTCGACACCGGATTCCAGCGGCCGTCGTTCGACGCGGCCTATCTGGTGGTCGAGAACGGCCGCGCGGCCTTCATCGACTGCGGCACCCAGCATTCGATTCCGGCCCTGCTCGCCGCGCTCGACGCGCAAGGCTTGGCGCCGGCCGACGTCGATTGGTTGATCCTCACCCACGTCCATCTCGATCACGCCGGCGGCGCCGGCGCGTTGATGCGGCGCTTGCCGAACGCGCGTCTGGCGGTGCATCCGCGCGGCGCGGCGCACATGATCGATCCGGCGCGGCTGGTCGCCGGCGCCACCGCGGTGTACGGCGAGGAGGAAATGGCGCGCAGCTACGGCGAGATCGTGCCGGTGCCCGCCGAGCGGGTGGTGGTGGCCGGCGACGGCCACGTCGTCGACCTGGCCGACCGCGCGTTGCTGTGCGTGGACACGCCCGGCCATGCCCGCCATCACCTGTGCGTGTGGGACGCGCGCAGCCGCGGCTGGTTCACCGGCGACACCTTCGGCCTGTCGTATCGCGAATTCGATTCGCCGCGCGGGCCCTTCATCCTGCCGACCAGTTCGCCGGTGCAGTTCGAGCCGGAGGCGCTCAAGCAGTCGATCCGCGCGTTGCTGGCGCGCGATCCGGCCGCGATGTACTTGACCCACTACGGCCGGGTCGGCGATGCGCAGCGGCTCGGCGCGGAGCTGATGGAACAGATCGACGACATGGTGCGGATGGCGCGCGCGGCGCAGGTCGGCGGCGAGGGCGTGCACGCGCGATTGACCGCGGCGCTGGCCGATTACTACGCGGCGCGGGCACGGGCGCATGGCAGCGCGTTGAGCGATGCGCAGGTGCGGGCGGCGCTGGCGATCGACGTGGAGCTCAATGCGCAGGGGCTCGAGGTGTGGCTGGCGCGCGGCTAGGGCGCGGAGGGGACGACGCCATGGATTCCGGCGTTCGCCGGCACGATGCGCAGGCAGGGACGGCGGGCGCGGGCCGGTCGGTGCGGGCTAGTCGGCGCGGAAGCGGCGCAAACGCAAGCGTCGCGGCGAGTCGCAGGTCGCGCGCGGCGGGCCGGCGCACGAGCCCGGCTGGCGGCTGAACCGCGGGCGCGGCCGCCCGGCCGCCGTCACGATCGTTGAATCGTCGCGGCGGTACCCTGAACAGGCCCGAGCCGAGACGTTTACCGCGACCGTGTCCCGTCCCCGCCCGCTGCATATGGTGCCCGACCCGCCGCCGCCCACGCCGGCCGACGAGGCCGCGCGGCTGCTCGCGCTGGACGCCTACGGCCTGCTCGACAGCGTCGCCGAGAGCGCCTACGACGACATCGTCCGCCTCGCCGCGACCCTGTGCGACACGCCGGGCGCGGCGCTGGCCCTGCTCGACCGCGAGCGGGTCTGGTTCAAGGCGCGCGTCGGCGTGGCGCCGAGCGAGCTGCCGCGCTCGCATTCGATCTGTTCGGAGCTGATCTGGCAGTCGCAGCCCGGCCGCTTGCTGACGATCGACGACGTCGGCGGCGATCCGCGCTTCGCTCCGCTCGGGCTGAGCCTGGAGGACGGCCGCGCGCTGCGCTTCTACGCCGGCGCGCCGCTATGGACGCCCGACGGCCATCCGCTCGGAACGGTGTGCGTGCTCGACGCAGTGCCGCGGCGATTGCGCCCGGCCCAGGCCGAAGGCCTGGCGGCGCTGGGGCGGCAGACCCAGCACCTGTTCGAGCTGCGCCGCTACGCGCTGGAACAGCGCCGCCTGCTGTCCGAGCGCGAGGCCTTCGCCCTGCAGATGGAAAGCGCCCAGGCCGACCTGCTGCGGCGCAACGAGCAACTGCAGCACAGCGCCAGCCACGACGCGCTGACCGGCCTGCTCAACCGCAGCGCGCTGGCGCAGCTGCAGGGCAGCCCGGACACCGTGCACCGGCTCGGCCGCGCGGCCTACACGCTGATGCTGATCGACGTGGATCATTTCAAGCAGGTCAACGACCGCCACGGCCACCTGCTCGGCGATCGCGCGCTGCGCGCGGTCGCCGATGCGGTGGCCGCCTCGATCCGCGACGACGACGTCGCCATCCGCTACGGCGGCGAGGAATTCCTGGTGGTGCTGCCGGGCACGCGGCTGGCCGACGCGGCCGAGGTCGGCGAGCGCATCCGCCGGCGGGTGGCGCGTTCGTCGCTGCCGTTCGCGCTGACCGTGTCGATCGGCATGGCCGCCGGCGAGCCCGGCCGCGACGGGCCCGAGCAGGTGTTCGACCGCGCCGACCAGGCGCTGTACCGGGCCAAGGCCGGCGGCCGCGACCGCCTGGTCGCCGACGAGGGCTGAGCGGCCGGTCGCGGCGACGCAATGTTGACGCAATGCCGGTGCGGACAATCGAGGCCAAGACTTGGATCGGAGCGTTGCCCGCATGAGCCAGCCGCTGTCTCCCGCCGCCCGCGCCGCCGCCGTTCCCGCGCGCGGCGACTACTGGTCGTTCCTGCGCTCGTGGTCGCGCGCGCCCGGCCGGGTCGGCGCGATCGCCCCGTCCGGCGCCGCGCTGGCGCGGCTGATCACCGCGCAGATCGACGCCGATACCGGCCCGGTGCTGGAACTGGGCCCGGGCACCGGCGTGTTCACCCGCGCCCTGCTCGAACGCGGCGTCGCCGAGCGCGACCTGACCCTGGTCGAATACGGCCCCGAGTTCGCGCAGATGCTCGGCGAGCGCTTCCCGCAGGCGCGGGTGCTGTGCGCCGACGCGCGCCGGCTGCGCCGCGCGCGCCTGTTCGGCGAGGACGGCGCCGGCGCGGTGGTCAGCGGCCTGCCGCTGCGCAACCTGCCGCCGCGCCAGCGCCTGGCGGTGCTGCTGGGCGCGTTCGCCCAACTCGGCGAGGACGGCGCCTACTACCAGTTCACCTACGGCCTGAGCTTCCCGCTGCCGCGCGCCTGGCTGGAGCGTTACGGCTTCAAGGTGCAGCGGCTGGGCGCGGCGCGGCTGAACCTGCCGCCGGCCTCGGTGTACCGGGTCACCCGTCGCCGCGACTGGCGCCTGATGGGCGTGTGAGGGCGCCGCGTGTGAGGGCACCGCGTATGAGAGCAGCGTATGTGAGAGCACTGCGTGCAAGAGCGCCGCGTGTAAGAGCACCGATGGCACGGTACGCGGCGGGCGCCGGCGGGCGATGATCGGCGCATGCGCATCCTGCTGATCGAAGACGAACCCGAACTGGCCGCGGCCCTGGTCGCCGCGCTCAAGCGCTACGGCATGGTCGCCGACCACGCCGGCAGCCTGGCCGAGGGCGAGGCGGCGGCGGCGAGCCAGGCGCACGACGTGATCGTGCTCGACCGCGGCCTGCCCGACGGCGACGGGCTGGCGCTGATCCCGCGCCTGCACGCGCGCGGGCTGGACACCCCGGTGATCGTGCTGACCGCGCGCGGCGAGCTCAGCGACCGCGTGGTCGGGCTCGACGCGGGCGCCGACGACTATCTGGTCAAACCCTTCGCGGTGGAAGAACTGCTGGCGCGGCTGCGCGCGCTGCGCCGGCGGCCGCCGCGCGCGGAGACCGACAGCGTGCGCATCGGCCGGCTGGCGTTCGACCTGGACGCGCGCACCGGCGAAGTCGACGGCCGCGCGCTGGAATTGCCGCGGCGCGAACTGCTGCTGCTGGAAGCGCTGCTGCGCCGGCGCGGCCGCACCGTGCTGCGCGAGACCATCGAGCAGGCGGTGTACGGCTACGACGACGAGATCCAGTCCAACACCCTCGACGCCCACGTCTCGCGCCTGCGCCGGCGCCTGGCCGAGGCCGGCGCCGGGGTCGAGATCCACGGCATCCGCGGGGTCGGTTATCTGCTGCGCGAAAGCGCGCTGCCGGAGGGCGCATGAAGGCCGCCCCGTCGCTGCGCGCGCGCCTGCTGTGGCGGATGCTCGGCCTGCAATGCCTGTTGCTGACCGCGTTCGGCGTGCTGGTGGCGCTGAGCCTGCACGCGGCCAACGTCGCGGTCGACGAGGACAACGCGGTGGAAGTGCTGCAGAACGCGCTGCAGCGCGACGCGCACGGCCGCCTGAGCCTGCGCGATACCGCCGACCTGCGCGAGCTGCGCGAGGAAATGCCGCGGCTGTGGTACGTGATCCGCGACGAAGCCGGGCGCGAACTGCGCCATGGCCCGGTGCCGGCCGAGTTCGCCGGCATCGGCGGCGCGCTCGACCGGGTCAGCCAGGCGCGGTTGGGTTACCTGTTCGGCGACGACCGCATCGCCGGCGCGCGGCTCAAGCGGGTGGACGCCGGCTTCGGCGAGGTCCGCATCCTGACCACCGAGAAGGGCCGGGTGATGTCGGCCTCGCGGCTGATGTGGATGGCGCTGTCGTTGTTCGCCACCTTGATCCTGCCGTTGCTGGCGGTGATGGCGCTGGTGACCGCGATCGCCACGCCGATGGTGGTGCGCTGGTCGCTGCGCAGCCTGGAGCCGGTGATCGCGCAGGCGCGCGCGCTGGACGTGGAGCGGCGCGGCGCGCGCCTGCCCGAGGCCGGCGTGCCCGACGAGGTGCGGCCGCTGGTGAGCGCGGTCAACGGCGCGCTGGCGCGCTACGACGACGGTTTCGAGCGGCGCCGGCGCTTCCTCGCCGACGCCGCGCACGAGTTGCGCACGCCGATCGCGATCCTCAGCGCGCGGCTGGAATCGATGCCGGCCTTGCCCGAGCGCGAGCGCCTGCTGCAGGACGTGGCGCGCATGTCGGTGCTGGCCGAGCACTTGCTCGACCTGCAGCGCCTGGACCGGCCCGAGCCGCAGCTGGAAGCGCTGGACCTGGGCGAAATCGGCCAGCGCGTGGCCGCCGACCTGGCGCCGTTGGCGATCGCCGCGGGCTACGAACTGGCGTTCGACGCCTTGGCCAGGCCGGTGCCGGTCAACGGCGACGCGCTGGCGCTGGAGCGGGTGCTGGTGAACCTGGTGCAGAACGCGATCGAGTACGGCGGCAACCGCGGCACGGTGACGATCCGGGTGGCGATCGAAGCCAGCGACGGCGTGGTCGAGGTCTGCGACGAAGGGCCGGGCATTCCGCCGGCGCACCGCGAGCACGTGTTCGAACGCTTCTTCCGCCTGCAGCCGCACGAACGCGGCGCTGGCGTCGGCCTCAACCTGGTGCGCGACATCGTGCGCCTGCATCGCGGCGCGGTCGAGGCGACGGACGCGCAGGGCGGCGGCGCGTGTTTCCGGGTGGCGCTGCCGTTGGCGGCGGCTCGCGGCAAAGGCGAGGGCTGACGTGGGAGGGCCTTCAGGCCCGATGCTCTTGTCTCAGCCGCGGTCGGCGGATCGGAAAGCATCGGGCCTGAAGGCCCTCCCGCCACAGTCACTCCCAGACGTTCGGCGCCGGGCCTTTGTCCGGGTGATGCATCTTGACCACGCAGAAGCGATGCCCGGTCGGCGCTTGCATCACCCACCAGCGTTTGACGAATTTGAGCTTCTTCGCGCCGAGTGTTTCCAGGCGCGCGGCTTCGGCGTCGAGGTCGTCGGTTTCGATGTCCAGGTGCACGCGCGAGGGGTGATCGACCTTCTGCACCGCGACGTACAGGTGGGTGGGATGGTCGGGCAGGCTGACGTAGAGCGCGCCTTCGTCGTCCTCGACTTCGCCCGGGGCCAGGCCCAGCGCGCCGCCCCAGAAGCGCGCGGCCTGGTCGATCTCGCCGGTCTCGCAGTCGATGATGAATCCGGCCAAGCGGCTGCGGTGGGCCATGGCGGTCTCCTGTGCGGGTGGACGGCCAGCCTGCCTCGTTCGCTGTCGCGGCGGTAGTGTCGATGCGCGGGTTCGGCGCGGCGGAGGCTCGCGTTCGTGACCGCCGCCGTCGAATGCGGCTGGGTGCGGAGTTGCGCGATGTCGGAGCGGAAAGCATCGGGCCTGAAGGCCCTCCCACCAAAGCGGCGTTGTCGCCTGCTCTTGTGGGAGGGCCTTCAGGCCCGATGCTTTCGTGTCCGATCGCGCCGCCCGTCCCTCTCCGCGCAAGGAGAGGGACGGACGCGAGCCTCAGTTGGCCCGGGCCAGATCGTCGATCATCGCCTTGAGGAACCGCGCCGCCTCGCCGCCGGTGCAGGCGCGGTGGTCGAAGGTCAGCGACAGCGGGATCACCTTGTGCGATTCGAATCCGCCCATGACCGGCGTCATCTGGTGGCGGCCCTTGCCGGCGGCGACGATCGCGACCGTCGGCGGCACCACCACCGGGGTGGCGTAGCGGCCGGCGAACATGCCGAAGTTCGACAGCGAGATGGTGTAGCCGCTGAGTTCCGACGCCGGAATGCTGCGGTCCTCGACCTGCGCGCGCAGGCGGTTGATCGCCTCGCGCACGCCGCGCGGGTCGAGCACGTCGGCGTTGCGCAGCGCCGGCACGAACAAGCCGTCGTCGGTGTCCACGGCGATGCCGATGTCGACGTGCGGATGCAGGGTGCGGGTGAGCTTGTCGCCGTCGAACCAGGCGTTCAGCGCGGGCACGGTCTTGCACGCGACCACGATCGCGCGCACCAGGCGGCCGGTGATGTCGTTGCCCGGCAGCCAGGCGTGGATGTCGGCGTCGTCGGCGAGCGTGGTCGGCACGACCTTGCTGTGCGCGTCGGCCATCACCCGCGCCATGTTGCGGCGCACGCCCTTGAGCTGCTCGGGCTGGCCGGTGACGGCGGCGCCCGGCGGCTGGGTGCGCATCGGCCGGCCCGACTGCGACAGGGTGCTGCGCGCGGGCGCGGCGGCGGGCGCGGGCGCCTCGGCGACGGCGGCCGCGCGCGGCGCGACCGCGGCGGCCGGTGCGGAACCGATCTTGGCGGAGCCGTCGGCGGCGGCGCGCTTGACGTCGTCGCTGCTGACCGTGCCGTCGGCGCCGGTGGCGCGCACGCGGCCCAGGTCGACGCCGAGCTTGCGCGCCAGCGCGCGCACCGCCGGCATCGCCTTGACCCCGCCGACCGCGACCGCCTGCTCGCTGCGCACGGCGTCGGAGGACTGCATCGCGCCGACCACGGTGCCGCTGTCGGCGCGCTCGTTGCCTTCGGCCTTGGCCGGCGCTTCTTCGGTCTTGGCGGGAGCGGGCGCGGCCGCCGGCGCGGCATGGCCGCCGCCGTGGTGGTGGCCGGTGTCCTGGCCGTCGGCGCGCTGCGGCATGTTCGGATCGATCTCGAACTCGGCCAGCATGGTGCCGGTGACGATCACATCGCCGGCGGCGCCGGCCAGCTTGAGCACCTTGCCCGACACGGGCGAGGGCACTTCGACCACCGCCTTGGCGGTCTCCATCGACACCAGGGTGTCGTCGAGGCGGATGGTGTCGCCGACCTTGACCGCCCATTCGACGATGGTCGCGTCGGGCAGGCCTTCGCCGAGGTCGGGAAGCAGGAAGGTCTTGGTATCGCTCATAACTCGTCGGTCTCTTGAGTAGGTTGGCGACGCGGCGGGGCCGGCGTCGTCCTTGGCATCGGCGCGGTCAGGCGCCCTCGGCTATCGTTTGCAGGTGGCGCGCCGGGACCCAGCCCTGCGCGCCGTCGTCGCGTTGCGCCCACCACCATCCGCCGTGCTCGTCGATCAGGCGCAGGTCCTGGCCGGCGGCGACGTCGAGCTCGCGCGCGTCGTAGTCGCGCAGCGCCTGCGCGCGGCCGTCGCCGAGCGGGCGCAGCCAGCGCAGCGGCGCCCAGCCGGCGCGGCCGTCGTGGAGCGTGGTCCAGGCGAACGCCGGCCATTCGTCGTCGCGCTCGCCGAGCCGCACCACCGCGCCGCGCGCGAACGCGATCGGGTCGGGATACTGGCTGCGGTAGTCGGCGAGGACGACGGCGCGCATGTCAGCCGTGGCCGAGCGCGCGCTTGGCCGCGGCGACGATCTTGTCGACGCTGGGCAGGTACTTCATTTCCAGGCGGAACAGCGGGATGTGGGTGTCGAAGCCGGTGACGCGCTCGACCGGCGCGAGCAGGTCGTACATCGACTCCTCGGCCAGGCGCGCGGCGATCTCGGCGCCGAAACCGGCGGTCTTCGGCGCTTCGTGCACGATCACGCAGCGGCCGGTCTTGGCCACCGATTCGGCGATGGTGGCGAAGTCCAGCGGCTTCAGCGTGGCCACGTCGATCACTTCGGCGCTGATGCCTTCGCCGGCGAGCTTGTCGGCGGCTTCCAGGGTTTCCTTGACCTGCGCGCCCCAGCTGACCAGGGTGATGTCGCTGCCGTCGCGCAGCACGTAGCACACGTCCAGCGGCAGCGCCTCGCCGTCGTCGGCGACGATTTCCTTGTACTGGCGGTAGATGCGCTTGGGCTCGTAGAAGATCACCGGGTCCGGGTCGCGGATCGCGGCGAGCAGCAGGCCGTACGCGCGCGCCGGCGAGGACGGCAGCACCACGCGCAGGCCCGGCACGTTGGTGAACAGCGATTCGTTGGCCTCGCTGTGGTGTTCCGGCGCGCGGATGCCGCCGCCCCACGGCACGCGCAACACCAGCGGGCAGCTCAGGCGGCCGCGGGTGCGGTGGCGCAGGCGCGCGGCGTGGCAGATCAGGTGGTCGAGCATCGGATAGACGAAACCGTCGAACTGCGCTTCGGCCACCGGCTTCATGCCCTGCGCGGCGAGGCCGACGCTGAGGCCGGCGATGGTGGTTTCGTCCAGCGGCGTGTCGAGCACGCGTTCGCTGCCGAAGATCTGCTGCAGGCCGGCGGTGGCGCGGAACACGCCGCCGTTGACGCCGACGTCCTCGCCGAGCACCAGCACGCTCGGGTCGTTGCGCATCTCGTACGCCAACGCCTGGGTGATCGCCTCGATCAGGGTGATCGCGGCCGGCGTCGCGGCCGTCTGCGCGGTGTCGATCTTGCTCTGGGTGGCGGCGTTCATCGACGGTTCTCCTGCAGCGCCTGCTCGCGTTGCGCGGCGAGGTCCGCCGGCATATCGCCGTAAAGGAAATCGAACATCGCCTCGACCGGCTGCACCGGCGTTTCCAGATAGGCGTTGATCTCGATGTCGACCTTCTTGCCGCATTCCTCCAGCCAGGCCTTTTCCAGTTCTTCGTTCCACACGCCCTGGTCGGTGAGGTAGGTGCGCAGGCGCGGCATCGGGTCGCGCGTCCACGCGTCCTTGACCTCGGCGTCGTCGCGGTAGCGGCGCGCGTCGTCGGCGGTGGTGTGGTCGTGCAGGCGGTAGGTCATGAACTCGATCACGCTACCGCCGTCGCCGTTGCGCGCGAGTTCGGCCGCGCGGCGCATGCCTTCGAGCACCGCGATCAGGTCGTTGCCGTCGACCTGCAGGCAATGCAGGCCGCCGGCGATGCCCTTCTGCGCGAGCGTCTTGGCGCCGGTCTGGGCCTTGCGCGGCACCGAGATCGCCCAGCCGTTGTTGATCACGCACAGGATCAGCGGCAGTTGGTAAGCGCCGGCGGAATTGAGCGCGGCGTAGAAGTCGGTCTTGGACGAACCGCCGTCGCCGCAGCAGGCCACGGCGAGGTTCTGTTCCTTGCGCAGCTTGAACGCCAGCGCGGCGCCGGCGGCGTGCAGGCATTGGGTCGAGATCGGCACCGACCAGGCGAAGTCCTTGCGCGGACCGGCGAAGTCGTTGCCGCGCTCGTCGCCGCCCCAGTACATCAGCACTTCGCGCGGCTGCACGCCGCGCATGAACTGGGCGCCGTATTCGCGGTAGCTCGGCGCGAACACGTCGTCGGGTTTCATCGACGCGCCGATGCCGACATGGGTGGCTTCGTGGCCCAGGCACGCGGCGTAGGTGCCGAGCTTGCCGGTGCGCTGCAAGGCGATCGCCTTGCTGTCGAAGGTGCGCACGAACAGCATCTGCTTGAACAGCGGCAGCAGGGTGTTGGCGTCCTTGAACGCGTCCGGGATCTGCGCGACGGGCTTGCCGTCGGCGCCGAGGTATTGGAGGTATTCGATTTCGAACGTCGCGGCGACGGTCATCGGGAGAAGGTCCTCACGGGTGGGGATGAGGTCCGAATCGTTCCGGTCCCGGATCCAGTGCCGGGCGCGCTGGTCAGCTTCAGACGGCTGGGTCCGGAGACCGTCGTGAAGCGACGGAGGTTCCGGGCCGGGCTAAAGCCGCGGCGCCCCGCGTTCGATGCTGGCGGGGCGCTGCGTCATGGCGCGGATGATACCGAAAGCGGCGTTAAGCGCCGTTGCGCGCTGCGGCATGCATTGCGCAAGGAAAAACGCTAGGCGTCGCAATTCGCGCGGTTCGCGGCGGCGCGGGCGGCGTCGGCGAATCTCCGCGCGGGCCGGGGTTTTCTCATGCGCGTCCGGCAGTTAGGCGCGGGGCGCGTGCGCGATGCGGATGCGTTCGCGGGCCACCGTACCGTATCGGACTGACGACCGGCGGTGGCGCGTGCAGGCCAGCGTAGCGTGCGGGCGCCGCGTGGCGGGTGGGCATCGGTATCGATGACAAGCGCGCGGCCTGCGACGAATCGTGCCGTTCGGCATGGTTCGCGTGCGGCGGACTTTGCACCCGCCGCTCGCTGGCGGCGCGCGGCGGGTGCATCGATGCCCCAACCGCCCGTATCGGCAAATGCGCCATGGGCGAAGCGCGCCGTGGGTGAAACGTGCCGTGGGTGAAGCGCGAACTCCGGCGGGCGGCCGGAGTTCGCGGGCGATCGCAAGTCGGTGGTCGCGCACCCGCGCGCGGCGTGGCCGGACGTCGGCCGCTGCGCCGCGCGCGGATGCGCGAGGCCGAGCGCGATCACATGTCCGAAACGACGCAGCAAGGATCCGGCGGACCGGGGGTATACACCGCCTGGATCGTGCCCCCCGCGCTGTTGTTGTCCTGCTGCGCGTCGATGGAGGTGGCGTCGGCCGAAACCGCCAAGGTCACGCCGTAGTTGATGAAGTTCGGCACCAGCGCGGCCGGGCCGGTGATGGTGAACACCGTGCTGGCGCCGACCTCCAGCGTCGCGGCGTTGCAGGCGAAGGTGTTCTGCTCGCCGCTCGCCAGCGGGTCTTCGCAGGTCCAGCCGGCGGGCACCGGGAAGATCGCGTTGGCGAAGGTGGGCGTACCGTCGCCGGACGGCGCGTCCAGAGCGCTGACGCGGCTGGAGACGCTCAGCGAGGAGATGGCGAAGCCGACGCCGACGTTGCGCGCGCGGCTGGGGCCGCGGTTGGTCACGGTGACGGTGAAGACGTAGCTCTGGTTCGGCGACACATACGACGGATGGGAGAGGCTCACCGCCACGTCCGCGCGCGGCGGCGGGATCAGGTAGGCCACCGACGGATCGCGCAGCGATTCGCGCGCCGGCGAATCGGCCTGTTCGCGCAGGTACTCCGGCTTGCCCATATTGATCCTGGCGCGCTGGATCTCGATCGCCGAGGTCGCGCCGACCATGGCTTCGTTGACCAGGATGTGGTCGAGCTTGTGGCCGAGGCCGTCCAGGAAGGACGAGTAGCGCAGGTTCTGCGGGATCAGGCTGGTCAGGTTGACCAGGTTCGGCTCGACCAGGTCGGCGCCGTCGCCGGGCACGCCGGTGGTCTCGTCCGGGCTCGGCGCGCCCGCGACCACGCCGAGCACGTCGGCGTAGCCGTCGTTGAACTCGGGCGCGTTGAAGTCGCCCAGCACCGCCAGCCGGGTGTTGGGTTCGGCGCTCTGGCGCTGGTTGACGTAGCCGGCCAGGAACTCGGCCTGGCGCTGGCGCTTGAGCCGCACCTGCTGGCCGGCCAGGTCGTTGGCGACGATGCCGTCGGCCGGATGCTGGCTCACCAGCACCGCGCTGAACGGGAAGGCCAGGCCGTCGGCGTAATGCGCGACCGCGTCGAGCACCAGCGGCGGGCGGTCGTTGAGCCGCGAGGTGTTGCCGTCGGCGCCGACCCAGTACGTGTCCTTGCCGATCTGCGCGACCTGCAGCACCTGCACGCGCGGCTTGCCGGGCAGCACGTCGGCGGTCTTGACCAGATAACCCACGTCGAGCCCGAGCGCGTCGTTGCCTTCGAGCAGGTGCGCGGCGTACTGCGGGCTGGACTGGCCGGCGGCGACGGCGTCGGCGTTGATGCGCGTCGCCAGCGCCTGCAGCGTGGCGAGGTTCTCCACGTCGGTGAAGCCGATCACGTCGGGTTGCTTGAGGTAGCCGCGCACCGCCAGCGACAGCTTGGCGAGGCGGCGCTCGAACGCGGCCACGCTCAACACCGGCTCGGCGATGCCGGCGGCGTCGGTCGCGTCGAACAGGCGCAGGGCCGGGAAGGTGGCGATGGAGACGCCGGGGCCGTCGGTGAGGTCGGCCTGCGCGGCGGCAACCAGGGCGATGGCGCCGTCGGCGAGCTCGTAGCCGCCGTAATCGGGCGTGTTCTCCGAATCCAGCAGCAGGACATAGCGGCCATCGACGAAGTCGACGACGCCGTGCGCGTCGATGACGCTGGTGTCCTCCGACAGGTTCATCTCCTTATGGCCCTGGGTCGAGGTGGCGTCGAGCACGAGCGTCTCGTAGTGCCAGTCGCCGGATTCGACGTCGCCGCCGGGCGGAAACGGATCGCCGTAGCGGATGCCCGGCGTGCGCAGCGGCGTGGTGCCGGCCGCGGTGACGTACATCAGCCCGCGGCTGCGCGCGCGCGCCTGGGCTTCGTCGAGGATGCCGTCGGCCGGCGCGACGACGCGCAGGGAATGCACGACCATGCGCATGCCTTCGTAGCGCTCCAGATCGCCGCTGGCGACGGTGGCGAGGTCGCGGACCTGGTCGGGCAGGGGCTGATCGGTTTGCAGCAATGTGATCAGCGGCGAACCGGCGATCTGGGTGCGGGTGCCGCGGCCGGCCTGGCCGATCGGTGCGTACTCGACCACGGTGCCGCTGACCCGCACCCGGTTGCCGATGCCGGCGCTGGCCGGCGGCTCGAAGCCGACCGCGACGTAGATCGCGGACGGGGCCGGGCCGGGCTGCGAACCGGCGCCCGACTGCAGGAAGAAGCCGTCGGCGCGGCGCGCGGTGACGATGCCTTCGACCGTCACCGGCAGGCCGTTGAGCGGCGAGACCGGGCCGGTGCCCTGCACGGCCTCGATCGCGGTGATCGCCATGTCGTCGTTGTTGATGGTGACTTGCGCGGAGACGTCCGCGCCGGTGGCGCCGGCGAGGTTGGAGACGTCGACGAAGAAGGTTTCGTTCGGCTCCGGCGCGGTGTCGCCGAAGATCGGGACGTTCAGCGTGGTCTCGCTCTGGCCGGCGGCGATGCTGGCGTTGCCGGCGGTCTGGGCGTAGTCCTCGCCGGCGCGGGCGCTGCCGTCGCGGGTGGCGAAGGCGAAGCTGGCGCCGCCGGGGCCGGCCGGGCGGTCGAGCAGCACCCGCACCGTCGCCAGGGTCTGGCCGGCGTTGCCTTCGTCGAGGGCGAGGTCCTGCATCCGCAGTTGCGGCAGTCCGCCGCTGCACAGGCGCGCCGGCGACGCCGAATTGCGCGCCGCCGGCGTCGCGGTTTCGAAGTCGGCGGCGTTGTCGCCGGTGTCGTTGCAGCCGCCGTCCTTGCGCGCGGCGGCGGTGGTCACCGTCAGCACGACCGGCAGCGGCCGGGTTTCCGAGCAGGTGGCCGAGCCGCTGATGCCGACCGCGTCGATGCGCGGCGACGGACAGGCGCCGCTGAGCGCGCCGTTGTGGTCGACCAGCACCAGCTTGCCGCCGCTGGTCTGCATCTGGATCGTGCCGACGGCGTCGGCCGCGGGCAGCGGCGGCAGGCCGGCGACGCCGCTGCTGGCTTGTTGGATCAGGTAGTAGCCGCCCGGCGCGATGCTGCCGGACAGGGCGGTGCGCTGCCACGGCGCCGGGCTCGGCGCCAGGTTGTACTGGATCGACCAGCCGTTGAGGCTGACCGCGGTGTCGCCGTTGTTGTGCAACTCGATGAAATCGTGCGAGTAGCTGGCGCCGGCGCTGCCGCCGCCGCCGTAGACCTGGCTGATGACGACCCCCGCCTGGGCCGAGCCGGCCGCGGCGAAGGCCAGCGCTGCCGCCAACAGGCGGCCCCCTGACTTGTTCATGGCATTCCCTGTTGACTGGACCGACGCTCCTGCGGCGGTGCGCAGAGTGTGCCTGACCGACGTCGCAGATTCGGCGATGCGGCGGCGCCGCGGCGAAAAAATCCGCGGCGGCGTCGGGCCAAAAAAAAAGACCCCGGCCGAAGCCGGGGTCTGGGTCGTCGCTATGGGCGCGAGGCTCAGGGCGAGAAGTTGGCGAGCAACAGCACCCGGGCGAACGCGGTGGCGCCGCCCTGCACGGTCACGTACCAGGTACCGGCCTGCGGCACGGTGGAGAACACCGCTTCGTTGTTGCCGCTGCGGATCGAACGCAGGTCGTAGTCGGTCGCGCTCGGACGCGCGCCGCGCTTGGCGTACAGCGAGACGTCGCCGGTGCCGCCCTGGGTGATGATCCGCAGCCCGCGCGCGCCGGCCGGGATGTCCAGGCGGAAGGTCTTGGCTTCGCCGGCGGCGCCGCCGAGTTCCACGGCCTTGCCGTTGAGCAGCGCCGGGGTGCCGTCGTCCTGGGCGATCACCGCCACGCTGGCTTCGGCCGCGTTGTTGCCCGCGACCGCGTCCTGCGAGGTGGTTTCGCCGCTGACCGCCAGCTTGACCGTCTTGCCGGCGAGGTCGGCGGTGGCGTTGGCCGACAGCGCGAAGTTGGCGTTGGCGGCGTTGGCCAGGGCGCCGGTGCGGCAGGCGACCGAGGTCTTGCCCGAGGCGATCTGCGGTGCGTCGCAGGTCCACTCGGCCGGCTTGGTCACGCTCAGCGACGGCAGTTCGGCGTCGAGGGCGAAGCCCACGCCGACCGCGTCGGCGCGGCCCGGACCGTGGTTGGTCGCGACCGCGGTGTAGCCGATGCTCTGGCCGACCTGCACCGAGGTGGCGCTGGCGGCCGCGGTCACGCCCAGATCGGCGATTTCGCGCGGCACCAGGTAGGTCACCATCGGGTCGTGGTCGGACATGCGCGTCGGCGAGTTGGCGTCGGCGCGGTTGGCTTCCAGGTAGTCGGCGTTGATGCGGGCGTGGGTGAACTTGATCGAGCTGGTGGCGACGACCATTTCCTCGTTGACCAGGGTGTGGTCGAGGCTCTGGGCCTGGCCGTCGAAGCTGTACGAGTAACGCTCCATCGGGTCGATGGTGCTGGCCAGGTTGATCAGGTTCGGCTCGACCAGGTCGGCGCCGTCGCCGGGCACGGCGGTGGCGTCGTCCGGGCTGGGCGCGCCGATCACGGTGCCCATCGCGTCGGTCAGGCCGTCGTTGAACTCGAACGCGTTGAAGTCGCCGAGCACGATCAGGCGGGTGGCCGGGTTCTGGGTCTGGCGCTGGTTGACGTAGGTGGCCAGGAACTCGGCCTGGCGCTGGCGCTTGAGGCGAACGCGGTCGCCCTCGCTGCCGACCTCTTCGGCCTTGCTCAGCGAACGCTGGTGCACCACCACCACGGTCAGCGGGAACGCGCGGCCGTCGGCGTAGTGGACGACGGCGTCGAGCACCAGCGGCGGACGGTCGTTGAGCTCGTCGCTGTTGCCGTCGGGCTGCACCCACAGGGTGTCCTTGCCGACCTGGGTCACCGCCTGCACTTCCACGCGCGGCTTGCCCGGCAGCACTTCGGCGGTCTTGATCAGGTAACCCACGTCGATGCCGCCCGGATCGTTGCCTTCCTCGAGGTAAGCGACGTAGTTCGGGTTCGGCTGGCCGTTGGCGACCGCGTCGGCGTTGATCTTCGCGGCCAAGTCCTGCAGCGTGCTCAGGTTTTCGATCTCGACCGCGCCGAGGATGTCCGGCGTCTTGAGATAGTCGCGGATGCCGATCGAGGCCTTCTGCTTGCGCCGCGCGTAGGCGTCGGCGGTCGGCAGCGGTTCCTTGATGTTCGGATCGTCGACGGTGTCGAACAGGCGCTGCATGTTGTAGCCGGCGACCGACACCGCGTTCGGATCGACCGTCTCCACCGACGGACGCGGCTGCGGCGCCGGGGTCACGTTGAGCGCGGCGCCGGGTTCGATCAGCAGGGTGTAGCGGCGGAAGCTGTAGTCCAGCGGGCCGACCAGGCCGGCGATGACCGTGCCGGCGGCGAACTCGAGCTTGGCGCCGCCGATCGCGTCGCTGTTGACGACCATCAGCTCCGGGTTGCCGTCCCAGCGCGGGATCGGCGGGACGGTGCCGGCCGGCGGGTTGGTGCCCGGCGGGATGCCGGCTTCGCGGAACGGCCGCGGCACGTCGCCGATGACGCCGTAGAAGAAGCTGCGGTTGGTGCTGGTGAAGTTGGTCTCGTTGACCGAGTTGGCCTGATTCGGCGCGGTGACCTTGAAGCTCTGGATCGCCACGCGCATGCCCTCGTACGGCTCAAGCGCGTCCAGCGGCGAGGTCGGCTGCACCACCGGCAGCACCACCGGCACCGGCAACGGCGCGGTGCCGATCTGGTTGTAGGTGGCGAAGGTCAGTTCGGTCAGCGGCAGCTGGCCCGGGTCGGCGGCCGGAATGTACTCGGCGACCGTGCCGGTCACGCGCACGCGGTTGCCGACGGCGACGGCCGCGGTCGGCGCGGAGCTGGTGAAGACGTAGATGCCCTCGGAGGTCATCGGGTCGGCATCGGCTTCGGCGTCGGTGGCCTGCAGGTAGAAGCCATTGTTCTTGCGCGCGGTGACCACGCCTTCGGTGGTGACGACCTGGTTCTCCAGCGGCGACTTGGCGCCGTTGCCCTGGATGTCGTGGATCGCGATCACGGTGACGTCGTCGTTGACGATGGTCGCGGTGGCGTCGACGAAGCCAGGCGCGGCCGGGGTCGCGCCGCTGATGTTCTGGAACCGCAGCTTGAAGGTTTCGTTGGCTTCCGAAACGGTGTCGCCGTTGACGCTGACCGCGACCGTGGCGCTGCTCTGCCCGGCCGGGATGGTGCCGGCGAGATCGGACACGGCCGCGTAATCGCTGCCCGCGGTGGCGGTGCCGTCGATGGTCGAGGCCTTCCAGCTCACGCCGCCGGCGCCGGCCGGCTGGCTCAGACTCACGGTGAAGGTGAACACGGTGGTGCCGCTGTTGCCTTCGTCGGCCGAGACGTCGGCGACGCTGAGCGCGGGCAGCACCGGGCCGACGCCGCCGCACACGAACGCCGGCGAGGCGCTGTTGCGCGGCGAGGTGGCGGTGATGGTGGCGATGGAGAAGTCGGCGGCGTTGTTGTTGGTGTCGACGCAGCCCTTGTCGTTGCGCATCGCCGAGGTGGAGTTGCTCACCACCGGGGTCGGCGCGTTGGCTTCGGCGCAATTGGCGGTGGGGCCGACGCCGAGCAGATCGATGGTGCCGGCGGGGCACGCGCCGCTGAGCGCGACGATGTTGTTGACCAGCGCGACCTTGAAGTTGGCGCCGGACATGTTGATCGCGCCGACCGAGTCGGGCGTGGGCAGCGCGGGCTGGCTGCCGGCGCCGTCGCCTTGCTTGACCAGGTGATAGCCGCCGGGCGCGATCGAGCCGTTGAGCGTGGTGACTTGCCAGCTGGTGCCGGTGACCGACGCGTACTGCACGCTCCAGCCGGTCAGGTCGACCGCGGTGGCGCCGTTGTTGTGCAGCTCGATGTAGTCGCTCTTGACCGGTGCGCCGGAGTTGCCGCCGCCGCCGTAAGCCTGACTGATTACGACCTGCGCCTGGGCCGTGCCGGCCGAGGCGAAAGCCAATACCACCGCCGCCCAGAGGCGGCTCGTGTTCTTGTCCATGTAGTTCCCCAAGTGAGCGTCTGCCGGCCTCCCCGGCCGCAGACAGCTGGATTGTGCACGAATACTCACTTTCTGGCGTTGCAATGCGATGACGCAGTGCGAGTTCTGCCATCGGTAATGTGCACGTAATCGTTTTATGCGATGCCGTGCGATGCAGTGCAGCATGCGCGGACGCGCCCGGCCCGTGGTTCGGCGCGTGCCCGGCAGTGCGCCGCCGCACCCCTCGGTGCGGCGGCGTGGCGCCTGTTCAGGGTTTTACGGCGCCGGTGCCGCGGTCAGCCTCGCGCTGGCCTGGGCGGCGTTGTTGCCGGGTTGCGGATCGGCCGATTGCGCGGTCGCCGACGCGGCCAGGGTCAGGTCGGTGCCGGCTTGGTCGGCGTAGGTGAGCACGAACAGGCTCAGCGACGCGCCGCTGTCGCGCCACATGCGCGGCGCCGAACACGCCGCGCTGGTGCGGCCGGCCTCGATCTGCGGCGCGCCGCAGTTCCAGTCCGGCGGGGCCTGCACGCGCACGCGGTCGAAGGCCTGCGACAGCGCCATGCCGACGCCGACGCCATGCGCGTCGTCGGGCCCGAGGTTGTCGACAACCACGCGGTACTCCAGCCATTGGCCCGCGGTAGGCGGCTGCGGCGCCTGCACCGACAGCGACAGATCGGCATGGGTGCGCGGCAACAGCCGCACATGCAGCGGATCGGCGTTCGCCGCGCGCAGTTCGCTGCCGGCCTGGTTGCGCGCCGTCGCCGGCTGGCCGGCGTTGATGCGCGCGTGGCGCAACTCGATCGCATCGGTGGCCGCCACCAGCCTCTCGTCGGCGAGTGCGTGCTGCAACTGCTGGCGCGAGCCTTCGACGATGGAGGAATAGCGTTCGCCGTCGGCGCCGGTGGCGGTCAGCGCGATCAGGTTCGGATCGACGCGATCGATGCCGTCGCCCGGCACCAGCGTCCACAGCGGATCGCTGGGCTTGCCGATGAGCGTGCCGACCGGATCGGTGTAGCCGTCGCCGAAGCCGAAGCCTTGCAGATCGCCGAGCACCAGCAGCGGCAGCGCGCCCGCCGCCTGCTGATGTTGCTGCACCCAGCGCGCGAGGAAATCGGCCTGGGCGTGGCGGCGCGAGCGCAGCGCGCGGCCTTGCGCGCTGTCGGCGTCGCTGCCGTCCAGCGGCGCCAGCGCGGCCAGCAGCACGCGCAGGCGGAACTCGGCGCCGTTGTCGCGCACCGTCGCGTCGACGAACTGCGGCGCCTGCTCGAACAGCGGCATCCAGTCGCCCGACGGCAGCGCCAGGGTTTCCTCGCAGCCGATCTGGACGTGGCCGTCGAGCAGCACCCGCGGCGCCGGCCCGACCTGATCGCTGCGCAGCAGGAAGCCCAACTGCAGCGGCGAATCGCTTTCCAACGACACCGCGCGATAGTTCGGATTCGCCTGGCCGGCGGTCGCCGCGCGTTGGTCGATCCGTTGCGCGAGGCGTTCCAGCAGCGCGCGGTTCTCGACGCCGCCGATCGCGACGATGTGCGGCAGGCGCAGCTTGCCGACGATGCCTTCGGCGAGCTTGTCCAGGCGCCGCTCGACCGCGAACGGCTGGCTCGCCGGCTGGCCGGAGTTGGGCGGACTGATTTCGTCGTGGAACGCGCCGAGGTCGTAGTACGCCACATCGACCGGCGGGCGGTACGGATCGGCCGCGTCGACGCCGCTCGGCGCCGGTGCCGGCGCCAGCGCGAGCAGCGCCTGGTCGGCCTGCTGGATCACGGTGTAGCGGCCGCTGCGTTGATCGAGCGGACCGACCGCGTTGCCCACGCGCGCGCCGACGGCGACATCGAACGGCGCGCGGCCGGTCGCGGCGCTGTCCACGCCGATGGCCTCGGGATTGCCGTCCCAACGCGGGATCCAGCCGGCCGGCGCGCCGTTGTCGCGCACGCCGTAGCGCGCGCCGGGTTCGCGCATCGGCGGCGGCGCGTCGGCGGCGCCGTCGAGGAGATAGAACACGCCGTCGCTGACCGTGGTTTCCAGGCCCGCATCGGTGCGGCCGCCGGTCGCGCCGATCACGAGGCGGTCGTCGAGCTGCACGCGCATGCCTTCGAAGGCTTCGTAGCCGGCCGCGCCGAGACCGGGATCGGGTTGCAGCCGGACCAATGCCGGCGGCAGCGGCTGGCGCACGTTGCCGACGTTCTGCGCCGGGTTGGTGGCGACGATGGCGGTCATCGACGCGCGGTCGGGCTGATCGCCCGGCGCGTACAGTTCGGCGACGATGCCGACCGCGCGCACCCGCAACGCCTGCAGGTTGGGATTCGGCGCGGTGCCGGTCTGCACGAACAGCGCTTCGGAGGTCAGCGGATCGGCGTCGGCTTCGGTCGCCGGCGCTTGCAGGAAGAAACCGTCCTTGACGATCGCGGTGACGATGCCTTCGACCTGGACCTGCTGGCCGAGCATCGGCGAGCGCTCGCCGCGGCCCTGGATCGCGTGGATCGGGGTGATCAGCGGATCGTCGTCGAGGATGACCGCTTCGGTGGCGAGGCTGGCGCTGCCGTCGGCGGCGCGCGCGCCGGCGCCCAGGTCGATGCGCAGCTTCACGGTTTCGTTGGCTTCCGGCACGGTGTCGCCGCGCACGGGCAGGGCGAACCTGGCCGCGCTCTGGCCTTCGGCGATGGTGCCGGCCAGGTCGATCGGCAGATAGTCGGCGCCGGCCGTGGCGGTGCCGCCGTCGACGCTGAGCGCGCGCCATTGCGCGCCGCCCGCGCCGGCGGGACGGTCCAGCTTCAGTTCGAATTCGAACGGCGCGTAGCCGTCGTGGCCTTCGCTGCGCGCGACGTTCGCCACGCTCATCGTCGGCGGCGGCGCGGTGTCGTCGTTGAGGAGGGTCGCGACGGTGTCGAGGTAGTCGCCGTTGGCGGTGGTCGCGCCGGCGTGGACCTTGATCTGCAGCGTCACGGTTTCGTCGGCTTCGACCTCGCTGTCGCCGCGCACCGGCAGGACGAAGCGCGCCGAATTCTGGCCGGGCTCGATCCGGCCGCTGAGGTTGATCGGCGTGTAGTCCGCATCCGGCGTGGCGGTGCCGGTGCCGCTGATGTGCACGGACCAATCCACGCCGGTGGGTCCGGCGGGAGCGTCGAGCTTGAGTTCGAATTCGAACGGGGTGACGCCGCTGTGGCCTTCGGCCTTGGCCACCGGCTGCACGCTCAGCTTCGGCAGGGTCGGCGCGCAGACCAGGCGCGCCGACGCGGCGTTGCGCGGGGCGGCCGAGGCGACCGAGAAATCGGCGGCGTTGGACTGGCTGTCCTGGCAGCCGTCGTTCTTGCGCAGGTAGGCGTTGAGCGGCGAGACGACGGCCGCGCGCGCGCTGCCTTCGTAGCAATCGGTCGCGCCGTAGCCGAACAGATCGACCAGCCCCGCTTGCGCGCTCGGGCAGGCCTGGGCGAGCGTGCCGCCGCCGGACAGCAGCGCGAGCTTGCCCGACTGCGGGGCCATGCTGGTCGGGCTGCTGAAGTTGGACGTCGGCAGCGCGCGGCCCGCGGTGGTAGTGCCCATGCGGATCAGGTAGTAGCCGCCGGGCGGCAGGGTGCCGCTGATCTGGGTGCGCTGCCAGCCGCTGCCTTGCTGCGCGTACTGCAGGCTCCAGCCGCCGAGATTGACGGTGGCGTTGCCGGTGTTGTGCAGCTCGACGTAATCGGCGTGATAGCCGTTGGCGCCGGCGTTGGGATAGACCTGGGAGATGACGACCTGGGCGCCGGCGGTGCCGGACAAGGCCACGGCGATACCGGCCGCGAGTGCGCGGCTAGCGAGTTTTTGCATGGAATCCCCTTGAAAGTGCGCCTGCAGACTGGACCGTTGCGACGGTGGGCAGGCGCGACCATTTTAGTTTTCGCGCGTCGCACCGGCCGCGACCGCGTGACCGGCGTCGCGGACGCATCCGCGTTCGGCGCGGCCGGCGCTCGATGCGACAGCGGCCGCGCAGCGCGCGGTCGCGGAGCAAGCCGTCGTGAAGCAGGCAGCCGCGGAGCGATGCGCCCGCGTGCGGCGCGAGGCGTCGCGATGCGGCCCGTTCGCGGCAACCGCGCGCGCCTCCGGCCGCGGTCCGGATGCGCTACGCTTTGCGCCCCTGCCGTGCCCGGCGCTTGCCGCCAAGAGCCCCCGATGTCCGTAGAGAAGAACCAGCGCGAACTGGAAGACGGTATCCATACCGACCTGCAGGGACGCATCACCTACGGCGGCTACCTGCAACTGGACAAGTTGCTGTCGGCGCAGCGCCCGCTGTCGCAACCCGGGCATCACGACGAGATGCTCTTCATCGTCCAGCACCAGGTCTCGGAGCTGTGGATGAAGCTGATCATCCACGAGCTCAGCGCCGCGCTGGCGCACCTGCGCCGCGACCAGGTCTGGCAATGCCAGAAGATCCTCGCGCGCTGCAAGCAGGTGCTGCGCCTGCTGACCGAGCAATGGTCGGTGCTGGAGACGCTGACGCCGTCGGAATACATGGGCTTCCGCGAGACGCTGGGCCCGTCCTCGGGCTTCCAGTCGCTGCAGTACCGCACCATCGAGTTCATGCTCGGCAACAAGAACGAGGACATGCTCAAGGTCTTCGCCTACGACCCCAACGGCCAGGCCGACCTGGAGCGCGCGCTGGCCGCGCCGAGCCTGTACGACGAATTCCTGATGTATCTGGCGCGTTTCGGCCATGCCGTGCCGGCCGCGCACCTGCAGCGCGACTGGCGCCAGCCGCACGTGGCCGACGCCGAACTGCAGCCGGTGTTCGAGCGCATCTACGAGAACACCGACGTGTACTGGCGCGAGTACGCGCTGTGCGAGGACCTGGTCGACCTGGAGAACCAGTTCCAGCTGTGGCGCTTCCGCCACATGCGCACGGTGATGCGCATCATCGGCTTCAAGCGCGGCACCGGCGGCTCCAGCGGGGTCGGCTTCCTGCGGCAGGCGCTGGAGCTGACCTTCTTCCCGGAACTGTTCTCGGTGCGCACCACCCTGGCCCCGGCCGGGGGGTATGGGGCCTGAGCGGCGTCCGCGGCGGCGTCGCGGCGGAGCGGAAAGCGTCGGGGCTGAAGCCCCTCCCACAAGCGCCAGTTCCGGCCGACGCCGGCTGTTGTGGGAGGGGCTTCAGCCCCGACGCTTTCGCGCCAGCTCGCCGCGCACCAAACCGCAAACCATGACAGTTGTCACCCGATAGCGGCAAGAAGCCCGCCAGAAGCCGGACTTTCCCGACCCGCCCGGCGCAAAATCCTCGCCCGTTCAGGCATTTGCAAGCACGAATGTTGCGCCGCAACACGCGCCCCGCACCTTCACGAATGTTTGACGCCGCCGGCCTGTGCCGGTAAATCTCCCCGGCCCGTGCCGTCGGCGTGGGATTTTCATTCAGTTTCCACACGACAGGGGACACCGCATGAGCGGAGCCGCGATACCGACCCAGGGCCAGGCGCCCATTCCCGAATTCTCCACGCGGCTGGGCCATCCCAAGCCGTTGTGGATGCTGTTCATGACCGAATTCTGGGAGCGCTTCGCCTTCTACGGCATCCGCTGGGCGCTCGTGCTGTACATCGTCCACCAGTTCCACGGCGGCGACGCCGCCGGCGAGGCGCCGGCCAACCGCGTCTACGGCGCCTACCTGGCCCTGGTCTACGCCGCGGCGATCTTCGGCGGCTACGTCGCCGACCGCATCCTCGGCTACCAGCGCTCGATCCTGCTCGGCGCGGTGATCATGTCGGCGGGCTTGTTCATGATCGCCTTGCCGAACGAGCAGATCTTCAAGCTCGGCCTAGCCACGATCATCTGCGGCAACGGCCTGTTCAAGCCGAACATCTCGACCATGGTCGGCAAGCTCTACGCGGTCGGCGACGAACGCCGCGACTCGGGCTTCACCATCTTCTACATGGGCATCAACCTCGGCGCGATGCTGGCGCCGCTGCTGACCCAGTACCTGGCGCAGAAGATCTTCGGCAGCGAATCGCTGCCGGACTACAAGATCGTCTTCATCTCCGCCGGCATCGGCATGCTGATCAGCCTGGTGTGGTTCTGGTTCGGCCGCGCCGGCCTCAAGGGCATCGGCGTGCCGCCGGAAGGCCAGCAGGACCCGCGCAAGGTGCTGTACGTGTTCCTCGGCGCGGTGGTCGCGATCCCGGTCGTGTACTTCCTGCTCGCCATGGGCGCCGGCGCGCTGCAGGGCGTGCTGACCGCGATGTTCCTGGGCTTGTGCGGCCTGCTGCTGGCCGAAGGCTTCCGCGAAGGTTCGCAGCAGCGCGACAAGGTCGTCGCGATGCTGATCATCTTCACCTTCAACATCCTGTTCTGGATGTTCTTCGAGCAGGCCGGCAGCTCCTTCACCTTCCTCGCCGACAAGATCGTCGACCGCGACATCTTCACCGGCGGCCTCGCCGACCTGGTCTACAGCCTCAGCGGCGAGCGCGTGTTCCCGACCGCCTGGTTCCAGTCGGTCAACTCGGTCGCGATCATTACCCTGGCCCCGCTGATCGCCTGGATCTGGGTCGCGATGGGCAAGGCCAATCCCTCGATCCCGCGCAAGTTCGGCCTGGGCCTGATCTTCAACGGCCTGGCGTTCCTGCTGCTGATGTTCGCCCTGGGCAACCTGCTGGACAACGGCAAGATCCCGTTCTGGACCCTGTTCGCGGTGTACTGGATCCAGTCCATCGGCGAGCTGTGCCTGTCGCCGATCGGCCTGTCGATGGTGACCAAGCTGGCGCCGGTGCGCCTGGTCGGCTTCGGCATGGGCGGCTGGTTCCTGTCGACCGGCATCGGCAACAACCTCTCGGGCATCTTCGCCGGCCACGTCAGCGGCGAAGGCGGCATGACCACGACCTCGGCGCTCGGCGGCTACACCTTCGGCTTCTGGGCCCTGGTCGGCGCCGGCGTGCTGCTGTTCCTGATCGCGCCGCTGGTGCAGAAGCTGATGCACGGCGTGAAGTGATCGCGCCGCGGGTTTGAACGCGAAAACGGCGGCCGCTTGGCCGCCGTTTTCGTTCGTGCGATGGTGCGCGACAGGCGAGGCACAAGGAGCGCCCGCGATGAACGTCGGCATCTTCCACTGGTTGATCCTGTTCGCGCTGATCGGCGGCGCGGCCGGCGCGGTGTGGCTGATCTCTTACCTCGCAAACCGGCGGAAATAGACCCGCAGCCGCAGCGCCCCCCGTAGGAGCGGCGCAAGCCGCGACCGCGACAACGCAGCGACGGCGCAACCGTCGTCGCAGAGCCGCAAGCCGGGTTGTTCGGTGCGGCCGTCGTGGCTGTGTTTTCGCGGTCGCGGCTTGCGCCGCTCCTACACGGCGCAACCGGAACTTCAGCGCGATTCGGCCGCCATCTCGGCCTCGGCCTGCATCTCCAGCTCGTCCAGCCGGTCCAGCAGCCGGAACAGCGCGTCGCGTTCGGCCGTCTCGATCCCGGCCAGCAGCCGCTGCTCGAACGCCAGCGCCATCGGCGCGACTTCGTCGTAGATCCTGTAGCCGTCCGGCGACAGCCGCAGCACCGAGCGGCGGCGGTCGTCGTCGTGGGTGTCGCGCTCCAGCCGGCCGGCCTCGGTCAGGCGCGCCACCGCGCGGCTCACCGCCACCTTGTCCATCGCCGTGCGCTGGGCGACCTCGTTGGCCGACAGCTCGGGGAAGCGCCCGAGCACCGCCATCACCCGCCATTCGGTCACGCTCAGCGCGTAGCGCTCGGAATAGACCCGGGCGATCGCGCCGCTGACCCGGTTCGACAGCACCGACAGGCGGTAGGGCAGGAAGTGGTCGAGGTCGAGCTCGGCGTGACGGCCGCTGGCGCGTGCGGCCGCGCGCTGCGGCGCGGCCGGGGCCTGTTCAGGCGCGCCGGTCGCGGACGGAGCCGCGGCCCCGGATTGGGAAGTCGGTCGATTCATGTTGCGCTATGCCTTGCTTATGGTTTCATTTGAAACTATAACGGCTACTTTCCTGAGGCCGCCCGCAGCGGACCCGCCCGCCACGTATCGAGAACAATGCCATGAATGCACAGCCCAACCTCGGCATGCAGGTCACCACCTTCGAAAATCCGCTCGGCATCGACGGCTTCGAGTTCGTCGAGTTCGCCGCGCCGAAGGGCCAGGGCGCCCTGCTGCACGACTACTTCCGCAAGCTCGGCTTCAGCGCCGTGCTCAAGCACAAGTCGCGCCCGGTCACCGTCTACCGCCAGGGCGGGGTCAACTTCCTGGTCAACGAGACCCCCGACAGCTTCGCTTCCGCGTTCGCCGAAGCCCACGGCCCCTGCGCCAGCGGTTTCGCGATCCGCTTCAAGCAGCCGGCCGGCGACGTGCTCAAGGCGGTGCTCGCCAACGGCGGCGAAGCGGTGACCGACCGCGCCGACACCCGCGTGATCGACGCGCCGGTGGTCAAGGGCATCGGCGACTGCATGCTGTACCTGGTGGACCAGTACGGCGACAAGGGCGACGCCTACGCCGACTACGAGCCGATCGCCGGCGCCGAGCAGAACCCGACCGGGTTCGGCCTGACCTTCATCGACCACCTGACCCACAACCTGTACTTCGGCAACATGCAGAAGTGGTCGGACTACTACGAGCGCCTGTTCAACTTCCGCGAGATCAAGTACTTCGACATCAAGGGCGCCAAGACCGGCCTGGTGTCGAAGGCGATGACCGCGCCGGACGGCATCGTGCGCATCCCGCTCAACGAGTCCAACGACCCCAAGAGCCAGATCAACGAATACCTCGACGCCTACAAGGGCGAGGGCATCCAGCACATCGCCTGCTTCACCGACAACATCTACGACACCGTCGAGGCGATGCGCGCGCAGGGCGTGGAGTTCCTGGACACGCCGGACACCTATTTCGACGTGATCGACATGCGCGTGCCCAATCATGGGGAAGACGTCGCCCGGTTGGCCAAGAACAAGATCCTGATCGACGCCGATCCGGAAACCCACCAGCGCAAGCTGCTGCAGATCTTCACCCAGAACGCGATCGGCCCGATCTTCTTCGAGATCATCCAGCGCAAGGGCAACGAAGGCTTCGGCGAGGGCAACTTCCAGGCCCTGTTCGAGAGCATCGAACGCGACCAGATGAAGCGCGGCGTACTATAAGCGCTCCTCCTCGCAAGGCCGTGGACATGCTCAAGGAACTGATCGACCTGTTGACCTGCCGGGAACTCGATCCGGAGGAACTGGCGGAGCTGGTGGCGTCGATCGAAAACGCCGGCGACGATCCGGATCTGGACTGGATGGACGATCCTTCGCCGGAAGAGCTGATCCAGAACGCGATCGTGTTCAAACTGGTGAACCACCTCGCCGTCGGCGACAAGATCGACGAAGTGCACGAGCAGGTCAGCGATTTCTTCGCCGAGCCGCTGGCCGATTTCCCGCGTCACGCCAATGGGCGCGGGTATCTGCCGGACGAGTACTTCGCCTGGCTCGACCCGCTGCTGGCCGAGCGCGGCAAGGACGGCGGCGGTTATCGGTTGATGCTGCTCGACGACAGTTTCAGCGACCAGTTGAATGCCTTGCTGGTGTGGCGCAAGGACACCGCGCGGGTGCTGGAACTGGCCGGCGCGCTGGCGCTGTCGATCGAGTCCTCGACCGAGCGCTCCCTGGGACACCGCCCGGTCATGTGAAGGCGGCGGCCGCGCCGGCGCTGGAGCGCCGGTGCGCGGCCGCGAAGATTCGAAACGGCGTCGTCGAACGGCGGCGCCACGCCGCCGACGCGCGCGGCGATCAACCGCATAGCGAGTCCGATAGCGAGCCCGTATGAGCACCGCAGCCAACGACATCGACAACGTGATCCCGATGCCCAGCACCGACTCCGTGCGCCAGCGCCCGCGCGGCTACATGAGCGGCTTCGGCAACGAATTCGCCACCGAAGCCGTCGCCGGCGCGCTGCCGGAAGGGCAGAACTCGCCGCAGCGCGCGCCGTTCGGGCTGTACGCCGAGCAGCTCAGCGGCACCGCCTTCACCGCGCCGCGCAAGGAAAACCGGCGCAGCTGGCTGTACCGGATCCGCCCGGCGGCGATGCACGGCGCGTTCTCGCCGTTCGCGCAGCCGCGCTTCCACAACGACTTCGGCGACGGCCCGGTTTCGCCCGACCAGCTGCGTTGGGACCCGCTGCCGCTGCCCGAGAGCGAGGGCGAGGTCGATTTCGTCGACGGCCTCTACACCATGGCCGGCAACGGCTCGGCCGCCGGCCAGCACGGCTGCGGCATCCACCTGTACGCGGCCAACCGCTCGATGCAAGGACGGTTCTTCTACAACGCCGACGGCGAGACCCTGATCGTGCCGCAGCTCGGCCGCCTGCTGATCGGCACCGAACTGGGCGCGCTGGAAGTCGAGCCGATGGAAGTCGCGGTGATCCCGCGCGGCATCCGTTTCCGGGTCGAACTGGTCGACGGCGCCTCGCGCGGCTACGTGTGCGAGAACTTCGGCGCGCTGCTGCGGCTGCCGGACCTCGGCCCGATCGGTTCCAACGGACTGGCCAATCCGCGCGATTTCTCCACCCCGCACGCGTCCTACGAAGACCTGGAAGGCACGTTCGAGCTGGTCGCCAAGTTCCAGGGCCACCTGTGGCGCGCCGACATCGGCCATTCGCCGCTCGACGTGGTCGCCTGGCACGGCAACTTCGCGCCGTACAAGTACGATCTGCGCCGCTTCAACACCATCGGCTCGATCAGCTTCGATCATCCCGACCCGTCGATCTTCACCGTGCTGACCTCGCCCAGCGACACGCCCGGCACGGCCAACATCGACTTCGTGATCTTCCCGCCGCGCTGGCTGGTGGCGCAGCACACCTTCCGTCCGCCGTGGTTCCACCGCAACGTCGCCAGCGAGTTCATGGGCCTGGTGCACGGCGTGTACGACGCCAAGGCCGGCGGCTTCGCCCCGGGCGGCGCCTCGCTGCACAACTGCATGACCGGCCACGGCCCGGACGCGGAGACCTTCGAGAAGGCCTCGCACGCCGACTTGAGCAAGCCGCACGTCATCGTCGACACCATGGCCTTCATGTTCGAGACCCGCGCGGTGATCCGCCCGGCTGCGCAGGCCTTCGACGCCGCGCACCGCCAGCGCGACTACCAGGCCTGCTGGGCCGGATTGCAGAAGCACTTCGATCCGGTCGGGCGCGACTGAGCGCGGCGGCGGCGCTTGGGGGCGAAGTTTTTGCGTTGTTGTGGGAGGGGCTTCAGCCCCGACGCTTTTCTCTCGGCTCTGCATGAGCTGAAGCCAGAGCGTCGGGGCTGAAGCCCCTCCCACATTCGCAAGTGCCGTCCATTGCCCGTCGCGCACCGCGTTTCTCACTGCGTTCACGCAAAAACGCTAGGCTGCTCCGGCCTTTCGCAACGCGCCCACTGCGCCGGAGTCTGCCGATGTTTCCCGCTGCGAACGCCCGTCTTTCCCTGCTCGCTGCCGCGCTGCTGGCGTTGGGGCTGAGCGCCTGCCAGCGCGAATCCGCACCCGCGCCGAAAGAGTCGGCCAGCACCGCGCCCGCGGTCGATCAGGCGCCGGCGGACGACCAGCCGGCCGAGAACGTGCCGCCGGCGACCGCGCCGGCACCAACGCCGCCGCCCGCGTCCGGCGCGGGGCTGGCGCGCTTCGACGGCTACGGCGAGATGCGCTTCGGCATGACCGCCGCGCAAGCCAAGCAGGCCTGGGGCGGCGAGCTCAAGGGCAAGCCCGACGAAGCCGGCGGCTGCTACTACCTGCAGCCGATCTGGGGCAGCGATCCGCGCGAGTTCGGCTTCATGGTCGAGGACGACAAGTTCGTGCGCGTGGACGTGGGCAACGACAAGGAGGTCGCGCCCGGCGGCGGCAAGAAGGGCATGAGCGCCGACGAGATCGGTAAGCTCTATGCCGGCCGGGTCGAAGTCCAGCCGCACAAGTACGAGCAGGGCGCCAAGGTGCTGCGGGTCGGCGACGCCAGCGGCGGCGTGCTGGTGTTCGAGACCGCCGGCGACGGCAAGGTGGCGCGCTGGCGCATCGGCATCCCGCCGCAGGTCGATTACGTCGAAGGCTGCTCCTGAGGCGGCCGGGCTGGGCATAATCGGCCGATGGGGCCGGGGCCGAACGCCCCGCCGCCGCGCCATCCAGAGCCACTAGGGGAAGAACGCCATGTTGGAAGCCGTCGGCTTGTTCGTGCTGGGCCTGTTGTTGCTGGCCCTGGGCGGCGACTCGGTCGTCAAGGGCGCCTCCGGCCTGGCCCAGCGCCTGGGCATCTCGCCGTTCGCGGCGGGGTTGGTGCTGGTGGCCTTCGCCACCTCGCTGCCGGAGCTGGCGGTCAACCTGCAGGCGGTGGTGCGCGGCCAGCAGGCGCTGGCCTTGGGCAACGCGGTCGGCAGCAATATCGTCAATTTCGGCCTGACCCTGGGCCTGGCGGCGCTGGCCGCGCCGCTGACGGTGCGCTGGCGCGCGCTGGCGCCGCTGTTGCTGGTGCTGCTGCTGGGCACCGTCGGCGTGATCGGCCTGGGCCTGGACGGCGCGCTGAGCCGCGGCGAGGGCCTGGCGATGCTGGCGGTGTTCGTCGCCGTGGTGGTGTTCGCCACCGTGCGCACCCGCCACGAAAAGCCCGAAGTGCAGGACGCCATCGCCGCGTTCGCGCAGACCCAGACCCACCTCGGCCTCAACCTGATCCGGCTGCTGATCGCCGCGGTGTTGCTGCACCTGGGCGCTTATCTGATCGTCGGCGGCCACGGCCTGTGGAGCCTGCACGCGCCGCTGCCGGCCGCGGCCGGCGGCTTCGGCTCGCCGAACGCGGCGATCATCGGCGCGGCGATGGGCCTGTCGCCGCTGCTGGCCGGCCTGCTGCCGGTGGCGATCGGCACCGCGCTGCCCGAGGCCGCCGCCGCGGTCGCCGCGGCACGGCGCGGGCAGGGCGAGATCGTGGTCGGCCATGTGATCGGCTCGAGCCTGTTCAACCTGCTGTTCGTGCTCGGCGGCATGGCCGCGCTGCGCACGCTGCCGTTGCCGGCCTCGTTCGTGCGCTTCGAATTGCCGGCCGCGGCGGTGTTCGCGCTGATGCTCTATCCGATGCTGCGTGGCGACCTGCGCATCAGCCGGCGCGAGGGCGCGGTGCTGGTGCTGGCGCTGCTGGCGTGGATCGGGCTGGAACTGGCGATGCTGGGCTGAGCCCGCTTCGGCGCGGCGCCCGCGCCTGCGCCGAGCCGGGCGTCCACAAACCCCATGCAAGTCTCGCGCCTATAATGGCGGGATGAGCGAAATCACTCCCACGCCGCGGCTGCCGCGACGCGCGTTGCGCGCGCTCAGCGAGTTCTTCCGCCTCGAAGCCGCCGGCGGCATCGTCCTGATCGCCGCCGCGGTCCTGGCCCTGGTCGCCGCCAATTCGCCGCTGCAAGCGGCCTATGAAGCCTTCCGCGAGATCCCGGTGCAGGTGCGCATCGGCGCGCTCGACATCGGCAAGCCGCTGCTGTTGTGGATCAACGACGGCTTGATGGCGATCTTCTTCCTGGTCGTCGCCCTGGAGATCAAGCGCGAAGCGCTCAGCGGGCAGCTCGCCGAGCGTTCGCAGCTGGTGCTGCCGCTGGTCTGCGCGATCGCCGGCGTGGTCGCGCCGGCGCTGCTGTTCTTCGCCCTCAACCGCGACGACGCCGCGGCGATGCGCGGCTGGGCGGTGCCGACCGCGACCGACATCGCCTTCGCCCTGGGCGTGCTGGCGCTGCTGGGCTCGCGCGTGCCGGTGGCGATGAAGCTGCTGTTGTCGACCATCGCCGTGGTCGACGACCTGATCGCGATCCTGATCATCGCGTTCTTCTATTCGCACGGCCTGTCGGTGAGCGCGCTGGTGTGGGCGGCGGTGGCGCTGGCGATGATGGCGCTGCTCAACCGGCGCGGGGTCAAGTCGCTCGGCCCGTACCTGGCGCTGGGCGTGGTGCTGTGGGTGTGCGTGCTCAAGTCCGGCGTGCACGCGACCCTGGCCGGCGTCGCCACCGGCCTGCTGATCCCGCACGTCGACAAGACCAACAACATCGACGACGACAAGGAACACTCGCCGCTGGAGACCCTGGAGCACGCGCTGCATCCGTGGGTGGCCTACGCGATCCTGCCGCTGTTCGCCTTCGTCAACGCGGGCCTGTCGCTGGGCGGGATCGAGATGAAGGACATGATGGCGGCGCTGCCGATGGGCGTGGTGCTGGGCCTGGTGGTCGGCAAGCCGGTCGGCATCGTCGGCGCGGCGCTGCTGATGCGCGCGCTGGGCTGGGCGCGGTTTCCGGCCGGCATGGACCTGCGCGCGATGGTCGGCCTGGGCCTGATGTGCGGCATCGGCTTCACCATGAGCCTGTTCATCGCCTCGCTGGCCTATCAGGACCCGGTCTTGTACGAAGAGGCCGTCCTCGGCATCCTCGGCGCCTCGCTGCTGTCGGCGGTGATCGGTTATGTCTGGCTGCGCGCGGTGTTGCCCGCGCGCGGCGGCGCCCAGGGCTAAGAACGAACGAATGAAGCACGCATTGGTGTTCGGCGGCAGCGGCCAGATCGGCCTGCCGCTGCTGCAGCGGCTGTACCACGATGGCTGGCGGGTCACCGCGATCTCGCGCGGCGAACAGACCGACCGGCCCGGCCTGCATTGGCTGCGCGGCGACCTGGAACGCATGCCCGAACTGCCCAAGCGGGTGGACGCGATCTTCAGCTGCGGACCGCTGTTGAAGTTCGCCAAGTGGTACGAGACCTCGGGCATCGAGGCCAGCCGCGTGGTCGGCTTCGGCTCGACCAGCGCCGAGACCAAGCGCGGCTCGGCCGACGCCGAGGAGCGCCGGGTCGCCGCCGAGCTGCGCGAGGGCGAGGCGACCTTGTTCGCCGCCGCGCAACCGCGCAGCGACGCGGCCACGGTGCTGCGCCCGACCCTGATCTACGGCGCCGGCCGCGACGCCACCCTGACCCGGATCGCGCAGCTGGCCCAGCGCCTGCGTTATTTCCCGCTGCCGCGCGGCGCCAACGGCCTGCGCCAGCCGGTGCACGTGGACGATCTGGCCGACGCCGCCTTCGCCGCGCTGGCGGCGCCGGCGAGCTTCGGCAACACCTACGCGGTGCCCGGCGGCGAGACCCTGAGCTACCGCGACATGGTCGCGCGCACCCTGGCCTGCCTGCGCCCGCCGGTGAAGCTGATCGAGCTGCCGTCGCCCTTGTTCAACCTCGCCCTGCTGGCCGCCCAGGCCAGCGGCCGCGCCACCGGCCTGGGCGAGGCCGCGGTGCGGCGCATGCGCAGCGACATGGCGTTCGACGTCGGCCCCGCGCAGCGCGATTTCGGCTATGCGCCGCGGCCGTTCCGGCCGAGCGCGCAGATGTTCGAGTCGCCGCGCGGCTGAGCCCGCGCCCGCAAGGGCGGGGCTGTTGTGGGAGGGCCTTCAGGCCCGATGCTTTTCTTTCGGATCGCCGCGGCCTGAGCCGAAGGCATCGGGCCTGAAGGCCCTCCCACAACAGCCCCTCAAGCCCGCTTAAGCGCGCGCGACTTGGCCAGGTTGCGCAACGCGATCAGCAACACCCCGCCGAGCACCATCGCGCCGCCGACCCACAGGCTCGGCCCCGGCCGGTCGCCCCAGAACGCGATGCCCAGGCCGATCGCGATCACCGGCGCCAACAACAGCCACGGCGTGATCTGCGCGACCGGATGGCGCTGCACCAGCACGTAGTACAGGCCGTGGCCGAGCAGCGAGGACACGAACGCGGCGTAGGCCACGCCGGCCCAGGCCACCCAGCCGACGTGCGGCAACGCGGCCACGCCGCCGGGCTCCAGCGCCAGGCTGATCGCCAGCAGCGGGGTCACCGCGATCAGCGCGGTCCAGCCCTGCTGGCTGAGCATGTCGAGCCCGCGCAGGCCTTTCATCAACACCGTGCCCAGGGCCAGGAACGCGGCCGAGACCAGCATCAGCACCACCGCCAGCGGGTGGTCGAGCACCATCGGGTCGAAGCCCAGCACCAGCACGCCGCAGAAGCTGACCGCGATCGCCGCGCCGGTGCGCCAGGCGAAGCGCTCGCCGAGCAGCCACCACGCCAGCAGCGCGGTCATCGGCACATAGCTCTGCATCACGATCGCCGGCGAGGACAGGTCGCCGGCGGCCTTCAGCGCGCTGAAGCTCAGGCCGAAATGCAGCACGCCGATGCACAGGCACACCGCGATCAGGCGCGGCCACTGGCCGGGCGCGGGGCGCTTGAGGAAGAACGCCAGCGGCAGCGCCAGCAGGGCGAAGCGCAGCGCGGTGAACAGGAACGGCGGGATCTCGCGCAAGGCCAGCGCCGAGGTCAGGAAGTTGATCGCCCACGACAGGACGACGAGCAACAGCAGGAGCAGATCGCGGGCGGGCATGGCGGGGGCCGGTGGGCTATCGTGGCCGCCTTGCGGACGGACGCGAATGGCGTGATGGGACGGCTATTGTGAAGGAAGCGATGCAGGCTGCGGGACCGATGGGCTGGGGACTGCTGTTGCTGGCGGTCGCCGTGTTCGGGCTGGCGCCGGCGGCGTGGCTGCTGCAGGCGCGGGTGGCGCGCGCGGTCGGCGCGCGGCCGGCGTTCGGCGCGGCGCTGTGGACGGTGCTGTTCGCGGTGGTGCTGTGGGCGATGCTGGCGGTGGCGGCGTTGATCGCCACGCACGCTTCGGCGATCGGTTCGGGCGCGCCGTTCGCGGCGCTGGCGGCGGCGTTGTCGTGGCTGGCGCTGGGCGTCGGCGTGCGGCTGTATCTGCCCGATCCTGCCGGCGCCAAACTGGCGTGGCGGCGCGCGCTGTGGGCGGCGTTGCCGGCGGTGGCACTGCTGTGGGTGGAGGCGGTGCTGGTGCGGCGGGCGCTGGAGTGGGGCGGCCTCGGCTGAGGGCAATGCGGCGTTACGGGATCGCGGTCGTTCGATTGTCGCGGTCGCGGCTCGCGCCGCTCCTACAGTCGGATACGAACCGGCCGAAGCCCCTGTAGGAGCGGCGCAAGCCGCGACCGCGACGCTGCAACAACCGCGACAACCCGACGGTTGCGGCAACCCAACCACCGCGACAACCGGGCCACCGCGCCACCCGCCACACCGATACCGCCCGGCGACACTGCAACCGCAACGGAGAACAAGCGCGCATGGACATCGCTATGGTCGGCAAGGTGGTCCTGGCCGCGCTGTGCTTCGCGCTGGTGGTCGTGGCCTTGTTCCTGTTCTGGCTGCAGCCGGTGGCCTGGGTGTTGCGGCGCTTGGCGCCCCGCGCGCTGGGCGCGCCCTTGCGCGACGGCGCGGCGATGGTCGCGGTGCAGTTCGCGCTGATGTCGATGATGCCGGCCGCGCTGACCTGGGGGCTGTTCGGCGCGCAGGCGCCGCCGTGGGCGCAGGTCGTGGTGGTCGCCGCGCTGCCGTGGCTGGGCCTGGTCCTGGGGCTGCGCCTGGCGGTGCGCGACGGCGAGCGCGGGCCGCTGTCGTGGCCGCGCGCCTGCCTGCTCGCGGTGCCGGCGGCGCTGGCGTGGTGGCTGGCGACCGCGCTGGTGCTGAGCGTGCCGCTGCTGCTGGGCTGGCTGACGCCGCCGATGCTGCTCGGCGGCTGAGCGCGCGGCGCGCCGGCCGCGCGCGGCCTCAGTACGACCAGCCGAGCTTGCGGTAGAGCTTGGCCAGCACCCAGGCCGGGCCGATCAGCAGGTAGGTCAGGTCGGTCAGGAAGCTCGGCTTCTTGCCTTCGATCTTGTGGCCGATGAACTGCGCGATCCAGGCGACCACGAACACCGTCACCGCGGTCCACAGCAGCGCGCGGATGCCGAAGGTCTGCGCGATCCAGTGGGTCAGCAGCGCGAACAGCACGAACTGGACCAGCATGCCCAGGCCGAGCGCGCGCGAGGAGCGGTAGTAGAACAGCATCGCCGCGAACATCGGCAGCGCGGCCCAGACGCCGGCGCGGAACATCGGGTCGGGCGAGGGAATGCACCACAGCAGCGCGATCACGCTCCACAGGATCGCCGGCACGGCGAACACGTGGATGCGCTGGTTGGTGGCGTTGACGTGGTCGCCGGAATAGCTGGCGAACCAGCGGTCGATCGGGCGGTCGGCGACGGCGGCGGAATGGGCGAGGGTGCTCATGGACGGCTCCCGTGGGCGAGAAGCGGGCGTGCGGCCCGCGCGGTGGCGGACGCGCCGGCGAACGGCGCGCGGCTGTGGCGGCGTCGGCGCGGCGCGACGGGCCCGCGGCCCGGCGCAGCGCTCAATGCGCCGCCGATTTCGAGAATAGCTGGATCACCAGCACCCCGGCCACGATCAGGCCGATGCCGGCGACCGCCCCGGCATCGAGCTGCTGTTTCATGAACAGCCAGCCGATCAGGGCGATGAGGACGATGCCGACGCCCGACCAGATCGCGTAGGCGACCCCGACCGGGACGGTCTTGAGCACCAGCGAGAGGAAGTAGAACGCGACCCCGTAACCGGCGGCGACGACGAGCGACGGGCCGGTCTTGGTGAAGCCTTCCGAGGCCTTGAGCGCGCTGGTCGCGATCACCTCGGCGGCGATGGCGACGGCCAGGTACAGGTAGCCGGGATTCATGCGGGTGCGGGTCTGCGGCGAGGGGGATCGGCAGGGTAGCGCGCATGGCCGGGGCTGGCACGGACTCGACGGGACTGGCCGCAGTGTCGCGCGCGGCGGCGGTGGGGTCTGTAAACCAGGCGACAGTCCGGGCGGGGTTGGGGTGCGCCGAGGCCAGGTCGGCTGCAGCGTCGCCGGACGGGGTTCCCCGGCGGCCGATTGACCGCGTCGCGGCTTGCGCCGCTCCTACAGCCGGATACGAACCGGCCGAAGCCCCTGTAGGAGCGGCGCAAGCCGCGACCGCGCCAACCCGAACCACGGCGCGACCGCACGCGGCTCCGCGCCCTCGCACGCAACGACCGCCCCAGCACGCAACGACACCCCTGCAACGAAACAGGGCCGCTCGCGCGGCCCTGTGCGTCTGGCTCCGGGTCAGTCGACCGAAATCCCGGCCAGCTTCTGCAAGGCTTCGGCGTACTTCGCCCGGGTCCGTTCGATCACCTGCGCTGGCAGGCTCGGACCCGGCGGAGTCTTGTCCCAATCCAACGTCTCCAGATAATCGCGCACGAACTGCTTGTCGTAGCTCGGCGGGCTGGTGCCGACCTGGTACTCGTCGGCCGGCCAGTAGCGCGAGGAGTCCGGGGTCAGCATCTCGTCCATCACGTACAGGCGGCCGTCGGCGTCGGTGCCGAACTCGAACTTGGTGTCGGCCAGCAGGATGCCGCGCTGCGCCGCGTAGTCGGCGGCGTAGCGGTACAGGCGCAGGGTCGCGTCGCGCACGGCCTCGGCCAGTTCGGCGCCGACGGTACGCACCGCGGTGTCGAAGTCGATGTTCTCGTCGTGGTCGCCGACGGCGGCCTTGGTCGAGGGGGTGAAGATCGGCTCGGGCAGCTTCTCGGCCTGGCGCAGGCCGCCGGGCAGGGCGATGCCGCTGATCCGGCCGGTGCGCTGGTAGTCCTTCCAGCCGCTGCCGATCACGTAGCCGCGGGCGATGCATTCGATCGCCACCGGCTTGAGCCGCTTGGTCACCACCGCGCGCTTGGCGTACAGGCCGGCGTCCACGCCCTCGGGCAGGACCGCGGCGACGTCGATGCCGGTAAGGTGGTTGGGAATGATGTGCGCGGTCTTGCCGAACCAGAAATTGCTGATCTGGCAGAGCATCTCGCCCTTGCCCGGGATCGGGTCGGGCAGCACGACGTCGAAGGCGCTGAGGCGGTCGGTGGCGACCATCAGCAGGCAGTCGCCGCCGGGCGTCGCGCCGGCGGGCAGCCGGTCGGCGGGAAGATCGAAGACATCGCGGACCTTGCCGCGGTGGCGAAGAGGCAGGCCGGGCAGTTCGGATTGCAGCAGCGTGGTCGTCAACGTGGGGACCCCTGATGGCGTAAGGCAACGACTCCCCGCGCGCCTGCGCGCCTGAGCGGTCGTTGGCCGGGGCCGTCCGGGCCGCCCGGGTTCGCGCGCGTGCGTGCGCGACGGGGCCGGGCAGTGTACGCCGCTTGCGGCCGGCGTGCAGGCCCCCCGGCGGGCGGGTCGCGCGCGCATCGGCCCGGATCGCGCCGGAGTGCCGCGAAGCGGCCTGGAGCGGCCCGCGCCCGGTCGTTTCCGACGATCCGCCCTGGCCCGGGCCCGCCCGGCGGCCCCGCGCCGGCAGCCGCCCCGCTAAGATGCGCGGCGAAGGGCCGCGGCGGCCCGAAGCCAGGACCGGACGCGGCCCCGATGAAGCAGAACTGGTACGGCAAACTGCTGGGATTCTGCGTCGGCCTGGCGCTGTCGCGCGGCAACCCCTGGGTCGCCCTGGTCGGCCTGCTGATCGGCCACGCCGTCGACACCGACTGGTTCCGGCTGCGCCGCGACGACCCCTACGCCACGCTCGGCCTGGACCGCGAGGCCAGCGACGCCGAGATCGACAAGGCCTACCGCCGCCTGATCTCGCAGCACCACCCCGACCGCTACGCCAACGACCCGGCCGAGGCCCGCGAGCGCGCCGAGGCCCGCGCGCGGGAGATCAACCGCGCGTACGACCGGATCCGGGCGCTGCGCAAGCGCCGCGGATGAAAAGCTGAGGAGTGAGCGGGGAGGAGTGAGGAGCGAGCGAAAGCAGGCTCTTTCTCACTCCTCGCTCCTCCCCGCTCGCTCCTCGGCTTTTGCAGGCAAAGCCCCCCGGCGCGACAATAGCCATCTCCCCGCCAGGCCCCGTCCATGACCACGCAATCCACCGTCATCGCCCCGTCCATCCTCTCGGCCGACTTCGCCCGGCTCGGCGAGGAGGTCGACAACGTGCTCAAGGCCGGCGCCGACTGGGTCCATTTCGACGTCATGGACAACCACTACGTGCCCAACCTGACCATCGGCCCGATGGTCTGCGAAGCGCTGCGCAAGCACGGCGTGACCGCGCCGATCGACGTGCACCTGATGGTCGAGCCGGTCGACCGCATCGTCCCGGACTTCGCCAAGGCCGGCGCGACCACGATCAGCTTCCACCCCGAAGCCAGCGCGCACGTGCACCGCACGATCCAGTTGATCAAGTCGCTCGGCTGCAAGGCCGGGCTGGTGCTCAATCCCGGCACGCCGCTGGAGGTGCTGGACTGGGTGCTCGACGACCTCGACATGGTCCTGCTGATGTCGGTGAACCCCGGCTTCGGCGGCCAGAGCTTCATCCCCTCGGCGCTGGAGAAACTGCGCCGGGTGCGCGAGCGCATCGACCGCAGCGGCCGCGCGATCCGATTGGAGATCGACGGCGGGGTCAAGGCCGACAACATCGGCGAAATCGCCGCCGCCGGCGCCGACACCTTCGTCGCCGGCTCGGCGATCTTCAACGCGCCCGACTACGCCGACACGATCGGGCGGATGAAGGCGGCGGTGGCGGCGGCGCGCAAGTAAGCGCCGCGGCGGCAGCGCGGCCGATGCCATCGGCGTCGGTTGCGTGCGGAGGCGGCCGCCGCTAGCGGCCGCCGTATCGCGATCGTTTCCGACCCGGCGGCGCATACGACCCGTCGGCGCCGCGCACCGCGCACTCGGCACGGCTCGCCGCGGCCGGACGCACCGCTGTCGCCATCGCGCCGCGCATGGCATCGTGCCCGCATCCCCGCCGACCGGATGCGCCGCGATGAACACCTGCGACCTGTGCGACCGCCACGACGCGCGCGTGCGCGTGCTCGACCTGCCGCTGCGCGACTTCGGCGGCCGCATCGGTTTCGCCGGCATCGTCAGCACGATCAAGGCCTACGAAGACAACTCGCGGGTGCGCGAAGCAGTGGCCGAACCCGGCGCGGGCCGGGTGCTGGTGATCGACGGCGGCGGTTCCTCGCGCCGGGCCATGCTCGGCGACCAGCTCGCCGCGCAGGCGGTGGCGAACGGTTGGGCCGGGGTGGTCGTGTTCGGCGCGATCCGCGACAGCGCCGCGATCGGCGCGATGGCGCTGGGCGTGAAGGCGTTGGGCACCTGCCCGCGCAAGACCGACAAGCACGGGCAGGGGCTGCGCGATGTCGCGCTCGCGTTCGGCGGGGTGTCGATCCGTCCGGGCGATTGGGTGTGCGCGGACGAGGACGGGGTGGTGTTCGCGGACGAAGCGTTGGAGTGACGCGTGGTTTCGTCGTGGCCGCGGTTTCGCGGTCGCGGCTCGCGCCGCTCCTACAGCAGCTGCGGCCGGTGCGTATCCGACTGTAGGAGCGGCGCGAGCCGCGACCGCGAGACCGCGACTGCGTCGAACTTCGCCCGCAGGCCGCCGCCGCACCCCACCCGCGAACGACCGTCCGCAAATGAAAAGACGCGGACCTTGCGGCCCGCGTCCCGGAAGATTTGGAGGCAATCCCGCCTCCGCCCGTCGTCCCTGATATGGCCTCCTATATTCCGGATCGGCCATGACACGTGTGTGACAGACTTGGCGCATCCGTACATTCATCCGTTCCTCGCGCGCGGCTGCTAGCCTCGCCGCGCCTTCCCACCGGAGAACCGCGCGCATGACCTCGCCCCGCTGGCGCCTGATCCTCAACGGCAAGTCCGCCGGCAACGACGACGTGCGCAAGGCCGTGGCCGCGCTGCGCGACCGCGGCGTCGCGCTGGACGTGCGCGTCACCTGGGAAGGCGGCGACGCCGAACGCTACGTCGCCGAGGCCATCGCCGACGGCGTCGACACGGTGATCGCCGGCGGCGGCGACGGCACCCTCAGCGAAGTCGCCACCACGCTCGCCCATCGCGACGAAGACGCCGACGCGCTGCCGAGCCTGGGCCTGCTGCCGCTGGGCACCGCCAACGATTTCGCCAGCGCCGCCACGATCCCGACCGATCCGGCGCAGGCGCTGGACCTGGTCCAGCGCTGCCCGCCGCGCCCGGTCGACCTGCTGCGGCTGCAGGCGCCCGACGGCCTGCACTGGGCGGCGAACCTCGCCAGCGGCGGCTTCGGCACCCAGGTCACCCTGGAGACCGACGCCGGCCTCAAGAAGATGCTCGGCGGCCTGGCCTACGTGGTCACCGGCATCGCCAAGCTGGGCAGGATCGAACCGATGCGCGCGCGCGTGCACGGCGAGGGCTTCGAGTGGGAAGGCGACTTCATCGCCCTGGGCATCGGCAACGGCCGCCAGGCCGGCGGCGGCCAGGCGCTGTGCCCGGACGCGCGCATCGACGACGGGCTGCTCGACGTGACCGTGGTCCCGGACCTGTCCGGCGAGGTCGGCGCTACGGTGCGCGCCTTGCTCACCGAAGGCCAGCACGCCGCGCTCGAACGCATCGCCGCGCGCGCGCAACTGCGCTGGGTCGAGATCGAATCGCCGCAGCCGCTGAACCTCAACCTCGACGGCGAGCCGGTCCAGTCGCGCCACTTCCGCATCGACTGCGCACCGGGACGGGTGCGCATGCACCTGCCGCCCGGCTGCCCCTTGCTGGGCGAGCCGGCCGCGGCCGAAACCCTGCCCGGCGCGGCCGCGCGCGCGACGGCATCCTGACCGTCGCGCACGGCGCGCGAAGTCGGGTACAGTGACGGCCATGCAAGCCTGGGCGAACCCGCATTCCTTCTGCGCCGACGTGGGTTGGCGATGGTGGCCGTCGGTCATCACCGCTCCTGCCCACTCGTCCATGAAGGAATCCCCGCGTGATTTCGCACGAACTCTTCCAGCAGCAGGCCGCTGACGGCTACACCCGCATCCCGGTCGTGCGCGAGGTCCTGTCCGACCTCGACACTCCGCTCTCGGTCTACCTCAAGCTCGCCGACGGCCCGCACACCTACCTGTTCGAATCGGTCGAGGGCGGCGAACGCTTCGCCCGCTACTCCATCATCGGCCTGCCGGCGCAGCGCGTGTACGCCTTCGCCGGGCACGCCTTGTTCGTCACCGAAAACGGCGAACTGGTCGACAGCCGCACCGTCGACGATCCCTTCGCCGAAGTCGAGCGCCTGCGCGCCGAGCACAAGGTGCCCAAGATCGACGGGCTGCCCGGCTTCGCCGGCGGTCTGGTCGGCTGGTTCGGCTTCGAGTGCATCCAGTACATCGAGCCGCGCCTGGCCGGCGGCGACAAGCCCGACGAACTCGGCACGCCCGACATCCTGCTCATGCAGAGCGAGGAAGTGGCGGTGTTCGACAACCTCAAGGGCCGGCTGTACCTGATCGTCCACGCCGATCCGAGCCAGCCGCAGGCCTATGCGCGCGCCAATCGCCGGCTCGACCAACTGGTGCACCGCCTGCGCATCGGCGGGCCGGGCTATCCGGAAACGCTGGATTCGGTCGGCCTGGACGAAGGCGACTTCGTCTCCGGCTTCACCCGCGAAGGCTTCATCGACGCGGTCGAGCGCTCCAAGGAGCTGATCCGCGCCGGCGACATCTTCCAGGTGGTGCTGTCGCAGCGGCTCAGCGTGCCGTTCAAGGCGCGCCCGGTCGACGTGTACCGCGCGCTGCGCGCGTTGAACCCGTCGCCGTACATGTACTTCCTCGATGTCGGCGGCACCCAGGTGGTCGGCTCTTCGCCGGAAATCCTGGTGCGCCTGCAGGGCGAGGAAGTCACCGTGCGCCCGATCGCCGGCACCCGCCCGCGCGGCAAGACGGTCGACGAAGACCACGCGCTGGAAGCCGAACTGCTGGCCGATCCGAAGGAGCGCGCCGAGCACCTGATGCTGATCGACCTCGGCCGCAACGACGTCGGCCGCGTGTCCAAGGCCGGCACGGTGGAAGTGGGCGAGCAGTTCGTGATCGAGCGCTACAGCCACGTGATGCACATCGTCAGCGAGGTCACCGGCCGGCTCAAGGACGGCATGAGCTACGCCGACGTGCTGCGCGCGACCTTCCCGGCCGGCACCGTCAGCGGCGCGCCGAAGATCCGCGCGCTGGAAGTGATCCGCGAATTCGAGCCGGTCAAGCGCAACGTCTATTCCGGCGCGGTCGGCTACATCGGCTGGCACGGCGACGCCGACACCGCCATCGCGATCCGCACCGCGGTGATTCAGGACGGCCGCCTGCACGTGCAGGCCGGCGCCGGCATCGTCTACGACTCCGACCCGCAGAAGGAGTGGGAAGAGACGATGAACAAGGGCCGCGCGCTGTTCCGCGCCGTGGCCGAGGCGGCGCGCGGCCTGTAACTCCCGCGCAACGCCCGCGTCGATGCGCGCTGCCCTGCGGCGGCGCGGGCAGAGGCGGTGCCGCCGCTCGCTGTTCTAGGCGATATGCCGGGAGAAGTCGTCGTGTATCTCGGCGATGTCCGGATCGGCGTGATCCTTGCACGCCGCGAGCAAGCGCCGCAGCGCGTGCGCGAATCCCGCATCGAGCAGCAGTTCCGCCAGCCTGCGCAAGACGAAATCGTCCTCGCGCGCCAGATACCCGTCCATGACGCGTGCGACCGCGTCCTCGACCACGTCGCGGCTCGAGGTGAAACGGGCGGCGTAGCGCACCAGCGTTTGCCTGGCGACGATGAGGTCGTCGAGATTCCCGTCCACGGCGAGGTCGACGATGGCCGGCGCCAGTTCGGCGAGTTGCGCGTCGCTCAGCGCGCCGGCATCGTCGCGCAGGAATCGCAGCGCGAGGTTGCGCTCGGACGCGGAAGCCAGGGCTTGCGCGAGGATGCGCGCGAAGTCCGCGTGTTTTTTCAGATGGAAACGGCAGGCGAGCAGCGCGGCGTCCGCTTCGCGCATCGCGCGCCATTGGCTGGGGAACGCGTTCGCATCGTTCATCGCCGCACTGTAGCAATTCTCCCGGCAGGCCCCGCGCCGTCGCGGGACGGCTTCCGCGACGGCCGGACCGTGGCGTCCATCGCGACCGCGGCGTCGCCGGCGGCTTGTCCGCGCGCTGCGTCGCAGAACCGCGCACGCCCGGATTAAAAAAAGTTCATCCGCCGGAAAGGCCCGGGGCAGGGCCGCGGGCGCACTCTGGCTTCGCGATGGGGCCCACCCCACCGGTCCAGACCTCCCGCCCCATTCCCCAGGAGCCACACCATGAACGTCCGCAACGTCCTGCTCGCCGCCGCCCTGACCGCGTTCGCCGGTTCCGCCTTCGCCGCCGCCCCGGCGGCCGCCGGTTCGACCGCCGCGCCGGCCGCCAAGACCGCGTCGCACAAGCACAAGAAGCATCACAAGGCCTCGAAGGCCAAGGCCGCCAAGGCCGCAGCGGCTCCGGAAGCGGCGCCGGCCTCGAATTGATCCTTCGCGAGCCTGCTCCCCCGAGCCCCACGCATCGTCGGCGTGGGTGTGACACCCCGCCGGCGTGAGCCGGCGGGGTGTCTTTTTTCAAGGGAGATGCTCGCTGCCGGCGCGAGTCGGCGAGGCATCTTTTTACACGGCTGGTCGCAGGCGCGAGCCGGCGGAGGCCATTGCCGCCGGGCCCGCGCCGACGCGATGGCGCTTCGTCCTGAAGCCGCCCGCGCCTGTCGTCGCCCGGCCGATCCCCGCGCCGCATTCGCGCCTCACCCACCGGCCCGCGCGCTATCCTGTCGGCGCCCCTTCCTGCACCGTCGCGCTTTCGGAGGCGGTATGCGCGTCCTGCTCGTCGAAGACGATCCCCACACCGCCGGCTTCATCGCCAAGGGCCTGCGCGAAGACGGCCACAGCGTCGATCACGCCGGCAACGGCAAGGACGGCCTGTTCCTGGCCACCACCGAAAGCTACGACGCCATCGTCCTGGACCGGATGCTGCCGGGCCTGGACGGGCTGACCCTGTTGCAGACCCTGCGCGGCGCCGGCAATCGCACCCCGGTGCTGCTGCTGACCGCGCTGGGCGAAGTCGACCACCGGGTCGAGGGCCTGCGCGCCGGCGCCGACGATTACCTGGTGAAACCGTTCGCCTACGCCGAGCTGTCCGCGCGCCTGGACAGCATCCTGCGCCGCGGCAGCGCCGGCGGCAGCGAGCCGACCCGGCTGCGCGTGGCCGATCTGGAACTGGACCTGCTCAGCCGCGAAGCGCGCCGCGGCGACAAGCGCATCGAGCTGCAACCGCGCGAGTTCCGCCTGCTCGAGTACCTGATGCGCCAGGCCGAGCGCGTGGTCACCCGGACCATGCTGCTGGAGGCGGTGTGGGACTACCACTTCGATCCGCAGACCAACGTCATCGACGTGCACATCAGCCGGCTGCGGCAGAAGATCGACCAGGGCTATCCGCGGCCGTTGCTGCACACCGTGCGCGGCGCGGGCTACCGGTTGGGCGCGTGAGCGCCGCTGCCAAGCGCGCCGCCGCGCCCGGCGCGCCCGCGCGCGCGACCGGCCGCCGCGCCGTTCGCGCCGGCGCGGACGCCCGCGCATGAGGCTGATGCCGCGCTCGGCCAGCGCGCGCCTGGCGCTCGCGGTCACCGCCTCGTTCCTGCTCGCGTTCGTGCTGCTCGGCATCGGCGTGCACTACGCGGTGTCGGCGATGCTGACCCAGGACGCGCGCGACCTGGTCCGGGTCGACGCCGCCGGATTGGTCGAGATGTACCGCGACGACGGCCGCGCCGCCTTGCTCGGCGAACTGCGCGACCGCATCGACGCCGACGAAGATCCCGACGCGGTGTACGCGCTGACCGCGCCTGACGGCCGCGTCGTCGCCGGCAACGTCGCGTTGCCGCGCCACCACCGCGGCGCGCGCTGGATCGAATTCACCGAGCACCGCGCCGACGGCGACCTGCGCGTGGTCGCGCAACTGCAGCGGCTGCCCGACGGCACCACCCTGCTGACCGGCACCCGCACCCGCAGCCAGGACCGCTTCCTCGGCCTGATGCTGCGCACCGCGCTGGCCGCGCTGCTGGTCGCGGCGACCCTCGGCGCGCTGATCGGCTGGCTGACCTCGCGCTGGGTCTCGCACCGGCTGCGCCACCTCGACGACACCGCCGAACGGGTCGGCAGCGGCGAAATGGCGCTGCGCGCGCGCCTGGACGGCAGCGACGACGCCTTCGACCTGTTGGCGCGGCGCTTCAACGCCATGCTCGACCGCATCCAGGACCTGCTCGACGGCGTGCGCCACGCCACCGACCACATCGCCCACGACCTGCGCACGCCGCTGACCCGCCTGCGCAACCGCCTGGAAGAACTGCGCCGGCGCGAACCCGGGGTCGAGGCCGGCGCCCAGCTCGACGCGGCCATCGGCGAGACCGACCAACTGCTGCATTCCTTCGGCGCGCTGCTGCGGCTGGCGCGGATCGAAGCGCAGCCGCCGGTGCACGACGAACCGATGCTCGACCTCAGCGACCTGGTCCGCGACGCCGCCGAGCTGTACACCCCGATCGCCGCCGAGCGCGGCATCGCGCTGACGCTGGACCTGCCCGAACCCGGCGTCGCCGGCCTGCGCGGCGACGCCGACCAGTTGTTCCAGATGCTGGTCAACCTGCTCGACAACGCGGTCAAGTACGCCCCGGCCGACACCGAGGTCGGCCTGGGCGTGCAGCGCGAGCGCCACGCCGTGGTCGTGCGGATCGACGACCGCGGCCCCGGCATCCCCGCGGCCGAGCGCGAGCGGGTGTTCGACCGCTTCCACCGCCTGGAAGCGCACCGCGGCTCGCCAGGCACTGGCCTGGGCATGAGCCTGGTGCGGGCGATCGCGCACCGCCACGGCGGGCATATCGCCCTGCTCGACAACGCGCCGGGGCTGCGGGTGCGGGTGACGCTGGGCGAGGCGGGCGGGCAGGGCGGCGCGGGCTGATGCAGGCGCGTCGGGCTGACACAAGGGCGTCGGGCCTGAAGGCCCTCCCACAAAGGCAAGAGCAACGAGCCTGAAAGGCCACCTACAAAGACAAGAACGTCGAGCCTGAAAGGCCCTCCTACAAAGGCAACAGCGTCGAGCCGGAAAGGCCCGCCTACGACAGTCGCGCTGCGGTTGCCTTGGTGGGAGGGCCTTCAGGCCCGACGCTGTCGTGTCCGCCGAGGCCGAGCCGGCTCGCGCCCCCGGCCCCGCAACGGTTACAGTAGCCGCATGATCCCCCGCGCGATCCCGACGAAATCCCCGCAGACCGGCCTGGGCTGGCGATGGTGGCGTAGCGCCTCCGTCCGCCCGCTGCCGTCTTCCGAGGATTTCCCGCGTGACCCCGCCATCGCCTTTCCGCCCCGCGACCGCTGACCGCGGTCGGCGCGTCCGCCGCGCCGCCGTTGTTCTCCCGCTGCGCGACGCTGCCGCGTCATCCTCCCCGCACCCGGACCCGGGTCCCGAATCGGTCGCAAGGACCGCTTCGCGGATCGCACCGGGCGTCGCCCGCGCACGCGATAATACCGGCCCCATGGGCGGCCGGGGACGCCGCCGGGGACGGGCGCCGCCGCGGTCCCGATCCGTACTCCTGTCCTCGCGCCGGCGCGTCCGCCGGCGCGCCCGCTCGCTCCACCCCGGCTCCACCCGCACCCGAGGCGCGTCATGTCCGTCCTGATGATCGACAACTACGACAGCTTTACCTACAACCTCGTGCAGTACCTGCAGGCGCTCGGCAGCGAGGTCGAGGTGATCCGCAACGACGAGCTGACGGTGGACGAAATCGAGCGGCGCGCGCCGCAGCGCATCGTGATCTCGCCCGGCCCGTGCACGCCCGACCAGGCCGGCGTCTCGCTCGAGGTGATCCGCCGGCTGGGCGCGCATACGCCGATCCTCGGCGTGTGCCTGGGCCACCAGAGCCTGGGCCAGGCCTACGGCGGCCAGGTGATCCGGGCCAAGCGGATCATGCACGGCAAGACCTCGGCGATCCGCCACCAGGGCGCGGGCGTGTTCGCCGGCCTGCCCGACGGTTACGAGGCCACCCGCTACCACTCGCTGGTGGTCGAGCGCGAAAGCCTGCCCGACGGCCTGGAGGTCACCGCCTGGACCGAGTACGAGGACGGCGGCTTCGAGGAAATCATGGGCCTGCGCCACCGCGAGCACCCGGTGGAGGGCGTGCAGTTCCATCCCGAATCGATCAAGACCGAGCACGGTCATGCGTTGCTGCGAAATTTCCTGCAGCGTTGAAGCGAAGGCGCGCGCCATGAAGGCAACGAACGGCGGGAGCGGGGCGGGCGGGCAACGATGGCGAGGGTCGCCCGTCGCCGCATCGCTCCCGTAACCCCTGCATTCCCCGCTCCCCACTTTCGGCTCCGACACCATGACCCCGCAAGAAGCCCTGCAACGCACCATCGAACACCGCGAAATCTTCCACGACGAAATGGTCGCGCTGATGCGCACGATCATGCGCGGGGAAGTCTCGCCGACCATGACCGCGGCGATCCTCACCGGCCTGCGGGTGAAGAAGGAAACCGTCGGCGAGATCGCCGGCGCGGCGACCGTGCTGCGCGAGTTCGCGCGGCCGGTGCCGGTCGCCGACCGCAGCCACCTGGTCGACATCGTCGGCACCGGCGGCGACGGCGCGCACACCTTCAACATCTCCACCGCCAGCATGTTCGTGGTCGCCGCGGCCGGGGCCAAGGTGGCCAAGCACGGCAACCGCAGCGTTTCGTCCAAGTCCGGCAGCGCCGACGTGCTCGAAGCGCTGGGCGCGGCGATCGAGCTGCAGCCCGAGCAGGTCGCGCAGTGCATCGAGCGCGCCGGCATCGGCTTCATGTTCGCCCCGGTGCACCACCCGGCGATGAAGGTGGTCGCGCCTGTGCGGCGCGAGATGGGCGTGCGCACGCTGTTCAACATCCTCGGCCCGCTGACCAACCCGGCCGACGCGCCGAGCATCCTGATGGGCGTGTTCCATCCCGACCTGGTCGGCATCCAGGTGCGCGTGCTGGAAGAACTCGGCGCCAAGCGCGCGCTGGTGGTGTGGGGCCGCGACGGCATGGACGAACTCTCGCTCGGCGCCGGCACCCTGGTCGGCGAACTGCGCGACGGACAGGTGCGCGAATACGAAGTGCATCCGGAGGATTTCGGCATCGCCATGGCCGCCAGCCGCAACCTGCGGGTCGAGGACGCGGTCGAGTCCAAGGCGATGGTGCTGCAGGCGCTGGAGAACCGCGACGGCCTGCCGCGCGAGATCGTCGCGCTCAACTCCGGCGCGGCGCTGTACGTCTCGGGCAAGGTCGAGAGCATCGCCGAAGGCATCGAGCTGGCGCGACGCACCCTGGCCAGCGGCGCGGCGCGGGCCAAGCTCGACGAGTTCGTCGCATTGACCGCGCAACTCGCAGGAAAATAAACGCCGCTCGCCGCCCGCCAACACCGCAAGCCTTCCCGCCCCAGGAGCCAGCATGTCCGCCAGCTTCGCCAAATTGCCGGCGCCGCCGTACTACGCGGTGATCTTCAGCTCCCTGCGTAGCCCCGGCGACGACGCCGGCTACGGCGAAGCCGCCCAGCGCATGGTCGAGCTGGCCGCGCAGCAGCCCGGCTTCCTCGGCGTGGAATCCGCGCGCGGCAGCGACGGCTTCGGCATCACCGTAAGCTATTGGCGCGACGAGGCGGCCATCGCCGCCTGGAAGCGCCAGGCCGACCACGCCGCCACCCGCGCCTACGGGCGCGAGCACTGGTACGACCATTTCGAATTGCGCGTGGCCAAGGTCGAACGCGCATATGGGAGCAAGAGCAAGGCATGAGCGACATCCTCAACACCATCATCGCGCGCAAGCACGAGGAGATTCAGCAGCGCTCGCGCGTGCGTTCGCTCGACGACCTGCGCGCGCGCGCGCGCGCCCAGGCGCCGGCGCGCGGGTTCGTGCAGGCGATCCGCGACAAGCACGCCGCGGGCACCGCGGCGGTGATCGCCGAGGTCAAGAAGGCCAGCCCGTCCAAGGGCGTGATCCGTCCCGACTTCCATCCGGCGCAGATCGCGCGCAGCTACCAGGCCGGCGGCGCCGCCTGCCTGTCGGTGCTGACCGACGTCGACTTCTTCCAGGGCAGCAACGCCTATCTGGCCGAAGCGCGCGAAGCCTGCGCGCTGCCGGTGCTGCGCAAGGACTTCACCGTCGACCCGTACCAGGTCTACGAGGCGCGCGCGATCGGCGCCGACGCGATCCTGCTGATCGTCGCCGCGCTCGAGGACGGCCCGATGATCGAGATGGCCGGCCTGGCGATGGACCTGGGCATGGACGTGCTGGTGGAAGTGCACGACATCGACGAGCTCGAACGCGCGCTGCAGACCGATTGCGAGCTGATCGGCGTCAACAACCGCAACCTGCGCACCTTCGAGGTCTCGCTCGACACCACCCTGGCGCTGCGCAGCGCGGTGCCGCGCGACCGCACCCTGGTGACCGAAAGCGGCATCGCCACCGCCGGCGACGTCGCGCGCATGCGCGAGGCCGGCGTGGAGACCTTCCTGGTCGGCGAAAGCTTCATGCGCGAGCGCGATCCCGGCACGGCGCTGCAGCGCCTGTTCGCCGCATGAGCCTGCGTCCGGCCGCCGCCGGGCGCTTCCCGGCGGTGCGCGAAGGCGCGCCGCTGGTGGTGTTCGACTTCGACCACACGCTCTATGACGGCGACTCGGGCAGCCACCTGTTCGCCTGGCTGATCAAGCGCTCGTGGTGGCGGATGGCGCTGGCGCTGCTGATCACGCCGCTGGCCGGGCCGATGGTGGCCTGGCTGCGCACGCGCCGGGTCGGCATCTCGGCCTATGTCTGGGTCGGCACGGTCGGAATGAGCGGCGCGCGCACGCTCGACGCCGCGATCGACCGCTACGTCGCCGGCCATACCGAGCAGATCCGCGCCCGCCTGCTGCCGATCGCGCTCGACGTGCTGCACCGCCACCGCGAACAGGGCGACCAGGTCGTGGTCGCCACCGGCGCGCCGCCGGAACTGGCGCGCGCGATCCTGGCCTTCGTCGCCCACGAGGACGTGCCCGTGGTCGGCACCCTGGTCGGCCCACGCCTGGGCGCGCTCGGCGCGCGCCGCCACTGCCACTCGCACATGAAGATGACCATGCTGCGCGAAGCCGGCTTCACCTCGCCGGTGGAGAGCGCCTACTCCGACAGCAGCGCCGACCTGCCGCTGCTGCAGGCCGCGCGCAAGCCGGTGGTGGTGAACCCGAAAGCGCGCCGGGTCGAGATGTTCCAGCGCGTCCTGCCGCCCGGCACCCCGATCCTGAATTGGGGTTGCCCCGGCCGCGGCGGCGAACCGGTCGGTTCCGCGGCCGGCTGAGCCGGCCCGCGGCTTCGGCCTGGGGTCGGCGATCCCTTGTTGTGGGAGGGGCTTCAGCCCCGATGCTTGCGCTCAGGTCGCGGCGATCGGACACAAGAGCGTCGGGGCTAAAGCCCCTCCCACAAAAGCGAAATCGCCGCGGCTTGCGGCGGCGAGCGGATCGGATGAAGCCGGATGCGGACCACAGGGCTGTTGTGGAAGGCTGTCGTGGGAGGGCCTTCAGGTCCGACGCCTTACGCTCAGGTCGCGGTGATCGGACACAAGGGCATCGGGGCGGAAGCCCCTCCCATAAAAGCGGAACCGCCGCGGTTTGTGCGGCGATTTGGTCGGGACCTGCAGGGGGAGAAAAGGCTGTCGTGGGAGGACCCTTCAGGCCCGACGCCTTGCGCTCAGGTCGCGGTGATCGGACACAAGGGCATCGGGGCGGAAGCCCCTCCCACAAAAGCAGCCCCCATAAAAGCAGATCGCCGCGACAAGCGCGGCGATTGGGCGGCGGGAGCGGGCAGGGCGGAACCTAGTCGCCCAGCGTCTTGACGAACTTCAGCGACCCGTCGGCATAGCCGCAGCGCCGGTAGAACTCATGCGCCTCGGTCCGCGACACGTTGCTGGTGACCTCGACCCGGCTGACCCCGTCGCGCCGCGCGCGGCGCTCGACCTCGCGCAGCAGCTGCCGGCCGATGCCCTGGCCGTGGCAGGAACGGGCCACCACCAGCGCGGTGATCCGCGCCAGCTCGGCGCCGTGGGTCAGCGAGTAGCGGGTATGGCTGGAAATCAGCCCGCAGGCGTGGCCGTCGATCTCGGCCAGCAAAAGGTAGTGGCGCGGATCCTCGCGCAGGTGCGCGATGCGCTCGATGGCTTCGTCGCGGGTGCACGGGTAGCCGAGCTGGCTCAGCAGCTCGGCCACGTCGCTGGCGTCTCCCGCTTCCGCCAGCCGCACCGTGGGTGCGGTCTGGTCGGACGGGGCGGCGCGTCCCATCGGGGCTCAGCGGGTCCCGTAAAGGACGACGGTCTTGCCGCGGGCGTGCAGCTTGCCGTCGGCCTGCAGCTTCTTGAGCACGCGGCCGGCCATTTCGCGCGAGCAGCCGACCAGGCGCGAAAGCTCCTGGCGCGACACCCGCAGCTGGGTGCCCTGCGGATGGCTCATCGCCTCGGGTTCCTTGGCCAGGTCGTGCAGGGCGCGCACGATCCGGTCGGTCACGTCGAGGAAGGCCAGGCGGCCGGCCTTGCGGCTGGTATCGAGCAGGCGCCGGGAAATCTGCGCGCCGATCGCATACAGCAGCTTGGGCGCGTCCAGCGACAGCCGCGTCAGCAGCAGGTCGTAGAGGCGCTCATGACCGATCTCGGCCAGCTCGCAGGTGCTGCGCGTGCGCAGGATCACCTCGCGATGGTCGCTCTCGATGAACAGGCCGAGTTCGCCGACGAACTCGCCGGGGCCGAAGTAGCCCAGGACCAGTTCGCGGCCGTCCTCTTCCTCGGTAATGATGCTGACCGAGCCGGAGACGACATAATAGAGGGTGCTGGCCGGGTCGCCGGGGCGGAACACGTCCGTACGGGACGGGTAACGCCGACGGTGGCAGTGGGCCAGGAAACGTTCGATCGTTGCGCCGTCGGGCAACAACGGGCTGTTGGTTCGGCGCAGTGCGGTCAAGGGAGCTACCGGGTTGGCGGACATTGGGGATTTGGGCTTTTTGTTTTCGACCGAGCTTAGGGCGATACGGCCGCTGGGGCAAATCCTGCCGCCGAAAATCCCGCTCCGATAGGGACCTGTGATGGAAGTTCAGCGACGGTCACGCTTTTGTCACCGACTTGGCCCAAAAACGCAGTGCGTTTCCCCCCGGGGCTAATTGCCTCATAATCGCGGCCCTCGCCGTCCCTCCGGAATCTTCCTACAGTGGTCAAGCCGTTGCCGCGCCTGCGGTTGCAGGGTTTCAACAACCTCACCAAGGCCCTCTCGTTCAATATCTACGATGTCTGCTTCGCGGCCTCCGAAGACGAGCGCCGACGGTATATCGAGTACATCGACGAGGCGTATAACGCCGACCGCCTCACCCAGATCCTGACGGATGTGGCGGAGATCATCGGCGCGAATATCCTGAACATCGCCCGCCAGGACTACGACCCGCAGGGCGCGTCGGTCACGATCCTGATCTCGGAAGAGCCGGTGATCGACAAGAAGGACGCCGGCAAGGAGATCATTTCCGACGCCGTGGTCGCGCACATGGACAAGTCGCACATCACCGTGCACACCTATCCGGAAACCCATCCGGACAACGGCATCGCGACCTTCCGCGCCGACATCGACGTCGCCACCTGCGGCGTCATTTCGCCGCTGAAAGCCCTGAATTACCTGATCGAAAGCTTCGAGTCCGACATCGTGGTGATGGACTACCGGGTGCGCGGCTTCACCCGCGACATCAAGGGCCGCAAGCACTACATCGACCACAAGATCAACTCGATCCAGGACTACCTAGCCAAGAACATCAAGTCGCGCTACGAGATGATCGACGTCAACGTCTACCAGGAAAACATCTTCCATTCGAAGATGCACCTGAAGGAATTCGACCTCGACACCTACCTGTTCGAGGAGAAGGCCAAGAACCTCTCGTTCAAGGAGCGCATGAAGATCGAGGCGCGGCTCAAGCGCGAGATCGAAGAGCTCTACCACGGGCGCAACCTGGCCGACTGAGGCCGGGGCCCGGCGTCGGGGGCGCCCCAGGGCGATCCCGCGCGGATGCGAAAAGGCCGGCGCGAGCCGGCCTTTTTCGTGGGCGCGCTTGGGGGGGCTCCGCGGCTCGGCCCGGTCGGGCCCGCCCGGGCAGGCGGTTCGCCTTGGCCCGTAGCCCCTGTAGGAGCGGCGCAAGCCGCGACCGCGCCGTTCGTCGGCCAGCGCGGGCGTCGGGGGCGGGGCGACCTCCCGGTCTGGCAGCGGGATGCCTCGGGACGCGGCGGGGGGGGGCGCCCGGTCCGGATGTCTTCGGTCGTTACAGGGCCGCGTCGCGGCTTGCGCCGCTCCTACAATCGGCGACCGAACCGCCCGCAGCCCCTGTAGGAGCGGCGCAAGCCGCGACCGCGCCAGCAGGCGGCCGGCGCAAGCAACGCCTCCGCGGCGGACGTCGAGCGGCCTCGATCAATCGCCCGGCGCCTGGAACGCCGCCCTCAAAGCCGGTAAGCCACCGCCTTCATCACCTTCGACGCCGCCGCCATGATCGTCGGCACCGGCATCGGCAGGATCCGCGCCCCGGCCGCTTCGGCGTTCGCGGCGTGGCGGGCCTCGTCGGCCTTCATCGTGCGCAGGATCGCGCGGCTGCGCTGGTCGCCCTCGGGCAGCGACTCCAGGTGTTCGTCGATGTGCGCCTCGACCTGGCGCTCGGTCTCGACCACGAAGCCCAGGTTCCAGCCGTCGCCGCGCAGGCCGGCCAGCGCGCCGATGGCGAAGCTGCCGGCGTACCACACCGGGTTGAGCAGGCTCGGGCGGCTGTCGAGTTCGCGCAGGCGGTCGGCGCACCAGGCCAGGTGGTCGGTCTCTTCCTGGGCGGCGTGCAGCAGGTGCTCGCGGGTGGATTCGTCGCGGGCGACCGCGGCCTGGCCGCAGTACAGCGCCTGGGCGCAGACCTCGCCGACATGGTTGATTCGCATCAATCCTGCCGAATGGCGTTTTTCCTGCGGTTCCAGCACCAGCTCGGCGGTGCTGCCGGCCGGATTCGCGCGTTCGGCCAGCGGCGCGCCGAACACGGTGTCGAGGGCGCGCTGCGCTTCGCTGAGCACGCGATCCAGGGGGCTGAGGGCACGGGCGTTCATGCGCCGATTCTACGGCGGGCGCGGGGTAGAAGTCGGTTAAGCGGGGTGGACAAATCGTCCCGGGCGCGGGCCGCGGGTTGCTGTGGGAGGCCTTCGGGCCCGACGCCTTGCGCTCAGCCCGCCGCGGACCCGTCGTCCAGGCACTCGGCCAGGAACTCCAGCGGATGCAGCACCGGCGCCGCGGTCCCGTTGGCGAGGTGCAGCCGGCAGCCGATATTCGCGCTCAACAGCCGCGTCGCCCCGCTGCGTTCGAACTGCGCCAGCAGCGGCGCGCGGTATTCCGCCGCGCGCGCCGGTTCGGTCAGCATCTGCGTCCCCGACGCGCCGCAGCAGCCGAATCCGGCATCGAGTTCGATCACCTCCAGCCCCGGCACCGCCGCCAGCAACCGGCGCAGCGCCGGCCCCGACTTGACCACGTTGCGCTGCGTGCACGGCAGGTGCAGCGCGACCCGCTGCGGCGTGCGCCGCCAGCGCAGCGCGCCGGCGCATTCGGCCACGAACGCCAGCGCGTCGGTCGCGTGGGCGCCGTCGCCGAGCGCCCGGCGCAGGCTGTCGTGGCAGCCGCTGGCGAGGCTCAGCACGGTGCCGCGGCCGGCGAAGGCGGCGCGATTGCGCGCCGCCAGCGCGGCCGCGGCGGCGGTATCGCCGGCGTGCTCATGCAGGGCGCCGCAGCAGCCTTGGTCCGCAGCGATGTCGAGCTCGATGCCGAGGCCGCCGCACAGCCGCGCCAGCGCCGCGCGCAACGGCGCTTCATAGGCGCCGGCGACGCAGCCGACGAACAGCGAAACCCGCGCCGTCGACGCGCCGGCCCGGCGCGGCAGGGCGCGAACCCGGCCCGGTGGCCGCGGCAACGGTCGAGCGGCCATCGGCAGCAACGGGTAGGCGGCGCGGTACACGGCCAGGCCGGCGGCGAGCGCGCGCGGCCGCGCCGCCAGCCGTTCGACCAGCCGCTGGCGCCAGCCGGCGGGACGCCGTTCGCGCTGGCGGCTGCGCGCGGCGACCAGCAGGCGGCCGTATTCGACCCCGGCCGGGCACACCGCCTCGCAGCTGCGACAGCCCAGGCAGTGGTCCAGGTGGGCGTCGGACGCGGCGGTGGCCGGGATCGTGTCCAGCGCCCAGGCCCGGGCCAGGGCGATGCGGCCGCGCGGGGATTCGGCTTCCAGCCGGTCGTGGCCGTAGGTCGGGCAGGCCGGCAGGCACAGGCCGCATTGCACGCAGCGGTCGGCCAGCGCCGCCAGTGGATCGCCCTGGGCCGCAGCCGCTGCGAAGTCCCCGGACGGAGCGGTCGGCAAGGCCCCGGGGCCTGGCGGAGCGGGCTGCGGCGGGGCGGCGGACATGGGCGCGATGCTAGCATGGGCGGTCCGGCGGCCCGTCCCGCCGACTTGCACGCAGCGCGGACGGCCGCTATCATTCCGCCTCTTGCGTTTCGTATTCCACAACGCGAGGCGAAGTTCCGCCGCAGGTTGCCCGCCTGGGCCGCGACCGGAACCAGCCCGACCAGGCACCCATAGCAGACTCTCAATGAAGACCTTTACCGCTAAGAACGAGACCGTCCAGCGCGACTGGTACATCGTCGACGCGACCGGCAAGACCCTCGGTCGTCTCAGCACCGAGCTGGCCCGCCGCCTGCGTGGCAAGCACAAGCCCGTCTACACCCCGCACGTCGATACCGGCGATTACCTGGTGGTGATCAACGCCGAGAAGATCGCGGTCACCGGCAACAAGCTGCAGGACAAGATGTACTACCGGTTCACCGGCTACATCGGCAACCTGAAGAGCGAGACCCTCGGCCAGGCCCTGGAGCGCCACCCGGAGCGCGTGATCGAAATCGCGGTCAAGGGCATGCTGCCGAAGAACCCGCTGGGTCGCGCCATGTACCGCAAGCTCAAGGTGTACAAGGGCTCCGAGCATCCGCATGCCGCCCAGCAGCCGCAGCCGCTGGACATCTAAGGTAAAGGCACGAATATGGCTATCCAGCAGAATTACGGCACCGGCCGCCGCAAGTCCTCCACCGCCCGCGTGTTCCTGCGCAAGGGCGACGGCAAGATCACCATCAACCAGCGCTCGCTCGAAGAATTCTTCGGCCGCGAGACCGCGCGCATGATCGTGCGCCAGCCGCTGGAACTGACCCAGTCGACCGACAAGTTCGACCTGACCATCACCGTCGCCGGCGGCGGCATCACCGGCCAGGCCGGTGCGATCCGCCTGGGCATCGCCCGCGCGCTGGTCGAGTACGACGAAACGCTCAAGGGCGAGCTGCGCAAGGCGGGCTTCATGACCCGCGACGCGCGCGAAGTCGAGCGTAAGAAGGTCGGTCTGCACAAGGCGCGTCGCGCCACCCAGTTCTCGAAGCGCTAATCTTCGCAGGCTGGTCGTTCCGCGGCTTCAAATTGTTTTTGCAGTCGCGGAATTTTGCGCTAGAATCCGTTTTATAGCCCCGTCGCCAAGCGGTAAGGCATCTGACTCTGACTCAGACATTCGGTGGTTCGAATCCATCCGGGGCTGCCAAACAAGATCGCTAAGAACCGCAAGGTTCCAAGCGCAACAGGAAACCCGCCGCAAGGCGGGTTTTTTGTTGTCCGCATTCCGCAAGCTTCGTCCGCAGCCCCTGTAGGAGCGGCGCAAGCCGCGACCGCGACACTGCATCCACCGCGCAACCGTTCGCGAGTGCGGCATCCGCGACGCGCGACATCGCGCGCGTCCGTTTTCCTCGGCGTTCGTTGCGGCCGCGTCGCGGCCTGCGTCGCTCCTACAGGGGCTTCGGCGGCTTCAATCGAGCTCGCGGATCAGGCTGATTTCGTCGCGCAGCGGGATGCCGTGGCGGCCGATCAGCGCGATCGTCGGGTCGGCTTCGCGTTCCAGGTCGATCGCGCCCGGCACCAGTCGGTACAGACGGAAGCCGCGGCGCTGGTAGAAACGCAGTGCGTCGAGATTGTCGTTGGTGGTGCGGGTGAGCAACCGCCGCAGGCCGAGCGCGCGGGCGCGCTGCGCGGCGCGTTCGATCAGGGCCGTGCCGAGGCCGGCGCGCGGACGCACGGCGTCGAGGGTGACGATCTCGCAGTGTTCGCTTTCATCGAGCAGGGTGATCAGCGCGGCGATCCTGCCGGCGTCGCGGGCGAGGAAGCCGGGCAGGGCGGCGGCGTCGATGGCGCGGCCGTCGAGCAGGATCGTGGCGCTGTTCCAGCGTTGCCGCAGGAACGCGCGCACGGCGTCGCGGTCGCCCGGTTCGAGCGCGCGCAGCGCACTCGGTTCGGCGGCGGGTGCGGTGGACGGGGCGTGGGAATCCATGCCCGAACTCTACCCAGCGCTGCGCCATGCGGTGAGGTCGGGTCTGGCGACTGCGGCCCGCGGTTCCGCAGGCCCTCGGCAAGCGGCCCCTCGGCAAGCGGCCGGCGCTGGCCCACAATTGCGTCTGTCGCGGGCGCCGGCCGCGGCTGCGCGAGTCGGCCGGCAAATCCGTTACACTTGAAACCAATTGCGCTCCCGAGCGGGGAGCGCCTGTACCGACTGCACCGAATCGAGGCCTGGATGAAACTCGGAACCCTGAAGGAAGGCGGCCGCGACGGCACGCTGATCGTCGTCGCGCGCGACCTGAGCTGCGCCGTGCGCGCCACCGGCATCGCCGACACCCTGCAGCGCGCGCTGGAGGACTGGTCGAACGTGGCGCCGCGCTTGAACGCGCTGTCCGACGCGCTCCACGAGTTCCGCGCCGACGGCGTCTTCGCGCTCGACTTCGCCGCCCTGGCCTCGCCGCTGCCGCGCGCCTACGAGTTCGTCGACGGCAGCGCCTACCTGCCGCACGTCGAGCGCGTGCGCCGCGCCCGCGGCGCCGAAGTGCCGGAAAGCTTCTACGTCGACCCGCTGATGTACCAGGCGGTCAGCGCCGGGTTCTACGGCCCGCGTGATCCGGTGCGGGTGCCCGACGAGGCCTATGGCATCGATCTGGAAGCCGAAGTGGTGATCGTCACCGACGACGTGCCGATGGCGGCGACGCCGGAGCAGGCCGCCGGCCATATCCAGTTGGTCGGCCTGGTCAACGACGTTTCGCTGCGCAACCTGATCCCGAACGAGCTGGCCAAGGGCTTCGGCTTCCTGCAGTCCAAGCCGCGCTCGGCGCTGAGCCCGGTGTTCGTGACCCCGGACGAGCTCGGCCCGGCCTGGATCGACAGCAAGGTGCACCGACCGTTGACCACCCACATCAACGGCGAATGGTTCGGAGCGCCGGAAGCCGGCGTGGACATGCAATTCAGCTTCGCTCAACTGGTGGCGCACGCGGCCAAGACCCGGCCTTTGTCGGCCGGCACCATCGTCGGCTCGGGCACCGTCGCCAACGAGGACACCTCGCTCGGCGCGTCGTGCTTCGCCGAGAAGCGCACGGTGGAAACGCTGGAGCACGGCAAGCCGCTGACCCCGTTCATGAAGTACGGCGACACCGTGCGCATCGAGATGTTCGACGCCGCCGGCGCCAGCATCTTCGGCGCGATCGAGCAGCGCATCGAGAAGCCGTAAGCGCTTCGCCGGCGCGCGTACCCGCTACGCTCGCACGACCACAGGGGAACGGGCGCGGCCCCGCCGCGTCCGCTCCCCTTTTTTGTTGCGCCGCGCTCCCGCCTGACGGTGGCGGGCGCGGGACGAACGGCGATGCGCGCGCCGTCGCGCCCGGCTAAGGTGCCCAACGCGCATACGCGGACGCGCGTGCGGGCCGCGCCGCTTCGGTTCCGCACCGACGCTCCGTCGCCCCGCTTCGCCCGTTGCATTCCGCCCCAACGAGTTCCCAGCAAGGTCTACCGGTGAACGATCAACTGCGTCTTCATTCGTACTGGCGCTCCAGCGCCTCCTATCGCGTGCGCATCGGCCTCAACCTCAAGGGCCTGGAGTACGAGACCGTGCCCGTGCACCTGGTCCGCAACGGCGGCGAGCAGCACGATCCGGCCTATCGCGCGCTCAACCCGCAGGGCCTGGTGCCGGTGCTGCAGCACGGCTCGCGCACGCTGACCCAGTCGATCGCGATCCTGGAGTACCTCGATGAGGTCTGGCCGCGGCCGAACCTGTTGCCGACCACCGCGCGCGACCGCCACCGGGTGCGCGCGATTGCCCAGACCATCGCCTGCGAGATCCACCCGCTCAACAACCTGCGCGTGCTGCAGTACCTGGACGGGACCTGGAACGTGCCGCAGCCCGAGCGCGAGGGCTGGATCAAGCACTGGATCGTCGAGGGCTTCACCGCGGTCGAGGCGATGCTGCGCGAGCATCCTGCCACCGGGGTCTTCTGCGAGGGCGACACGCCCGGGCTGGCCGATTGCTGCCTGATCCCGCAGCTCTACAACGCGCGCCGCTTCGGCGCGCCGCTGGAGGCGTTCCCGACCCTTCTGCGGATCGAGCGGGCCTGCCTGGAGTTGGCGGAGTTCGATCGGGCACGGCCGGAGAACCAGCCGGATTGTCCGCCGGCCTGAGGCGCGGCGGGCTGGGACAGGCCGGGCGGCTGTAACAAAAGCGTCGGGGCTGAAGCCCCTCCCACAAAAGCCGACTTCGCGGCCAAGGCTTTTGTGGGAGGGGCTTCAGCCCCGACGCTTTCCGCTCCGCCGCGACGGACGCTGCAACGAAAACGGCCGCCCGAAGGCGGCCGTCCTGTTTCCTGCCCGGCGATCGCTCAGTGCGCCGCCGACGCGTCGTACATGTCCGCGTACGGATCGTGCTCGCCGGTGCCGCCCTCGGACAGGCGGAACTTCAGCGCCAGGCCGTCGCGCGAGTCGGCCGCCTTGAGCGCCTCCTCCATCTCGATCCTGCCTTCCTTGTACAGGCGGAACAGGCACTGGTCGAACGACTCCATGCCGTCTTCCAGCGACTCTTCCATCGCCTGCTTGATCTCGTGCACCTGGCCGCGGCGCATCAGGTCGCGGATGTGCGGGGTGTTGATCAGCACCTCCGCGGCCGGGATGCGGCGTCCGTCGGTGCCGACCACCAGGCGCTGCGACACCACCGCCTTGAGGTTCAGCGCGAGGTTCATCAGCACGTTCTTGTGCGCGGCCTCGGGGAAGAAGTTGAGGATGCGCTCCAGCGTCTGGTCGGCGTTGTTGGAGTGCAGCGTCGCCAGGCACAGGTGGCCGGTTTCGGCGAAGGCGATGGCCGCCTCCATCGTGGTGGCGTCGAGGATTTCGCCGATCAGGATCACGTCCGGCGCTTCGCGCATCGCGTTCTTCAGCGCGTTGTGGAAGGCGTGGGTGTCCAGGCCGACCTCGCGCTGGTTGACGATCGACTTCTTGTGCTTGTGCAGGTACTCGATCGGATCCTCGATGGTGAGGATGTGGCCGGCGGTGTTGCTGTTGCGGTGATCGATCATCGAGGCCAGCGTGGTCGACTTGCCCGAGCCGGTGGAGCCGACGATCAGCACCAGGCCGCGCGGGGCCATGATGATGCTCTTGAGCACCTGCGGCAGCTGCAGTTCCTCGATGCTGGGGATCACGCTGCGGATCGCGCGGATCACCATGCCGACTTCGCCGCGCTGCTTGAACACGTTGATGCGGAAGCGGCCGGCGTCGGGCAGGGCCAGCGCCATGTTGAGTTCGAGGTCGCGCTCGAACTGCGGGACCTGGCCCTCGTCCATCAGCGAGTAGGCGATCTTCTTGACCATTCCCGGCGGCAAGCCGGTGTTGCCGAGCGGGTACAGGCGCCCCTCGACCTTGATGTAGACCGGCGCGCCAGTGGTCAGGAACATGTCCGACGCGTTCTTTTCCGTCATCAGCTTCAAGAAATAGCCGATGTCCATGCGTTCTCACCCCGTTGTTGACGCCGCGAGCCGTTGCAAGCAGGCTGGCGGCTTGACGACAATGTTCACCGCGCGTCTTCCCTTCCGCACGGCACTCCCCAGAATGTCCGCAAGCTTCGCACAAATTCGTTTGCCGCTGCTGGCCGCAGTTCTCGCTTCGACCCTGGCCGGTTGCGCCTCCACGCCTCCGCCGACCGGCGAGCTGTCCGCCGCCCAGCAGGCGGTCATGCGCGCCGACGACGCCGACGCCGACCAGTACGCGCCCCAGGACCTCAACGCCGCCCGCAGCGCGCTCAGCGCGGCCCAGGGCGCGTTGTCGCAGGGCAAGGCCGAGGACGCGCGGCGGCTGGCGCTGCGCGCGTCGGCCGAGGCCGACCTGGCCTTCGCCCGCAGCAAGGAGGCGCTCACCAATGCCGAACTCAACCAGCGCCGCAACGAGGTGGCCGAGTTGCGCCGCCGTTTGCAGGGAGGTGGCCAGTGAGCCGGCGTGAGTCGCTCCTGCGCGCCGGCCTCGCCGTCGCGCTCTCGCTCGCCGCGGCGGGCGCGGCCGCCGCGCCGGCGGACGATCCGGAGCTCGCCCGCCTGTCGCAGCGCCTGACCGTGCTCGAGGCCAGCCCCGACACCGCCCAGGTCGGCACCTTCGAGCGCTACCGCGCGCGCCAGGCCATCGACGCCGCGCGCGAGGCGCGCAGCCGCGACCGTCCCGCCGCGGTGCAACTGGCCGACCGTCGGGTCGAGACCGCCGAGATCGTGGTGCGCACGCAACTGGCCCAGCGCGAACTCGACCGCCTGGACCGCGAGCGCAGCGAACTGCTGGTGGAAGCCAGCCGCCGCGACGCCGACCGCGCCCGCGCCGAGGCCGAGCGCCTGCGCGTGCAGGCGCAGATCCAGGCCGAGGAGGCCGAGCGCCTGCGCCAGGCCGCCGACCAGGAAGCCGCCGCGCGCCAGCAGGCCGAGGGCCTGCTCGACGATGTCGCCGGCAAGCAGGCGGCCAAGCTGCGCGCCGCGCGCGAACGCGACGCCGAGCTGGCGCGCAGGGAAGCCGAGCTGCTCGGGGTCGAGCCGCCGCCGGCGACGCCCAAGCCGAAGCCGAAGAAGAAGTGAGCGCGCGGGGCCGAGCCCCGAGCGCTGCGAGCATCGCCGACGAGCCGGGCCTGCGCCCGGCTCGTTGCGTTTGGCGCCGTGGTTTCGGATCCGAAGCGGTCGGCGTAGCGCGTTTGCGCGCCGACCCGAACGCTTTTGTGGGAGGGGCTTCAGCCCCGACGCTTTGCGTTCGGATCGCGTTGACCGGACCCAAGAGCGTCGGGGCTGAAGCCCCTCCCTCCCGGTCCGGGCCCAGCCGAAAGCGTCGGGACTGAAGCCGCTTCCACCCGGGCCAGGCCCGGGCGGCGGACAGTCTCGCCCGAGCGGCGGCCAAGCCAGGCGGGGCCTGGGTTTGAGCGCGGCGAGCGCGCAACGGAGCCGCTTTAGACGTGCCTGGGAAAACCAAGAAAAATCAGCCGCTTGTGCCATCGCGCCGCCGCTCGTCGGCGATCTTGCCGGAACCTGAAACCGCTTGCATCGCGCCCTTGCCGGAACCGGGATGCAGGAGTAGGGTCGGTTATCCGAGCGGCGCGAATAACGCTCGGCGAAGAGCCAGGCCGATGACGCAAATACCCCTTCAGCAGGAGTCCGGTGCCGCCCACGAGGGCGCGGCCGGACTTCGTGAAGCCGGCGCCGCGCCCTGCCTGACCGACCATCTCACGCTCCCCCGTAACGCCCTGGCCGCAAGGCCGGGGCGTTCGCATTCGTGCTGAAGGAGGCTTTTCATGTTCGAAGAACGACCGCAGCCTGAAATCGACGCGCTCATCAAGAGCAACCCCGAGTTCAAGCAGCTCTATCAGCGCCACAAGGACCTGGACAAGAAGGTCATGGACGCCGAACTCGGCGTGTTGCCGATCGACGACACCACGCTCGGACAGATGAAGCGCGAGAAGCTGGCCGCGAAAGACCGCCTGCTGCTGCTGTACGAACAGCAACACCACTGAGCCACCGCCCGCGCCGCCACGACGGCGGATGCGGGTGCGGACCCCCGGCGTTGCGCCGGAGGTCCGCCGGCCGGCGCGGAGCCGGTCATCGATCCAGGGCGGGGCCGGTCCAGGCCGCCTCGTCCTCGAAGCCGGCGCCGGCCCGCGGCGCGGCCTCCAGACTCAGCGCGGGCGGCGGCGGCCATCCTCGTCGGTCGCCGCCGTCCGCGGCTGATACTTGCGAATACGGACGATGGCTTCGGGCAACCGCCTGCTTCGGCGGACTGTCCCGGGGCCCCGCGTTTCTGTGGCAGACGCTCTTGTGGGAGGGGCTTCAGCCCCGACGCTTTCCTCTCGGATCGCAGCGACCGGGCAGAAGAGCGTCGGGGCTGAAGCCCCTCCCACAAGAGCCCCCAGCCGGAGCCGTCTTGGCTGGCCTGGACGCCGGTCCCTGACCGCCCAGCCTCGGCAGCCGCCGTCCCCCGCCGCCGCGCGGCTGGCTAGAATGGCGCGATTCGCCGCACGGTAGCGGCTCGCAGGAATCGCATGGCCATCCATAACTCGGTACTCGAACTCATCGGCAATACCCCGATCGTCAAGGCCCAGCGCCTGGACACCGGCGTGTGCGAGCTTTATCTCAAGCTCGAATCGCAGAATCCGGGCGGTTCGATCAAGGACCGCATCGGCCTGTCGATGATCGAGGCGGCCGAGAAGGCCGGCAAGATCAAGCCCGGCGACACCCTGGTCGAAGGCACCGCCGGCAATACCGGCATCGGCCTGGCCCTGGTCGCCCAGCAGAAGGGCTACAAGCTGCTGCTGGTGGTCCCGGACAAGATGAGCCGGGAGAAGATCTTCAACCTCAAGGCGATGGGCGCGCAGGTCGTGCTGACCCGTTCGGACGTGGCCAAGGGCCATCCGGACTACTACCAGGACCTGGCCGAGCGCATCGCCCGCGAAACCCCCGGCGCCTACTTCATCAACCAGTTCGGCAATCCCGACAACCCGGCCGCGCACGAGTTCGGCACCGGGCCGGAGATCCTGGCGCAGATGGGCGGCCAGCTCGACGCGATCGTGTTCGGCTGCGGCAGCTCCGGCACCATGACCGGCCTGTCGCGCGCCTTCGCCGAGCACTCGCCGACCACCGAGCTGGTGCTGGCCGATCCGGTCGGTTCGATCCTGGAGGAGTACATCAACCGCGGCACGCTGTCGGACAAGTCCGCCAGTTGGATGGTCGAAGGCATCGGCGAGGACTTCCTGCCGCCGATCTCCGACTTCACCCGGGTCAAGAAGGCCTATGCCATCGCCGACAAGGAAAGCTTCCTGACCGCGCGCGAGCTGCTGGAGAAAGAGGGCATCCTCGGCGGCTCCTCGACCGGCACCCTGCTGGCCGCGGCGCTGAAGTACTGCCGCGAACAGACCGCGCCGAAGAAGGTGCTGGTGTTCGTCTGCGACACCGGCAACAAGTACCTGTCGAAGATGTACAACGACTACTGGATGCTCGACAACGGCTTCATCCAGCGCGACCAGCACGGCGACCTGCGCGACCTGATCCTGCGCCCGTATTCGCAGCGCGATACGGTCGTGGTCGGCCCCAACGACCTGTTGGTGACCGCCTACCAGCGCATGAAGCTCTACGACGTATCGCAGCTGCCGGTGATGGACGGCGAGCAGATCGTCGGCATCGTCGACGAGAGCGACGTGCTGCTGCACGTGTACGGCGACGAGTCGCGCTTCCGCGATCCGGTCTCGACCGCGATGGTCAGCAAGCTCGACAAGATCCAGGTCGGCGAGCCGATCGAATCGCTGCTGCCGGTGTTCGATCGCGGCCATGTCGCGATCGTGGCCGACGGCGACCGCTTCCTCGGCCTGATCACCCGCATCGACCTGCTCAACTTCCTGCGCCGCCGGGTGCAGTGATCGCGACCGCGCCGGCCGCCTCCGTGGCGGCCGGCGCCTCCCGCGGCCAACACAACACCGGCCGGGCGCCGCGGCGCGGAGGCCGGCGCACGCGGCCGCGGCGATCCGCCGCCTTCCTGAATCCGCGTTCAGCCTGCGCCCCGATGGCGTGGCCCGCCCGCAGGCGCGGGCTCCGTCACAGTGCCACTGCACGCGGCCTGAAGTGCCAACGCGTGAACCCGGAGCCTCACGCGGGCGATGTTAGAATTCACGGTTACGCCTATTCGGCCGAATTCCCGGCCGTCATGCAGCGCACGGAACCGAATTCGATGAGCCACCAACCGCCGCAAGACGGCTCGCGCAAGCCCGGCCTGGGCACCCTGGCGATCCACGCCGGCCAGTCCCCGGACCCGAGCACCGGCGCGGTCATGCCGCCGATCTACGCGACCTCGACCTACGCCCAGAGCAGCCCCGGCCAGCACCAGGGCTTCGAGTACTCGCGCAGCCACAACCCGACCCGCTTCGCCTACGAGCGTTGCATCGCCGGCCTGGAAGGCGGCAGCCGCGGCTACGCCTTCGCCTCCGGCCTGGCCGCGACCTCGACGATCCTGGAGACGCTCGACGCCGGCAGCCATGTGATCGCCATGGACGACGTCTACGGCGGCACCTACCGCCTGTTCGAGCGCGTGCGCCGGCGCAGCGCCGGGCTCGACTTCAGCTGGGTCGACTTGAGCGACGCGGCCGCGTTCGAGGCGGCGATCCGCCCCGAAACCAAGCTGGTGTGGATCGAGACCCCGACCAACCCGCTGCTGAAGCTGGTCGACATCGCCCGGATCGCCGAGATCGCGCGCAAGCGCGGGCTGATCGTGGTGGTCGACAACACCTTCTCCTCGCCGATCCTGCAGCGCCCGCTGGAACTGGGCGCGCACATCGTCATGCACTCGGCGACCAAGTACCTCAACGGCCACTCCGACATCGTCGGCGGCATCGCCGTGGTCGGCGACGCGCCGGAACTGGAAGAGCAGCTGACCTTCCTGCAGAACGCGGTCGGCGGCATCCAGGGCCCGTTCGACAGCTTCCTCGCCCTGCGCGGCCTGAAGACCCTGCACCTGCGCATGAAGGCGCACTGCGAGAACGCGCAGGCGCTGGCCGAATGGCTGGAAACCCACCCGAACGTCGAGAAGGTCCTGTACCCGGGCCTGAAGTCGCATCCGCAGCACGAGCTGGCCAAGCGCCAGATGCACGGCTTCGGCGGCATGATCAGCCTCTACGTCAAGGGCGGCATGGACGGCGCGCGCCGGATGATGGAGCGCTGCCATCTGTTCACCATCGCCGAATCGCTCGGCGGCGTGGAGAGCCTGGTCAACCACCCGGCGGTGATGACCCACGCCTCGATCCCGCCCGACCGCCGCGCCGCGCTCGGCATCGGCGACAACCTCGTGCGCCTGAGCGTGGGCGTGGAGGACGTGGCGGATCTGCGCGACGAGCTCGAGCGGGCCCTGGCGGGTTGAGGCCGGTGGCCGCTTCCGCCGACGCCACGCCGGACCGATCCTCGGGCCAGACCGCGATGTCCAGCGCCGATTCGGGAATGCTGCTGCTCGGGCTGTCGGCGTGGGTGCGCCGGCAGTCCTGGCTGCGCGCGCTGTACCGGCGCTTCCCGCAGCGCCTGCGCGACAAGGTGTCGTTCATGCTGGCCGCGCGCGCCAGCCGGCGCGCGCGTTTCGCGCATACGCCGGCGTGGTCGCGCGCGCTGCCGGAGCAGGCGGCGATCGCCGCGCCGGCCGCCGTGCGCGACGACACGCCGGGCGTCAACATCTTCGCCTACCTGCGCGGCCAGTTCGGTCTGGCCGAGAGCGCGCGCATGTACGGCCGCGCGCTGATCGAGGCCGGCTATCCGGTCGCCCTGCACGACATCGCCATCGACCTGCCGCACGGCCTGGCCGACCGCAGCCTCGACGCCCACATCGGCGAAGACGCGACGCACGCGATCAGCATCATCTTCGTCAACCCCGATTACCTCGACGAGGCGCTGCGCCACATCGGCGAAGCCAAGCTCAAGGGGCGTTATCTGATCGCCTGCTGGTTCTGGGAGCTGGAGGAGATTCCGGCCGACTGGCTGCCGGCGCTGGACCAGGTCGACGAGATCCTGGTCGCCACCGAGTTCGTCGAGCGCGCGTTCCGGCGCGTGACCGCCAAGCCGATCCTGCGCGTGCCGCTGCCGTTGTGCCCGGTGCCCGACAGCGGCCTGACCCGCGAGGACTTCGGCCTGGCGCCGGAGCGCTTCGTGTTCCTGGTGACCTTCGACTTCAATTCCTGGATCCACCGCAAGAACCCGTTCGCGGTGGTCGAGGCGTTCCAGCGCGCGTTCCCGCCCGAGCGCGACGACGTGCAGCTGTTGCTCAAGTCCAGCAACGGCTACCGCCATCCCGACAATTTCCTCAGCCTGCTGGCGCTGGGCGCGCGCGATCCGCGCATCGTCGTGCGCGACGAGGTGATCGACCGCGCCCACGTGCACGCGCTGCAGCGCTGCGCCGACGCCTACGTGTCGCTGCACCGGGCCGAGGGTTTCGGCCTGGGCCTGGCCGAAAGCATGGCGCTGGGCAAGCCGGTGATCGGCACCGGCTGGTCCGGCAACCTGGAATTCATGGACGAAAACGACAGCTGCCTGGTCGGCTACAGCCTGGTGCCGGTCGGCGAGGGCGAGTACCCGCATCCGCCCGGCGCGCTGTGGGCGCAGGCCGATGTCGAGCAGGCCGCCGCGCACATGCGCCGGCTCGCCGACGATCGCGCCTTCGCCGCCGAACTGGGCCGGCGCGCGCGCGAATCGGTGCGGCGCACGCTGGCGCCGCAGGCGGCCGCCGACGCCATCGCCGCGCGGCTGCGCGACATTTCCGCGACCTTGGCGCGCGACGCCGCGCCGTCGCGTCCTGCAATCGAGGGGAGTCCCTGATCATGGTGGGTATGTTCGGCGCCGCCTGGCGCTACCGCGGTTTCATCGCCTCGTCGGTGGTGAACGAGTTCAAGGCGCGCTTCTCGCGCAGCACCTTCGGCGCCTTGTGGATCATCCTGCAGCCGCTGGCGCAGGTCATCATCTTCGCCACGATCCTGTCCAACGTGCTGGCCGCGCGCCTGGAAGGCGTCGACAGCAAGTACGCCTACGCCATCTACCTGATGTCGGGCATCCTGTGCTGGTCGCTGTTCGCCGAGATCGTGCAGCGCCTGCAGAACGTGTTCATCGACAACACCACCCTGCTCAAGAAGATGCAGTTCCCGCGCATCGCCCTGCCGGTGATCTCGGTCGGTTCGTCGCTGGTCAACAACATCGCGCTGCTGTGCGTGGTGATGGTGATCCTGCCGATCCTGGGCGTCTATCCGAACTCGCATTACCTGTGGCTGCCGCTGCTGATCGCGCTGACCGTGGCCCTGGCCACCGGCGTGGGCCTGATCGTCGGCGTGCTGAACGTGTTCGTGCGCGACGTCGGCCACGTGATGGCGGTGCTGCTGCAGTTCTGGTTCTGGGTCACCCCGATCATCTATCCGATCAAGATCGTGCCGTCCGGGTTCAAGGCCTCGCTGGCGTTCAACCCGGTGGCGCCGCTGGCGATGGCCTACCACGACGTCATCGTCTACGAGCGCGCGCCGCAGCAGAGCCTGGTGATGGTGGCGGTCACCGCGGCGGTGCTGCTGGCGATCGCGATGTTCCTGTTCCGCCGCGCCTCGGCGGAAATGGTGGACGTGCTGTGAGCGGCCCGGTGATGGTGGTGGAGAAGGTCGGCAAGTCGTACGTCGAGTACGCCAGCGAACTGCAGCGCTTCGCGCGTTGGTTCGGCATCCCGGTCAAGCCGCGGCACGAGCACTGGGTGATCCGCGACGTGTCCTTCAGCGTCCACCAGGGCGAGTCGATCGGCATCATCGGCCAGAACGGCGCCGGCAAGAGCACCCTGCTGAAGATGATCACCGGCACCACCAAGCCCAGCGCGGGCCGGGTGTCGGTGAACGGCCGGGTGTCGGCGCTGCTGGAGCTCGGGCTGGGCTTCAACGGCGAGCTGACCGGCCGCCAGAACGTGGTCCACGCCGCCGGCCTGATGGGCCTGCCGCAGGACAAGATCGAGGAATTGATGCCGCAGATCGAGGACTTCGCCGAGGTCGGCGAATACTTCGACCAGGCCGTGCGCACCTATTCCAGCGGCATGCAGATGCGGGTCGCGTTCGCGGTGGCGACCGCGGTGCGGCCGGACGTGCTGATCGTCGACGAGGCGCTGTCGGTCGGCGACACCTACTTCGTGCACAAGTGCTTCAAGCGCATCCACGAGTTCCGCGACGCCGGCACCACGCTGCTGATCGTCTCGCACGACGCGGTGGCGATCCAGGCGCTGTGCGACCGCGCGATCCTGCTCGACGGCGGCAAGGCCGTGCTCGACAGCGATCCCTACGAGGTCTTCGACTATTACAACGCGCTGATCGCCCAGCGCGAGAACAGCTCGGTCAAGACCGAACTGTCCAAGGACGGCAAGGTCGCGACCGAGTCGGGCACCGGCGAAGCGGAGATCGTCGACCTGCAGCTGCTGGACGAGGGCGGCGCGCCGGTCGAGTTCGTCGGCGTCGGCCATCCGGTGACGCTGCGCGCGCGGGTGCGCGTGCACCAGACGCTGGAGCGGCTGGTGTTCGGCTACATGATCCGCGACCGGTTGGGACAGGCGCTGTACGGCACCAACACCCACCACACCGGCCAGGCCAACGAACAGCTGCAGGCCGGCAGCGAGGTCGAGTTCCGGGTGCGTTTCCCGGCCAATCTCGGCGTGGGCACCTATTCGTTCTCGGTGGCGCTGACCGGCGCGGAAACCCACTTGCAGAAGAACTACCAATGGCGCGACCTCGCGCTGGTGTTCACCGTGGCCAACCTGGACAAGCCGATGTTCGTAGGCACCGCCTGGATTCCGCCCGTCATCGAAGTGGCCGCTTCCGCGGCGCCGGCGCGACCGGAGGCGGTGCGATGAACCAGGCCCTGGACCCGCTGGACGTCGATGCGGTCATGCAGGCCGTCTCCGCGCGCCTGCGCGAGGCGATTCCGGTGGAGAGCGACGGCGTCGCCGGCGCCGACGGCGCGATCGAACGTATGCGCAGCCAGCTCGATCGCGCGTTCGCGCGCCGCGGCGGCGACGGCGAGGAGCTGCAGCACTGGCGCTCGGTCACCCATTCGATTCCGGTCAAGCGCGAATACGTGCTGTCGGAACTGCTCGGCCCGGCCGACGCCAGCTTCGTCGAGATGGCCTACCGCGTGGTGTTGCGGCGCGAGCCCGATCCGGACGGCTTCAATTACTTCCTGCACGAGCTGCGCTCGGGCCACACCACCAAGGTCGAGGTGCTCGGCGCGCTGCGTTGGTCGGAAGAGGGCATGGCCAAGCAGGTCCATATCGACGGGCTGATGCTGCCGTACAAGCTGCAGCAGTGGAAACGCAAGCCGGTGTTCGGCCGCGCGCTGTCGTGGCTGCACGGAGTGGCGCGGCTGGGCAGCCTGTTCGACCGCCAGTACACGATCGAGGCGACCCAGGCGCGCGAAGCGCACGAGCTGGGCCGCCACGTCAATCTGCTGATGGACGAGTTGAAGCAGGTGCGCGGCCAGCAGGCCGGACTGCTGCGCAACGTCGCGCGGATGATGCCGATGTTCGAGCGCATGCACGCCGCCGAACTCGAGCGCGAGCGCTTCCAGCCGACCATGGACAAGCTCTACGCCGATTTCGAGGACGAGTTCCGCGGCTCGCGCGAGCTGGTGCGGGCGCGGATCGAGCCGTACCTGGACTGGGTCCGCGAGGCCGGCGCCGGCGGCGCCGACGCGCCGGTGGTCGACATCGGCTGCGGCCGCGGCGAATGGCTGGAACTGCTCGCCGAGCATGGCCTGCAGGCCAGCGGCATCGACCTCAACCGCGACTTCGTCGACAGCTGCGCCGGCACCGGCCTGAAGGTGGTCGCCGGCGACGCGGTGGACGTGCTGCGCGAGATGCCGGAGGGTTCGCTCGGTGCCGTCACCTCGATGCACCTGGTCGAGCACCTGCCGTTCGAGCGGGTGGTGGCGCTGATCGACGCGGCGCTGCGCGCGCTGCGGCCCGGCGGCCTGCTGCTGCTGGAAACGCCGAACCCGGAAAACATCATGGTCGGCTCGCACTACTTCTACATGGACCCCACCCACCTCAACCCGCTGCCGCCGGCGATGCTGCGCTGGGTGGTGGAGAACCGCGGCTTCGCCGAGTCGCGCATCGAGCGCCTGAGCGCGCATCGCCCGCTCAACGCGCCGCCGCTGCTGCCGCCGGAAGTGCCGGGCTCCAAGTCGCTCAACGACATGTTGTGGAGCATGCACATCGCTCCGGACTACGCCATCGTGGCGAGGCGTCCATGAGCGGCGCGAACGCCGCGGACGCGCCGCGCCGGCTGCTGGTGACCGGCGGCAGCGGATTCGTCGGCCGCTACGTCGAGGCGGCGGTGCGCGCCGGCGATTTCGGCGACTACGAATTCCACACTCCCGACCAGGGCTGGGACATCCGCGACGCCGAGGCGGTGAACCGCGCGGTCGAGGAACTGCGTCCGCACGCGGTGCTGCACCTGGCCGCGCAGAGCTTCGTGCCGCGCTCGTTCGAAGACCCGCGCGAGACCTTCGAGATCAACACCCTGGGCACGCTGAACTTGCTGCAGGCGCTCAAGCGCGCCGGGTTCGACGGGCGCCTGCTCTACATCAGTTCCGGCGACGTGTACGGCCAGGTGGCCGAGGCGCAGATGCCGGTGACCGAGGCGCTGCTGCCGGCGCCGCGCAATCCCTACGCGGTCAGCAAGCTCGCCGCCGAGCAGCTGTGCCTGCAGTGGCAGCGCAGCGAGGGGCTGGACGCGATCGTGCTGCGCCCGTTCAACCATATCGGCCCGGGCCAGGGCCGGCAGTTCGTGCTGCCGGCGCTGGCCAGCCAGGTGGCGGCGATCGCCCAGGGCCGGCAGGCGCCGGTGATCGAGGCCGGCGACATCGACACCACCCGCGATTTCACCGACGTGCGCGACATCGTCGCCGCCTACGCCGCGGCCTTGCGCGACGGCGTGTCCGGCCAGCTGTACCTGGTCGCCTCGGGGGTGGAGCGCAAGGTGCGCGACCTGCTCGAAGCGATGTGCCGGATCGAAGGCGTGCAGGTCGAGGTCCGCCAGGACCCGGCCAAGCTGCGCCGCGCCGAGCAGCGGCGGATGGTCGGCTCGGCCGGCGCGCTGCGCGAGGCGACCGGTTGGGCGCCGCGCATCCCCATGGAACAGACCCTGCAAGACATTCTTCTCGATCAGCGGAACCAGTCATGAGCAACAAGAACGCATTGATCACCGGCATCACCGGCCAGGACGGCGCCTACCTTTCGCAGTTGCTGCTGTCCAAGGGCTACGGCGTGTACGGCATCCTGGCGCGGCGCAGCTCCGACACCCTGTGGCGCCTGCGCGAGCTGGGCATCGCCGACCAGGTGACCCTGCTCGACGGCGACCTGACCGACCTGTCGTCGCTGATCCGGGCGATGCAGACCTCCAAGGCCGACGAGGTCTACAACCTCGGCGCGCAGAGCTTCGTCGGCTCGTCCTGGCAGCAGCCGCTGCTGACCGCCCAGGTCGACGGCGTCGGCGCCCTGAACGTGCTGGAGGCGGTGCGCATCGTCAACCCGCAGGCGCGCTTCTACCAGGCCTCCACCAGCGAGATGTTCGGCCTGATCCAGGCCGAGATGCAGGACGAGACCACCCCGTTCTACCCCCGCAGCCCCTACGGCGTGGCCAAGCTGATGGCGCACTGGGCGACGGTCAACTACCGGGAAAGCTTCGGTCTTCACGCGTCCAGCGGCATCCTCTTCAACCATGAGTCGCCGCTGCGCGGGATCGAGTTCGTCACCCGCAAGGTCACCGACGCCGTCGCCCGGATCAAGCTGGGCCTGCAGAAGGAGCTTCGCCTGGGCAACATCGACGCCAAACGCGACTGGGGCTTCGCCGGCGACTACGTCGAGGCGATGTGGCTGATGACCCAGCAGGAGCGCGGCGGCGACTACGTGGTCGCCACCGGCCAGACCACCACCGTGCGCGACATGTGCAAGATCGCCTTCGGCCACGTCGGCCTGGACATGGACGCGCACCTGGTGATCGACGAGAAGTTCTTCCGTCCGGCCGAGGTCGACGTCCTGCTCGGCAACCCGGCCAAGGCCAAGGCCGCGCTGGGATGGGCGCCGAAGACCTCGCTGCAGCAGCTGATCACGATGATGGTGGACGCGGACCTTCGCCGCCTCGGCGCGCGGTAAGCGCTACCGCCGGCTCGGGGGAGGGCGGGCCGGCGGCGATCCAAAGATTTAAAGGAATGACCGGAACTGGAAATGGCAGAGAAGCGACGTAAGCTACTGGCGATCAACTTCTTCCCGGCCTTCGTGCCGCCGCGGAGCGGGGGAGAGCAGCGTTACTACATGCTGTATCGCTATCTCAGCGAAGCCTTCGACGTGACCCTGCTGTCGGCGACCTACGCCGACGCCAAGACCGAGACCATCGAGCACTCGCCGGGCTTCCGCGAGATCCGCGTGCCCAAGCCGCGCGAGGCCGACCAGATCCACTGGAAGCTCGACAACGAACGCATCGGCCCGGAATGCTCGGGCCTGGCGCTGGCGCTGGCCGGCGAGTTCGATACCGAACTGGGCCGGCGCATGGGCGAGCTGGTGCGCGCGGCCGACGTGGTCGTGCACGAGTCGCCGTTCACCCTGCCGTACGACCGCGGCGCCGGCAGCGACGGCAAGCTGCGCATGTACAACGCCTACAACGTCGAGTACCGGCTCGCCGAGCAGATGTTCGAGGGCGAAATCGGCCGCCGCGGCGCCGCGTTCGTGCGCGAGCTGGAAGCGCGCCTGCTGGGCTGCTGCTCGGCGCTGCTGGCGATCAGCGAAGAAGAGCGCGTCGAGTTCCACGACGCGTTCGGTTTCCCATCCGAGCGCATTTTCCTCGCGCCCAACGGCTACGAGCCGGTCGCCGCGCCCGAGCCGGCGCCGGCGCGCGAGCGCTCGGCGCTGTTCCTGGGCAGCGCGCATCCGCCGAACGTGGAAGCGCTGGCGTTCATCGCCGAGGAACTGGCGCCGGCGCTGAAGGACGTCACCTTCTATGCGCTGGGCTCGGTCTGCAAGGCCTACGACAAGCCGGTGCCGGCCAACGTGAAGCTGCTGGGCTTCGTCGACGCGGCCGAGAAGGACGCGCTGTTGTGGCGCTGCGGCGCGGCGATCAACCCGCTGCGCAGCGGCGCCGGCACCAACCTGAAGATGCTCGATTACATGGGCCACGCCGCGCCGGTGCTGTCCACGCCGATCGGCGCGCGCGGCCTGGAGATCGAGGCCGGCACGCAGGCCGCGATCAGCGAACTCGACGGCTTCGCCGGCGCGTTGCGCGGCCTGCTCGACGACGCCGGCGCGAGCCGCGCGCTGGGCGAGCGCGGCGCCGGGTTCGCGCGCGCGCGCTACACCTGGGAAGCCATCGCCGCGCGCAGCGCGCAGGCGATCGCGCAAACCCTGTCGGCGCCGGCCGTCGCCAGCGCGCGCAAGCGCATCCTGGCGGTGTGCGACTACGAAACCCACCGCGCCGCCGGCGGCGGCCAGGTGCGGATCAACGAACTGCTGACCGAGCTGGGGCGCGAGTTCGACGTCACCCTGCTGTGCCTGAACAACGGCGAGAGCGAGGAGCGCTGCACGATCGCCCCGGGCGTGATCCAGCGCTCGATCCCCAAGACCGCCGCGCACCGCCGCGAGGACGTCAAGTCGCTCAAGGGCTACAGCGTGTCGGTGGCCGATCTGGTCGCGGCCAAGCACTGCCTGGACAACGAAGCGCTGCTGGCGGCGTTCCGCGAGGAGCTCGCGCGCGCCGATCTGGTCGACTTCGAACACTGCTTCCTGGCGCCGCTGCTGTCGCTGGTGCCGCAGGCGATGCCGGTGGTGCATTCCTCGCACAACGTCGAGGCCGAACTCAAGCGCGAACTGCTGGCCTCGCGCGAGGACGGCGACAAGTGGATCGAGCTGGCCGAACAACTCGAGCGCGAGGTCGCGTCGCGCGCCGACCTGGTGTTCTGCGTGTCCGACGCCGACGCCGCGCGCCTGCGCGAGCGCTACGGCGCGCGCCGGGTGCTGACCGTGGAGAACGGCGTGCGCCTGCCGCAGGTGCACCGCAACGGCCTGGCGCGCGAGGAGCGGCCGGAACAGCCGCCGCTGGCGGTGTTCGTCGGCAGCGCGCATCCGCCGAACGTGCGCGCCGCGCAGTTCATCGTCGATGAGCTGGCCGCGCGCAATCCGCGGGTCAACTTCGCCCTGGTCGGCTCGGTGTGCGAGGCGATCGACGTGGCCGAGGTACCGCCCAACGTGGCCCTGCTCGGCTTCCTGAGCCTGGCCGACAAGCAGGCGCTGTTCGCGCTGGCCGATCTGGCGGTGAATCCGCTGTTCGAAGGCGGCGGCTCCAGCCTCAAGGTGCCCGACTTCCTCGCCGCGGGCCTGCCGCTGCTGACCTCGCCGATCGGCGTGCGCGGATTCGGCGGCCTGCGCGCGGGCACCCACTACATCGAGGCCGGTCCCGAGGCGATGGCCGAGTGGATCCCCAAGCTCTGCGGCGACCGCGGCCTGAGCGCGCGCATTTCCGCCGAGGCCATGGACTACGTCGCCACCCATCTGGACTGGCGCGTGCTCGGCGGGCGCATGCGCCGCGAGCTGCGCCAGCTGATCGGCCGCGACGGCCCGTGCCGGATGCTGGTGCTGACCTACCGCTTCGGCGAACCGGCGCGCGGCGGCGCCGAGGTCTACCTGCTCAACCTGCTGCGCGCGCTGGAAAAGCGCGAGGGTCTGGAGATCGACGTGGTCGCCCCGGCGGTCGGGCCGATCCACGACCGCCTGCATTTCTCCGCCGACTACGAACCGCCGACCGCGGCCGACGGCGTGCCGACGATGAAGGGACAGGTGCGCCTGTTCCGGCCCGATCCGCCGCCGGCGGACCGCTTCGCCCAGGCCGCGATCCTGAATTCGGCGTGGATGCAGGAGTCGCTGCGCATCGGCGCCGATCTCGCGGTGGACATCGGCCCGGGCCTGCTCGGCGGCTGGAACTATCCCGAGCGCAGCGACGGCCGGGTGGTGCGCTGGACCGGGCGGATCGCCCAGGCGCTGCTGCCCGAGGGCAGCGAAGGCGTGCGCATCGCCGGCGTGGCCTTGCAGCCGGTGCGGGTGTCGGTGCGCGTGGACGACATCGAACTGGAGGCCAAGAACGTCTCCGGCCGGTTCTCGTTCCGGCATTCCTTCGCCGGTCCCGGCACCTTGCTCGAGCTGCGCGTGTCGGCGCTGATGCACAGCGAGGACGATGCGCGCGAACTGGGCGTGATCGTGTCCGCCATCGATGCCGTCGGCGCCGACGGCGAGACCGCCGCGATCGATCTGGGCGAGGGCATGGAAGAGCGCGCGCGCCGCGCCGCGCCGGAGCGCTGGATCGGCGAACTGATCGCCGCGGCCAAGCGCCGTGCGCGCGACGTCGACCGCCGCTTCTGCAGGATCCGCGGCCCGCACAGCGCCGAGATGGAGCGCTGGCTGGATCGGCATGCCGCCGATTACGACGTGATCCTGGCCCAGGGCGTGCCGTTCGCCAGCTCGCTGCTGGGCGTGCGCACGGCGGCGCGGCACGGGCTGCCGTCGATCGTGCTGCCGCATTTCCACATGGAAGACCGCTACTACCACTGGCGCGATTTCTACGACGCGTTCGCCGCCGCCGACCGGGTGCTGGCGTTCCCCGAGGAAAGCCGGCGCGCGTTCTTCGACAAGGTCGGCGCGCATTCGGTGGGCATCGCCGGCGGCGGCCTGAACGCGGCCGACTTCGCTCCCGACTTCGTCGCCCGCGGGCGCGAAGCGTTCGCCCGCGTGCACCGCGGCGAGCGCCCGTTCGTGCTGGTGCTGGGGCGCAAGACCGCGGCCAAGCATTACGCCGCGACGGTGCAGGCGTGCCAGCGCCTGAACGCGGCCGGCACCGGCGTCGACGTGGTGCTGATCGGCCCGGACGACGACGGCGCGCCATTGGCCGGCGAGGGCGTGTATTACTATGGCCCGCAGCCGCGCGAGGTGGTGGTCGGCGCGCTGTCGCAGGCGCGCTGCCTGGCCAACATGAGCGAAAGCGAGAGCTTCGGCATCGTGTTGCTGGAATCGTGGATGGCGGGCCGCCCGGTGGTCGCGCGCGGTTCCACCGCCGCGTTCGCCGAGCTGGTCGAAGAAGGGGAAAACGGGTATCTGGCCGACTCGGTGGACGAGTTGGCCGCGCAACTCAAGCGTTATATCGACGATCGCGACCTGGCCGACCGGCACGGCGCGGCGGGACGCGACATCGCCCGCGGCTTCGGGTGGGACGGGGTGGCAGACAGGCTTTGGGACATTGTCTCGGGAGTTTTGGATGAACGACGTTTCGGCGCTGCACGAGAGGGTGCTCCACCAGCTGCATAGCAAGAGCATCCACGATCCCGATTTCCGGGCCCTGGACTGGATCGGGCGGCAGATGCGGCCGCTGCGCACGGTGCTGGATGTCGGCGCCAACGGCGGCCAGACCGTGGCGACCCTGCGCGCCGTGCTCGGCGGCGACGTCGCGATCCACTGCTTCGAAGCCAACCCGCGGCTGTGGCCGGGGCTGGACCGCATCGCCGGACTGGCCGACGGCGCGATCGAGATCCACCGCTGCGGCCTCGGCGCCGAGCCCGGCGAACTGACCTTGCTGGTGCCCTCGGTGGACGGCGTGGTTTACCTGGAAGAGTCGTCGCTGGACCCGGCGCAGTTCGACAAGCCCTGGGTGCGCGAGAAGTACCAGGAGCGCGGTGGCCTGGAACTGGAATCGGTGCGCGTGCCGATCGTGCGCGGCGACGATTTCCAACTGCAGCCGGACCTGATCAAGGTCGACGTCGAAGGTTTCGAAGCGCAGGCCCTGCGCGGGCTGGTCGAGACCATCCGCCGCTGCCGGCCCGCGCTGCTGGTCGAGAACAGCGACTGGCACAACGTCACCGAATTGCTGGACGGGCTGGATTACGCGCCTTATCGCTGGGAAGGCGAGGGCATGGCGAAGTTCCACGGCGCCTGCACCAACACGTTCTACCTGCCGCGCGAGCTGGCGCTGGAGCTGATCGACGCCGCGCCCGAGCCGGCCGAATCCTCCGCCGAATCCGCCGCCGAACCGGCGGTCGCCGCCGGCGGCTACGACGAAGCCAGCGACGTCGCCGCCCACCGCGCCGAAGTCGATTACGCGTTCGAAGTGCTGGCGCAGTGCGGCGCGCTGCCCGCCGCCGATGCGCTGGTGCTCGACGTCGGCGGCGGCGCCGGCGCGCACAGCGCGATGATCGCCGGCCGGGTCGGCCGCATCTACTGCAGCGACTTCAGCGACCAGAACGCGCGTTTCGGCGGCGAACTGGTCAAGCTGCTGCAGGAAAAAGCCCAGCGCAACGGCTACGAACTGCCGTCCGGGCGGCTGGAGTTCCACCGCGTCGACGCGATGGACCTGATCTACCGCGACGGCTTGTTCGACGCGATCTTCTCCTTCGATGCGTTCGAACACATTCCCGATCCGGCCAAGGCGCTGAGCGAGATGCTGCGCGTGCTCAAGCCCGGCGGGACGATCTGCATGAAGTTCGATCCGATGTGGACCTGCGACAGCGGCAGCCACTTCCAGTACCGCGTGCCGGAGCCGTGGCAGCACCTGCTCAGCGACGACGACGCATTCGTCGCCGCGCTCAAGCGCGCCGGCGGCAGCGACGGCGAGGCCGAGGAATACCGCTACGCGATGAACCGCCGGCGTCTGGCCGACTACCGCGCGGCGTTCGATTCGGTGCGCGCGCGGGCCGAGTTCCTGCACGAGTCGGAATGGGCTGGCTGCGCGCATCCCGACGGCGAGGCGCATCCGAACTTCGCGCGCTGCCTGGAGCGCGGCTACACCCGCGAGGAACTGCTGCTGCGCGGCATGCGCAAGGTGATCCGCAAGCGCGGCTGAGGCCCGCGCCGGCGGCGGGCGGGCTCAGGGATCGACGGTGAGGTCGTAGTGCAGCGGCCCCACCCCGGCCGCTTCCAGCGACGTGCCGTCGGCGTCGGTCAGCACCAGCTTCAGCAGCACGCGGCCGGCGGCCGGCGGCGCGACCAGGGTGAATTGCTCAGCGCCGGACACACCCGAACCGACTCCGGTCTTGCGCTCGATGGTCACGGTCGGCGCGCGCGCGGCATAGGTCGTGGGTTCCAGCCAGCTCGCCGACAGGCGCAGGGAATCGGCGGTGCCGGCGGCGAGCCAGACTTCGCTGCCGTTGCTGATGCTGATGCCCAGGGCGAACGGCTGGCCGGCCTTGACCGGGCCTTCCAGCTTCCAATAGTTGAGCTTGATCTTGCCGACCGACGACTCCGGCACCGCGCCGAGCTTGTACTCGGTCTCGGCGACCGGGCCCGGGATGTCCGGCGGCTTGCACGCGCACAGCGCGAGGGCCAGCGCGGCGGCGGCCGCGCCGGCGCGCAGCGGACGCGCTCGGGCCGCCCAGGCCGGGGACGGAAGGGAGGATCGTGCGCTCATCGGGTCGGTCTCCTGCTGTGCCAGGCGCACCCCGCGAGGCACCGCGCAAGGCCGCCGCCGGTTTGTCCGGGAGCCGGCCGCTGGCTATAGTAAGTCGTTAATTCTACGCATAAAGCAGGCTTGAATGAGCAGTATCCAGGGGGCTTCGGCGGACTCCGGCGCGAGCGCGCCACGCGACTGGCCGTTGTCGACCACCGCCTGCATCCTGGCGATGGTCGCCGCGTTCTACCTGCTGCTTTCGCGCGTGGCGGCGCTCGGCCCGCCGATGGTGTTCGCCGACGAGTACAGCTATGCGGCGTGGTCGTACTGGGTGCTGCACCGCGAGGTCATGCCCGGGCAGGCGCCGCTGGTCAACAACTGGTTCTTCTCGCTGCTGTATTCGCTGGCGCATTCGCGCGGCGGCGAGTTGATCGTCAAGGCGCGCCTGCTCAACGTGCTGGTAACGGCGCTGGCGATCGTGCCGCTGTACCGCATCGCGGCGCAGGTGTACCGGCCGCGCGGCGCGCTGCTGCTGGCGATCGCGTTCGCCTGGGCGGGGCTCGGCGGCTACATCGCCTTTTTCATGCCGGAAAGCCTGTTTGCGGCGTTGTACGTGGGCCTGCTGTCGATGCTGTTCGCGTACCTGCGCCAGCCGCGCGCGTCGCTGCTGCTGTGGGCGGCGTTGCTGCACGGGCTGTTGATCGCGACCAAGCCGCACGGCCTGTTCCTGTTGCCGCCGTTCGCGCTGCTGCTGGCCGTGTACGACGCGCGCACGCGGCGCGTGGGCTGGTCGGCGTCGGCGCTGGCCATGGCGGGCTTGTATGCGGCGGCGACGGTGGCCAGCTATGTCGCGCTGGAGAGCGCGATCTTCGGCAAGCTGGTGCTCAATCCGTTCGGCGGCCACTACGGCGCGCAGTCCTCGGTCATCGAGAACGGTCTGAGCCCGGCGCTGCTGCTGAGCAAGGGCATCGTGGCGCTGCGCAACCATTTCGCGTTCCTGGCCACGCTGATGTCGCTGCCGCTGCTGCTGGTCGCGGTCAGCGCGGTGCGCAACCTGCTGCGTCCGCAGGCGCTGGAGCCGCAGTTCGCCTGGATGCGTCCGGCGGTGTGGTTCGTGCTGGCCGGCTTCGGCTGCTTCTTCGCGGTGACGCTGGTGTTCTCCGCCGCGGTCGCCGGCACCGGCATGTACGAGAGCCTGGACCGCGTGCACGGCCGCTACTACGAATTCGCGCTGGTGCCGCTGCTGATGTACGCGGTGCTGGTGGCGTCGGTGGAATGGCGCCTGTGGAGCCTGCGTCTGCGCCTGGCGGTGGCGGCGACGGTGCTGGTGGCGTCGTCGGCGGGCTACTGGTGGCTGCTGCGCGAGGTCTACCAGTACCACACCGATTTCGCGCTCGGCCTGTCGGCGTTCAACGACCGCTTCATCCGCTACAACTGCATGCTCGCCGCGTGGGCGGCGCTGGCGGTGTTCGTGCTGCGGCCGCGCCATGCCGGCAGGGCGATCCTGGCGGCGATGGTGCTGTACCTGGCATGGAACAGCACCCAGGTCGACAAGGTCCGGCGCGGGGCCAACCAGCCCGGCGCGATCGACCGCTACGGCGAGCGCATCGACCGCGAGGGCAAGCGCTCGGGCCATCAGTTCGCCTTGTTCAGGCAGCTCGACGCGGACGCCTACCGTTCCGCGTTCTACATGATCGGCGACGGCACCGCGATCTACCTGCAGCCGGGCCAGGAGTTCGACTGCCGCCTGATCGAAGGGCCGTCGACGGTGATCGCGCTGCACGGGATCGGCGTGCCGTGCGGGCTCACGCCGCGCGAGAACGAGGACGGGATATCGTTGTCCTCGACCGAGCCGGCGAAGCCGGCCCCGGCCCCGACGAAGTAGGCCGGCCGCGCCGCGCGGCCCGGGGTGCCTTGGCGCCCCGGCGCCGACGCCTGGCGGCCCTAACTCCCTGATTTACGTACCTGTCCGGTTGCGATCGGCTAAGATGGCCGACCTGCCGGCGGCGGCCGCCGCTTCGGCCCGCCCCTGCTGCAAGCCGCCCTGGAATTCCGAATGACTCGCGACGCGAACGCCCCATGCTCCTGGACCAGCGGCATCGCCGTGGTCATCCCGAGCTACAAGGTGACGCGGCACATCCTCGGCGTGCTCGCCGCGATCGGCCCGGAGGTCGATGCGGTCTACTGCGTGGACGACGCCTGCCCCGACAACAGCGGCGAGTTCATCGAGCGCAACGCCACCGACCCGCGCGTGCGGGTGCTGCGCAATCCGCACAACCAGGGCGTGGGCGGAGCGATGATCACCGGCTACCAGCAGGCCATCGCCGACGGCGCCACGGTAATCGTCAAGATCGACGGCGACGGGCAGATGGATCCGGCGCTGCTGCCGGCGTTCGTCGCGCCGATCCTCGCCGGCGAGGCCGACTACACCAAGGGCAACCGCTTCTGGGACCTGGCCCAGATCCGGCAGATGCCGCTGGCGCGGCGCATCGGCAATCTCGGCCTGAGCTTCATGGCCAAGGCGTCGACCGGCTACTGGGACGTGTTCGACCCGACCAACGGCTACACCGCGATCCACGCCCGCGTCGCCGCGATGCTGCCGTTCAACAGCATCAGCAAGCGCTATTTCTTCGAGACCGACATCCTGTTCCGGCTCAACACCGTGCGCGCGGTGGTGATCGACGTGCCGATGGACGCGCGCTACGGCGACGAGACCAGCGGCCTGAAGGCCTCGAAGATCTTCTTCGAATTCCTGTTCAAGCACGCGCGCAACCTGGGCAAGCGCGTGGGCTACAACTACTTCCTGCGCGACCTGTCGCTGGCTTCGCTGGAGCTGCTGGCGGCGGTGCTGCTGCTCGGCTTCGGCCTGGGCTTCGGCGGTTGGCACTGGGTGCGTTCGGTCCAGGCCGAAAGCGCCACGCCGGTGGGCACGGTGATGATCGCCACCGTCGCGGTGGTCTCGGGCCTGCAGTTCCTGCTCGCGTTCTTCGGTTACGACATCGCGTCGGTGCCGCGGCGGCCGTTGTCGCAGCTGCTGGCCCGGCGTCCCTTGATCAAGCGCATTTCGCACGATGAGTGAGGCGCGGCGCGCGGACGCGGCATTTCTCGGCTCGGTCGCGGGCGCGACCGGCATGATGGGCGCAATGGGTAGGTGGCCCTCGCGCGCCCCGATACACTCGCAGGCTGAGCGGCGGCGCCGGTAACGAGAGGAAAGCGAACGTGGAAATCCGTCCGGTCGGCACCGACGCCGCGGCATTGGCGAGCTACGAAGCGTTGTTCCGCGCCTGTTTTCCCGGCGCCGGGCATCTCAACGCCGCCTACCTGCAATGGCTGTATGCGCGCAATCCCGCCGGCGCGGTGATCGGTTGCGACGCCTGGGAAGGCGAGCGGCTCGCGGCGCATTACGTCTGCGTGCCGGCGCAGGCGGTGGTGAACGGACGCGCGATGCGGACGATGCTGTCGCTCAACACCGCGACCCACCCGGATTTCCAGGGCAAGGGGTTGTTCACCCGCCTGGCCGATGCGACCTACCAGCTCGGCGCGCAGGCCGGCATCGGCGCGGTGTACGGCGTGGCCAACGCGAATTCGACGCCGGGTTTCCTGCGCAAGCTCGGCTTCGCCCTGGTGCGGCCGCTCGATGCGCGCGTCGGCTTCGGCCGGATCGAGCGCGCGGCGCCGGTCGCCGTAGCCGACGGTTTCCGTCGCGACTGGTCGCAGGCGGCGCTGGAGTGGCGCATCGCCAATCCGCAGCGCGCCTATCGGCTGGTGCGCGCGGGCGAGGGCGCGATCGGGGCGGAAGCCGCGACCGGCAAGCCCGGCCTGCTGGCCTGGGACGAGCTCGCGCTGCCGGCCGGCATGCCGTCGCCGGCGCGCTCGCCGGCGTGGGCGATGCGCCTGCACTTGGGGCTGCGGCCCGGCGGCGGGCGTCCGCAGGGGCTGTGGTTCGAGATTCCGCAGCGCCTGCGTCCGAGCCCGTTGAACATGATCTTCCGTCCCTTGGCCGAAGGCGTGGCGGTGCCCGCCGCGGACTCGGTGCGCCTGGGGCAATTGGACTTCGATGCGTTCTGACGTTCCCGCACAGGCGCCGCCGTTGCTGGCGGTGTTCGTACACCCCGACGACGAATTCGCCGCGTTCCCATGGCTGCGCCGCGCGTTGGCCGAAGGCCGCGCGGTCGATGCGGTGTGGCTGACCGACGGCGGCTGGGGCGGGCAGGACATGGCCCGCCGCCGCGCCGAAAGCGTCGCGGTGCTGTCGGCGTTGGGGATGGACCCGGCGCGCATGCATTTCTGCGGCGAGCAATGGGGCATCGCCGACGGCGGCCTGCATCTGCGCCTGGACGAGGCGGTGCCGCGCGCGCTCGAGCGTTTCGGCTCGGTGCGCGGCGGCGAGGTGTTGATGCCGGCCTGGGAAGGCGGCCATCACGATCACGACGCCGGACACCTGGTCGGCATCGCCGTGGCGCAGGCGCGCGGCGCGCGCATGTGGCAGTTCTCGCTGTACCACGGCGAAGGCCTGCGCGGCCCGTGGTTCAAGGTGCTCTCGCCGCTGCCGGACAACGGCGCGAGCGAGGTCCTGCCGACGACGCTGGGCGAGCGCCTGCGCTACGCCGCGGCGTGCCTGGCGTACCGTTCGCAGTGGAAGAGTTTCGTCGGCCTGTTGCCGTTCTATCTGTGGCGCATGCTCGGCGCCGATGCGTTCCGGCGCCAGCCGGTCGATCCGCGCCGCACCGCGCAGCGGCCGCACCCAGGGGCGATGTTGTACGAGCGCCGCGGCGGCCCGAGTTGGGCCGAGTTCGCCGCGGCGACCGCCGCGCACCGGCAGGCCTGAGACGCGCCGGCGCGGTCGCGACGGGCGGCCGTTGCGGACGCCCGTCGCCAGCGCCTATTCCAGCGCCGCTTATCCCAGCGCCGCTTAGCCCAGCGCGGTTTCCAGTTCCGGCAGCAGCTTGAACAGATCGCCGACCAGGCCGATGTCGGCGATCTCGAAGATCGGCGCTTCGCCGTCCTTGTTGATCGCGACGATGGTGCCGGCGTCCTTGATGCCGGTCAGGTGCTGGATCGCGCCGCTGATGCCGACGGCGACGTACAGCTCCGGGGCGATGATCTTGCCGGTCTGGCCGACCTGCAGTTCGTTCGGGACGTAGCCGGCGTCGACCGCGGCGCGCGAGGCGCCGACCGCCGCGCCGAGCTTGTCGGCGAAGTCGTAGATGATCTTGAAGTTTTCCTGCGAGCCGACGCCGCGGCCGCCGGAGACCACGCGCTTGGCGCTCTGCAGGTCGGGACGGTCGGACTTGCCGGCGGCCAGCCCGACATAGCGGGTGTGGCTCGGCAGGGCGGCGTCGACCGACGCGGCTTCGACCGCGGCGCTGCCACCGCCGGCCGCTTCCGGCCACGACGCGGTGCGCACGGTCGCGACCACGGCGTGGTCGGCCGGGGCCTCGACGGTGACGATGGCGTTGCCGGCGTAGATCGGGCGCTTGAAGGTGTGGCTGCTTTCGACCGCCATCACGTCCGAGACCTGGGCCACGCCCAGCAGCGCGGCCACGCACGGCATCAGGTCCTTGCCGAAGGTGGTCGAGGGGCCGAACACGTGGCTGTAGCCCTTCGCCAGCGCGGCGACCTGCGGCGCCTGCACCTGGGCGATGGCGTTGGCGTTGGCGGCGTTGGCGACGGCCAGCACCTTGTTCACGCCGGCGATCTGCGCGGCCTGCGCGGCGACGCCGGCCGGATCGGCGGCGAGCACGACGATGTCGATGGATTCGGGCTTGAGCGCCTGCGCGGCCGACACGCACTTGGCGGTCGACGCGTTGAGCTTGCCTTCGAGATGTTCGGCGACGATCAAAACCTTGCTCATTGAAGAATATTTCCCAAATTTGAAGATGAGTGGCTTCGGCTGCAGGAGGTCATGCTTCCATAACCCCGCCGCATCCCGCTGCGCGGGACGCGGCAGCCCCTTGACTCAAGGGGCTTTACAGCAACCCCTTCTGCTTCAGTGCGGCGACCAGTTCGGCCGCGTCCTTGACCATCACGCCCTTGCTGCGCTTCGGCGGCGGCGCGTAATGGGTGGTCTTGAGCGTGTCGCCGGCGTCGACGCCGAGGTCGGCGAACTGGATCGTTTCCAGCGGCTTGCTCTTGGCCTTCATGATGTCCGGCAGCTTGATGAAGCGCGGCTCGTTGAGGCGCAGGTCGGTGGTGACCACCGCCGGCAGGTCGACTTCCAGGGTTTCCAGGCCGGCGTCGACTTCGCGCGTGACCGTGGCCTTGCCGGCTTCGACGTCGAGCTTGGAGGCGAAGGTGGCCTGCGGGCGGCCCCACAGCGTGGCGAGCATCTGGCCGGTCTGGTTGGCGTCGTCGTCGATGGCCTGCTTGCCGAGGATGACGATGTCCGGCTGTTCCTTCTCGATCAGCTTGAGCAGGGTGCGCGCGGCGGTCAGCGGCTGGATCGGCTGGTCGCTGACCACGTGGATGGCGCGGTTGGCGCCCATCGCCAGGCCGTTGCGCAGGTGCGCCTGGGCGTCGGCGGGGGCGATGGTGGCGACCACGACTTCGGTCGCGATGCCCTTGTCGCGCAGGCGCAGGGCTTCTTCGAGGGCGATTTCGTCGAACGGATTGGCCGACAGCTTGACGCCGTCGGTGACCACGCCGGAACCGTCCGGCTTGACCTGGATGCGGACGTTGTAGTCCACCACGCGCTTGTAGCCGACGAGGATCTTCATCGTGCGGGATTTCCTTGTGGGGGGTGTCCGGCCGGGAGCGGCCGACAGCCCTCGATTCTAGCGGAGACGGCCAGCCGACGCAGGTCGGCCGGTCCGGCCCCCGTCGGGCCCGGGGCCGGGCGAGCGCGGCGCGGGCGGCCCGCGCCGGCTCCCGGCGCGACCGCGGACACGCCCGCAACGGGCGCCGGTCGCAGCCCGGCTCTGGCGCGGCTCCGGCGCGCGACCCCGGCGGACGGGCGGCGAGCGTCGCGGCCGCCGGCGCTGCTATCGTGGCGCGCGGTGCTGCGCGAGGGGATCGCGAGCGCCGGCGGGGGCAAGCCGGCGGACCGACCCGGCACAGTGCGCCGCGGCCGCGGTCCTGGCCGCATCCGGTCCGCGCCCGGGCCCGTATTGCGTTCATACCCCGACAGGCGCGCCCCGACGGGCAGCCCCGCACAGGCACGGCTAAGGAGAAGGCTGGCGATGAAGTACCTCAAGGCGTTGGCGGCGACGTTCGCGTTCGTGCTCGTACTGCTGGCGGTCTACGCCGCGCACGTGCGCTACGGCAAGGTCGACGTGGTGCTGTACAGCGCGGTCCTGGACGCGGCCCTGGCCGCGGCGATCGTCGGCGGCGGGCTGTTCGCGCTGAAGGCCTTCGCCGAGTTCAGCCGCTTCGAGAAAGTGCAGATGCTGTGCCTGTGGATGCTCGGCGGCTACGCCTTCGCGATCTCGGTGCCGACGGTGATCGACCGCTCGCTGTCGTTCTACCTGCTGGAGAAGATCCACCAGCGCGGCGGCGGCATCCACGTCGACCGCCTGCACCACGTGGTGACCCAGGAGTACATGGTCGAGCACCGCCTGATCGACGTGCGCCTGACCGAGCAACTGCAGTCGGGCACGATCGAAGTCGTCGAGGACTGCGTGCGCCTGACCGAGCGCGGCCGCGGCCTGGTCGGCTTCAGCCGGTTCTTCCGCGGCAACCTGCTGCCGCGCCAGCGGTTGCTGCTGGGCGAGTATTCCGACGACCTCACCGATCCGTTCCGCAACAGCGTGGCCGACGTCAGCTACCGCTGCGGCTGAACGCGCCGCGCGGCGCGGCCGGGCCGCGCCCGGCCGTCGCCGGACACGCTCAGCCGCCGATCCGGTACTGCGCGGCCGAGCCCTCCAGGATCAGGATCTGCGCGCCGGTCCAGGCCTCGCCCGGCTCCAGCCGCACCGGCTGCAGCACCTGCGCGGCCTCCACGCAGACGAAGCGGCGATGGCCGCCGGGCGCCAGGTCGGCCATGCCGGCGGCGAGCGCTTCGCCGGGATTCCACACCACGGTGTCGGCGAAGCCCTCGGCTTCGCAGCGCAGCATCTGCTCGCCGTCGGTGATGCGCAGCGGGCGGCGGGTGTCGGCGTAGATGCGGTCGACCTCGCCGTCGAAGCGCACCGGCGCGTCGCTGGGCGGGCAGGCCGCGCCGGCCTGGGCGCTGTCGAGGTAGGGCCGGTCTTCCAGGCCGTGGACCAGGGTCGTGGCGATGTCGCTCACGGCCAGGTAGGTGTGCAGGGCGGCGCTGAATTCGAACGCGTTGCGGTCGCGGTTGCGCACGCTCAGGGCGATGCGCAGGCGGTCGGCGCCGGGCTCGATGTCCAGGCCGGCCTCGAAGCGGTGCGGCCAGTGGCGGCGGGTTTCCTCGCGGTCGGCCAGGCGGAACGACAGGCGCGCGGCCTGCGGATCGGCCGGATCGGCCGATTCGGCCTCCCAGGTCAGGGTGCGGGCGAAGCCGTGGCGCGGGCCGTCGCCGCGCTCGCCGAACTGCGGAAAGATCACCGGCACGCCGCCGCGGATCGCCTTGCCGGCGCCGAAGCCGGCGTTCGGGCTCAGGTACAGGCGCTCCTGGCCGCGGCAGTGCCAGGACAGCAGGTGGGCGCCGAAGGCGCTGGCTTCGACCCGGGCGTCGCCGGGGCCGTTCAGGATCAAGGGGGCGGGCAGGGCAGGCGCGTTCATCGTTCCGTCCATGGGGAGGCGAAATTCGCCAGCATGGCGGCGCGGGCCGCGCCAAGCTGGCACGCCGGTCATAGTAACGGGCGCTCGACAGGTGCGGTTTAGCGGTCGTGAAGCCGGGGAGAACGGGGCTTCGGCTATCCTTGGCGCCCCTTTCCGTTCCGAAATCTGGAGCCAGGATGCTTCACCCCGTCGTATTGAGCGGAGGCAGCGGCTCTCGCCTGTGGCCGCTGTCGCGCCAGAATCAGCCTAAGCAGTTCCTGTCGCTGATCGGCGACCATTCGCTGTTCCAGGAAACCCTGCTGCGCGCCAACGCGCTGCCGGACACCGGCGCCCCGGTCACCGTCTGCGCCGAAGACCACCGCTTCATGGTCGGCGAACAGCTGCAAGGCATCGGCGTGGCCAACGGCGCCATCGTGCTGGAACCCAGCGCGCGCAACACCGCCCCGGCGATCGCCCTGGCCGCGCTGCACCTGGTGGCCGAGGACCCGGCGGCGACCATGCTGGTGCTGCCGGCCGACCACCTGATCGAAGACGTCGACGCCTTCCGCGACGCGGTCGCGCGCGCCGCGGTGCTGGCCGAGCAGGACTGGCTGGTCACCTTCGGCATCACCCCGGACTATCCGGAAACCGGCTACGGCTACATCGCCCGCGGCGACGCGCTCGGCGAGGGCGGGTTCAAGGTCGACCGCTTCGTCGAGAAGCCCGATCTGGCGACCGCCGAGAGCTATCTCGCCGCCGGCACCTATGCCTGGAACTCGGGCATGTTCCTGTTCAAGGCCCAGCGCTACCTGGACGAACTGCAGGCGCTGGCGCCGGCGATCCTCGCCGCCGCGCGCGCCGCCTACGCCAAGGCCAACCGCGACCTCGACTTCATCCGCGTCGGCAAGGACGAATTCGCCGCCAGCCCGAACGATTCCATCGACTACGCGGTGATGGAAAAGACCGCGCGCGCCGCGGTGGTGCCGGTCAGCTGCGGCTGGAGCGACATCGGCTCGTGGTCGTCGCTGTGGGCGGTGGCCGAGCGCGACGCCGACGGCAACCGCTACGAGGGCGACGTGATCTCGGTCGACACCCGCGACAGCCTGGTGCGCGCCTCCGACCGGCGCATGATCGCGACCATCGGCGTGGAAGACCTGGTCATCGTCGATACGCCCGATGCGACCCTGGTCGCGCGCAAGGACCGGGTGCAGGATGTCAAGACGATCGTCGACAAGCTCAAGCAGGCCGGCCGCCAGGAACACCTGTTCCACCGCAAGGTCTACCGGCCGTGGGGCAATTACGACTCCATCGACATGGGCGAGCGTTTCCAGGTCAAGCGCATCGAGGTCAAGCCCGGCGGCGTGCTGAGCCTGCAGAAGCACCACAAGCGCGCCGAGCACTGGATCGTGGTGTCGGGCGTGGCCGAGGTCACCTGCGACGACAAGGTGTTCGAACTGCGCGAGAACCAGAGCACCTACATCCCGCTGGGCAGCGTGCACCGCCTGCGCAACCGCGGCACCGAGCCGGTCGAGCTGATCGAAGTGCAGTCCGGCAGCTACCTGGGCGAGGACGACATCGTCCGGCTCGAGGACGTGTACGGCCGTTCGTAAGCCTTCGTCGGTTTTCGATGCATTGCGAAGACCGGCCGAGGCCGGTCTTCGCTTTTTACGGCGCGGGAATCTGCGCGATCTACCTGTAGGAGCGGCGCGAGCCGCGACCGCGACAACGCAACTACGCCGCAACTGTCGCCGCAGTTGCGCTGTCGCGGTCGCGACTTGCGTCGCTCCTACAGGAAGGCATCGAAACTTAGCCGGCGCCCGACGTCGCCAGCAGTTCGTCCAGCACCTGCGCGAACCGCTCCGCGCTGCCCGGCGCGTGGGCGAAGAACAACGACGGTTCGCACAGCTCCAGTTCCAGCACCTGCGGCCGTCCCTGCGCATCGCGGATCAGGTCGACCCGCGCATAGGCCAGCGGTTCTTCCAGGTCCAGCCGCGCGCTGGCCGCGTTGAGCGCGTGCAGGGCGACGGTGCGCTCGTCCTCGCCGGCCTCGCGCGCGGCGATGCGTTCGACCGCGCGCAGGTTCAGCGCGTCCTCGCGCTGCAGCATCGCGCCCTTGCGGATGGCGTGGCTGAAACCGCCGTTGAAGTGGATCAGCGCGGTCTCGCCGTCGCGGTCCACCGCGGCCAGATAGGGTTGCAGCATCGCGTCGCGGCCTTCGTCGAGCAGTCGCGCCAGGTGGTTGGCGGCGGCGAACTCCTGCGCGCGCGCATAGCGCTGGGTGTCGCGCGAGCCGGCGCTGACGGTCGGCTTGACCACGAACTCCTCGGCGTCGGCGTGCGCGGCCAGGAACTCCTGCAACGCCGGCAGCGGATCGCCGTCGGCGCCGACGAAGGCGGTCGGCACCACCGGCACGCCGCGCGCGGCGAGGTCGGCGAGGTAGCGCTTGTCGCTGTTCCAGCGCAGCACCGGCCACGGATTGAGCAGGCGGCTGGCGGCGTCGACGCGCTCGCACCACGCCAGGAACTCGCCGTAGCGGGCGCTGTAGTCCCACGGCGAGCGCAGCAATACGGCGTCGTATCGGGCCCAGGCCACGCTGGGGTCGTCCCAGGCGCGGATCTCGGCGCGCAGGCCGCGGGCGAGGCAGGCGGCGAGCAGCGGCGACAGGTCGTCGTCCTGTCCGGCGCTGGCGATGGCGGTGACCAGGGCGAGTCGGCTCATGCCGCAAGTCTAGCCTTCGCCTGCAATCCAGGCACAGCCGTTGCGCTGTGCGGGCATTGCCCGAAAGTCCGCTGCTGCCGCGCGCGGCCGCGCGCTAAACTGGGCGCATCCCTCACAGGAGCTGTCCCATGGCCGACGCGGTCGCCGCCAAGAGCAAGTTGTATCCCAACGCACACGACGCGCTGCAGGGCGTCGTCGCCGACGGCCAGATCCTCGCGGTCGGCGGCTTCGGCCTGTGCGGCATTCCCGAGGCGCTGATCGGCGCGCTGCGCGACAGCGGCGCCAAGGGCCTGACCGCGATCTCCAACAACGCCGGCGTCGACGGTTTCGGCCTGGGCCTGCTGCTGGAAACGCGCCAGATCAAGAAGATGATTTCGTCCTACGTCGGCGAGAACAAGGAGTTCGAGCGCCAGTTCCTGTCCGGCGAACTGGAGCTGGAATTCAACCCGCAAGGCACCCTGGCCGAGCGCCTGCGCGCCGGCGGCGCCGGCATCCCGGCGTTCTTCACCCGCACCGGCTACGGCACGGTGGTGGCCGAAGGCAAGGAAACGCGCGAGTTCGACGGCCACCACTACGTGATGGAAACCGCGCTCAAGGCCGACGTGTCGCTGGTCAAGGCGTGGAAGGCCGACAAGGCCGGCAACCTGGTGTTCCGCAAGACCGCGCGCAACTTCAATCCGGCCTGCGCGATGGCCGGCAAGGTCTGCATCGTCGAGGTCGAGGAACTGGTCGAGATCGGCCAGCTCGATCCGGACCAGGTGCACCTGCCGGGCATCTACGTCGACCGCATCGTGGTCAACGCCACGCCCGAGAAGCGCATCGAGCAGCGCACCGTGCGCGCCTGAGGCCGCCGCCCCTTTCTTTGAGGAATTCGAAATGCCCTGGACCCGCGACGAAATGGCGCAGCGCGCCGCGCAGGAACTCACCGACGGCGCCTACGTCAATCTCGGCATCGGCCTGCCGACCCTGGTGGCCAACTTCATTCCCGACGGCATGGACGTGTGGCTGCAGTCCGAGAACGGCCTGCTCGGCATCGGCCCGTTCCCGACCGAAGACGAAGTCGATGCCGACCTGATCAACGCCGGCAAGCAGACCGTCACCGCGCGCGCCGGCGCCAGCTACTTCGGCAGCCACGACAGCTTCGCGATGATCCGCGGCGGCCACATCGACCTGGCCATCCTCGGCGCCATGCAGGTCACCCACCAGGGCGACCTCGCCAACTGGATGGTGCCCGGCAAGATGGTCAAGGGCATGGGCGGCGCGATGGATCTGGTCGCCGGGGTCAAGCGCGTGGTGGTGCTGATGGAGCACACCGCCAAGAACGGCGAGCACAAGATCCTGCCCGAGTGCACCCTGCCGCTGACCGGCCTGGGCGTGGTGAACCGCATCATCACCGAACTGGCGGTCATGGACGTGACCGCCGACGGGCTGGTGCTGGTGGAGACCGCGCCGGGCGTCGGCGAGGACGAACTGCGGGAAAAGACCGGCGTGCCGCTGCGCAAGGCCTGACCCGGGCCGCGCCGCCGGACCGATGCAGAAGCCGCCGCGAGGCGGCTTCTGCGTTTGCGGCGCCGGTCGCGCCGCGGGCGCCGGGCGGGGGCGGTCGGCCGGCGATCGGCCGACGCGGGGCCGGCCCAGGATCGGCCCGGGACCGGCGGTTCACGTCCGCGCCGGCAAGCGCCCGGGCGCCTGAATCGGGAAACCGCGGCGCTGAACAGCGGCCGATCGCCGGCGTTGCCGCCGCCGCATGCGAAAACTGTGCGCAATAGTGGATTGCTTCGCTTGCGTGACAGGGGCCGGCGGCGTTCAGCCCGTTGCAGTCGCTCGTTCATCCATGCAGGATGCGCAGCGCAGTTCAACTCGAAATCGGTCGGTTCGTCATGCGTCGTACGTTCTTGGTGGGAGCCGTGGCCTTGATGGGGGCCGCGGGCTGGTGGGGATGGGGCGAAACCTCGCAGCGCATCGCGCAGGCCGGCTCGCCGGCGGCGCCGCAGCCGGCGGCGCCCGCGGGCTTCGCCAGCGCAGGCGTGAGCGCGGGTCAGGCCCGCGACGGCTTCCGCGCCGTGCCCGCGCCGTTGCCGCAACGCGCCGCCGCCGGCTTCGCCGCCGCGCCCGACCGCGGCGATCTGGTCGACTACTCCGCCAAGCCGCAAGTCCTGAGCGACGGCGCCTACACCTGGCACCGCGCCGGGCTCAGCGAGCGCCATGCGCTCGCCGCCATCGCCAGCGGCCGCCTGCGGGTGACCACGCCTTCGGGCCAGACCCTGTCGTTCCGCTACCAGCGCCATGTCGAGCACGACAGCGGCGACTGGACCTGGGTCGGCCAGGTCGAGGACGGCGACGCCGGCAAGCAGGCCATCGTTACCTTCGGCGCGCACGCGGTGTTCGGCGTGATCGACCAGCCCGGCAAGCCGTCGCTGAAGCTGACCATGCGCGACGGCGCCTCGTGGCTGGTGGAGACCGATCCGGTGCGGTTGGCGCTGACCGGGCAGGAAGCCTCGGTGCAGGCCGACGACTTCAAGATCCCGCACGCGGCCGAGCAGGCCTACAGCGGGCCGGTGGCCGCGGCCGCCGCCGTGTCGGCCAACGCCGCCGGCGGCGCGGTCGCCACCATCGACGTGCTGATCGGCTACAGCAACGGTTTCGCCGCCGGCCTCGGCGGCGCCTCGCAGGCGGTGACCCGGGTGAGCAACCTGGTCGACATCACCAACGAGGCCTATCGCAACAGCCAGACCGGCGCGCGCCTGCGCCTGGTCGGCACCTTGCAGGTCAACTACACCGATAGCGGCGACAACGGCGATACGCTCGACGCGCTCAGCGGGGTCAACGGCGCCACGATCGATCCGGCCTTCAACGCCCTGCGCGCCGCGCGCGAGGAATACGGCGCCGACCTGGTCTCGTTCGTGCGCAAGTACGACCGCGCGACCCACAACGGTTGCGGCGTGGCCTGGATCATCGGCGGCGGCCAGCAGGCCTATACCGCGCGCTCGGCCAACTCGGGCTATTCGGTGGTCAGCGACGGCCGCGAGGTCCAGGGCGGCACGACCTATTTCTGCCGCGAGGAAACCTTCGCCCACGAACTGGGCCACAACCTCGGCGCGCAGCACGACCGCGCCACCGCGTCCTCGGGCGGCTCGCTCAAGTACGGCGCCTTCGCCTATTCCTTCGGCTACAAGACCAGCGCGGCCGAAGGCAATTTCTACGACATCATGGCCTACGGCGATTCCGGCCAGACCGCCTACCGCGTGTTCTCCAATCCGCGCGTGAACCTGTGCGGCGACCGCGCCTGCGGCGTCGAGGGCCAGGCCGACGTGGCCCGCACCTTCGACCAGACCGCGCCGATCGCGGCCACGTTCCGCGCGACCAAGGTCGGTTCCGGCGCGCGCAACGACTTCGACGGCGACGGCAAGTCGGACGTGTACTGGCGCAACTCGGCGACCGGTTCCAACGATGTCTGGTTCATGAGCGGCGCCTGGCTGGCGCGCGCGGCCACCGTGCACGTCGAGCCCGACCAGGCCTGGCAGGTCGTCGCCACCGGCGACTTCAACGGCGACGGCCGCTACGACGCGTTCTGGCGCAACTCCGCCACCGGCCAGACCTTCGTCCACCTGATGGACGGCGGCCGGGTGGTGTCCTCGGGCTACTCGACCCTGGTCGCCGACGGCAACTGGAAGATCGTGGCGACCGGCGACTTCAACGGCGACAAGCGCACCGACCTGTACTGGCGCAACAGCGCCACCGGCGCCAACGACGTGTGGCTGATGAACGGCCTGCAGCCGAGCAGCGTCGCCACCGTGCACGTCGAACCCGACCAGAACTGGCAGGTGGCCGGCGCGGGCGACTTCAACGGCGACGGCATGGCCGACATCTTCTGGCGCAACGCCGCCAACGGCCAGAACTACATCCACCTGATGGCCGGCCCCCGCGTCATCGCCGGCTCCGGCGCCGCGCCGCTGGTGGCCGATCGCAACTACCGGGTCGCCGCGATCGGCGACTTCAACGGCGACGGGCGCAGCGACATCTACTGGCGCAGCAGCGCCAGCGGCGAGTGCTACGTCTGGACGATGAGCGGCATCGCGCCCAGCGTGGTCAACCTGGCCCACAACGAGCCCGACCAGAACTGGCAGGTCGCCAACAGCGGCGACTACGATGGCGACGGCCGCGACGACATCTTCTGGCGCAACCGCAGCACCGGCCAGAACTACGTGCACCTGCTCGACGGGCCGACGGTGAAGTCCGGTGGCGGCGTGTACACGGTCGGCGACATGAACTGGAAGATCGTCAGCCGCTGACGGCGGCTGCGGCGGCGGCGATTCGGCGTCCCGATGTCGAAGCGCGAGCGTGCCGGCCGGCGCGTTTCGCCGGCCTGCTTCGCGCGCTCGGTCTGCGCACGCATCGCGCAAGGGCGACCGCAAAAACACAAGAGGCGCGGCAACTAGGTTGCCGCGCCTCTTCGTTTGCGGGCCTCGCGCGCGCCGTCGGCGCGCGCAAGCGACCAAGCTACATGTTCTGGTAGTTCGGCCCCGACCCGCCCTCCGGCGTGACCCAGGTGATGATCTCGTACGGGTCCTTGATGTCGCAGGTCTTGCAGTGCACGCAGTTGGCGGCGTTGATCTGCAGGCGCTTGGCGCCTTCTTCCTCGACGATCTCGTACACGCCGGCCGGGCAGAAGCGCGTGCACGGGTTGCCGTACTCGCTCGCGCACTGGGTCACGCAGACGTTGGTGTCGGCGACCTTGAGGTGCACCGGCTGGTCTTCGTCGTGTTCGGTCGCGGCGAAGTACACGCCGGCGAGGCGGTCGCGCGGGGCCAGGGTGCGGTCGGCGTAGTCGCGCTTGGGCTGTTCGGCCTGGCCGAGCTTGTCCAGCGAGGACCAGTCGGCCTTGTTCTTCAGCGTCCACGGCGAACCGCCGGCGGTGACCGTTTCCCAGGCCGCGTTGAGCATGCCGAACCAGAAGCCCTTCTTGAAGCCGGGCTTGATGTTGCGCACCTTCTTGAGCTCGGCCATCGCATCGGACGCGCGCAGCTTGGCGTCGAAGCCGGCGCTGTCGAGCTGCGGCTGCGCGGCCAGATGCTCGGCGGCGAGCATGCCCGAGCGGATCGCCTGATGGGTGCCCTTGATCTTGGGCACGTTGAGCAGGCCGGCGGTGTCGCCGATCAGCAGCGCGCCGGGCATGTCGAGTTTCGGCAGCGACTGCCAGCCGCCGGTGACGATGGCGCGCGCGCCGGACGAGACTAGGTTGCCGCCTTCCAGCAGCGGCTTGATCAGCGGGTGGTTCTTCCACTGCTGGAACGCTTCCCAGGGCTTGTAGTCCGGGTCGCTGTAATCCAGGCCGCTGACGTAGCCCAGGGCGATGCGGCCCTTGTCCAGGTGGTAGAGGAAGCTGCCGCCGTAGGTGCGGCTGTCGGCCGGCCAGCCGACGCTGTGCACGATCTTGCCCGGGGTGACGCGATCCTCGGGGACCTGCCACAGCTCCTTGATGCCGATCGAATAGCCTTGCGGATCGCTTTCGGCGTCGAGCTCGAAACGCTTGATCAGGCGCTTGGTCAGGTGGCCGCGCGCGCCTTCGGCGAACACGGTGACCTTGGCGCGGATGTCGATGCCGGCGGTGAAGCCGGGCTTGTGGGTTCCGTCCTTGGCGATGCCCATGTCGCCGATGCGCACGCCGGCGACGCGGCCGTCGGCATCGTGCAGGGTTTCGGCGGCGGCGAAGCCGGCGTAGATCTCCACGCCGAGGGCTTCGGCCTGCGGCGCCATCCACGCGCACATCGCGCCGAGGCTGACGATGAAGTTGCCGTGGTTGTTCATGTCCGGCGGCACGATCGGCGACTTGTAGCCGCCGGTCTTGGTCATGAACCAGAACTCGTCCTGCCCGGCCGGCACGCAGATCGGCGGCGGGTTGTCGCGCCAGCCCGGCAGCAGCGCGTCGAGCGGGCCGGGCTCGATCACCGCGCCGGACAGGATGTGCGCGCCGATGGTGCTGGACTTCTCGATCACGCAGACCGACAGCTCCGGATTGAGCTGCTTGAGCCGGATCGCGAACGCCAGGCCGGCCGGACCGGCGCCGACGGTGACGACGTCGTATTCCATGACGTCGCGTTCGATCTCGATGGCTGGCGTGTCGGACGGGACCGTGCCGGTCGGCTGTTCGCTCATGCTGGCGGTACTCTTGCGTGCAATCCGGCCATTGTCGCGGGTTTGCCCGGCAGGCGCCATTTCCGCCGGCGCGATTCGCGGCGACGCGCGCGCCCGCGACGCGCAAGCACGCACGTTCGCGGTGTGTTTGAAACGATTTCCAGCCGGATCGGTGCGGCCGGGTATGGAGGCCCGCCGTCGCGCGGGCCGGCGCAGGAATCGGATCGCGGCCGCCGCGCCGCGCGTGCTAGCGTGCCGGCCGATGCCGCCGACCCGCCTGCCGCTGCAAGACGCCGACCTAGCCTACGACCCGCACTGGCTCGACGCCGACGCGGCCGATGCGCTGTACGCGGCGGTGCTGGCGCAGACCGCGTGGGAAGTGCACCGCATCCGCCTGTTCGGGCGCGAGCACGCTTCGCCGCGGCTGAGCAGTTGGATCGGCGACCCCGACGCGCGCTATCGCTATTCCGGCGCCGAGTTCCGCCCGCAGCCGTGGCCGCCGGCGCTGCGGCCGGTGCGCGAGCGGCTCGCGCGCGAACTCGGCGCGGCGTTCAACAGCGTGCTGGCCAACCGCTACCGCGACGGCCGCGACGCGATGGGCTGGCACAGCGACGACGAACCCGAGCTCGGCCCGGCGCCGGTCATCGCCTCGCTGAGCCTGGGCGCGCGGCGGCGCTTCGCGCTCAAGCACCGGCGCGATCCGTCGTTGAAGGCGGCGCTGGAACTTGGGCACGGCAGCCTGCTGGTGATGGCGGGACCGACCCAGGCGAACTACCGGCATGCGCTGCCGCGGACCGCGCGGCCGGTGGGGGAGCGGATCAATCTGACGTTCCGGGTGATTGCGCCGCGGCGGTGATCGGGGGCGCGGCGATCGGAGCGGAAGGCGTCGGGCCTGAGGGCCCTCCCACGAGAGAAGGCGTCGGGTCTGAGGCGCTCCCACAAGCGCGAACGCGTCGGATCTGAGGCGCTCCGACAAGAGCGGACGCGCCGGGTCTTAAGGTCCTTAGCCGAGAGCGAATGCGTCAGCGCAGCGGACTCAGCGCGACAAGCGCCATGCGACAAACGCGAACGGCCGCGCTCGCGCGCGGCCGTCGCCGTGGTTCGGAGGCGTGCCGGCGCGGCGGCCGGTCCGCGCCCGATCAGCGCTTGTGGCTGTTCTCGTGCGCGTCGCCCGACGCCAGCGTCCAGCCGGCGATCTCGCCCGTGCCCGCGGCCAGCGAGCGCTCGAACGCGGCGACCACGTCGCGCACTTCGGTCGTCGCCGCCGGCGTGGACTGCAGGAAGGTGCGCGAGGCGACCACTTTCTGGTCGACGGTGTGGAACAGCTTGGCGTTGATCTCGATCACCGCCGACGGCACCGCGTTGCCGGCGTAGTCGGATTCGAACCGGCGCAGGTCCAGCACCAGCTTGTACTCGGCGCCGATGCCGCTGCCCTGGCGCGCGACCGCGGCGATCTTGCCCGAGTCCTCCAGCGTGCGCAGCAGCGCGTCCTCGATCATGTTGCTGGGCAGCTTGGCCCAGGCCGCGCCCTTGTAGACCTGGACTTCGTCGCCGCTCGGGCGCACCGCGATGCGCAGGCTGTCGATCATGCGCGCCGCGCTCGGCACGCTCACCGACAACTGCCAGTTCGCCTGCGGCCAGGACGGATCGGCCGGCACGCGCGGGTCCGGCGCGTACTGCACGGTCGGGGTCTTGGGCTTTTCGTCGAGGATCGAGCAGCCCGACAGCGCCAGCGCGGCGGCGAGGCCGGCGCCGAACAGGCGCAGCGGCGCGGCGGAGAAGGGGCGTAGCGCGCGGGTCGTCGGCATGGTCGTGGCGTTCGCGTGGCGGCGGTCGGGGCGGCGGGTCGCGGAGTTCATCGGGCGGCCTTCTCGGGCTCGAATTCCTTGGCGGCGTCGCGGCCGAGCAGGTAACGGGTCGGGTTGCTGTCGAGGCGGTCGCTGATCCGGCGCAGGTCGCGCACCAGCGCGCGCAGTTCGGCCAGGGTCGGGCCGAGCTGGGCCAGGCCGTCGTTGGCGAAGCTGCTGATCGCGGCGCGGTTGTCGTTGAGGATGCCGTTGGCGCCGGAAGCGGCCGAATCGAGCTTGGTCAGGGTGCTGTCGAGCTTGTCGATGACGCCCGGCAGCTTCTGCGCCAGTTCGCGGTCGACGCTTTCGACCGCGCGGTTGGTGGTGGCCAGGGTCTGGCTGAGCTGCTCGCTGGACTTCTTGGCGTTGGCGATCAGGTCGCGCAGGTCGCCGCGCTGGTCGGCGATCGAGCCGGTCAGCGATTCGATGTTGGCCAGGGTCTTGGACACGTGCTGGACGTTGTCGTCGCTGAGCACCTGGTCCAGGCGCGCGACCAGGCGGTTGGCGGTGTCGGCGATGTTCTGCAGCGCCGAGGCCTCGGTCTGGATGATCGGCACGTCGCCGTTGCCGGACTCGGCCAGGCGCGGGCTGTTGGGGCTGCCGCCGGTGAGCTGGATGATCGGGGTGCCGGTGATGCCGGTCAGCGACAGCTTGGCGCGGGTGTCGGTCTTGACCGGCGCGTCGGCCTGCAGGCGCAGCTTGGCGATGACCCGGCGCGGATCGTCCGGCGCCAGGCTCAGCTGCTGCACCGTGCCCACGCCGATGCCGTTGTATTGCACGGTGCTGCCTTCCGACAGGCCGGTGACCGGTTCGTTGAAGATCACCGCGTACTCGCGCCAGCTCTTCTCCGAGGAGTACTTGGCCGCCCACAAGGCGAACAGCAACAGGAACAGCGTCACCACGATGGTGAACGCACCGATCAGCACGTAGTTGGCCTTGGTTTCCATCAGGCACCTTCGAACGGCAGAGCCACGGCCGGCATCATGCCAGCCAGGGGTAGGTGAACAGGGTGAAATGCAGGAGGTTGAGGCCGAAGTGGGCCAGCACCGCGGCGGCCAGGCCGCCCTTGCGGTAGGCCCAGCCATAGGCCAGCCCGGCCAGCGTCGCCGCCAGCGCGAACCGCCAGCCGCCGCCGAGATGGACCAGCCCGAACGCCAGCGCCGCGACCGCGATCGCCGCGTGCGCGCCCCAGCGCTGCGCCTGCCAGCGCCGCTGCAGGCTTTCCTGCAGGTAGCCGCGGAACATCGCTTCCTCGGTCAGCGCCACCAGCAGCAGGTTGTTGAGCGCCCACAGCGCGCCGAACCACGGCCACTTCGGCGCCCAGGCGAGCAGGCCCAGGGCGACGCCGAGGCCCAGGCACAGCGCCGCCGCGGCCGCCGCGCCGGCCAGGCCCGCGCCTAGCGAGGCCGCCAGCGGCCGCTCGCCCGGGCCGTACAGGCGCAGCAGCGGCCAACACAGCAGTAGCCAGAATCCGGCCAGCGGCTTGTCGAAGTTGAAGTACAGCGACATCGGCGCCGAGCCGGCGCTGAGCGTGAGGTCGGCGAGCAAGCGCGGATTGTCGAAACCCGGCAGCAGGTGCAGGCCGAGCGCGAACGCGGTCAGCACGAACACTACGTGACCGCCGATGCGCGCCGCACGCGGCCGCGCCGGACGCACCAGCCATGCGGCCAGCGCCAGCAGCGCCAACGCGGCCAGCGCCGGCGGCGCGAGCAGGCCGCGCGCGAACGCTGCGGCCAGCGCCAGCGCCAACAGCGCCAGCGTCGCGATGCGCGCCTTGCGCCACCACAGCGTCGCCGCGGCCGCGCACAACAGCCCCCAGATCGACACGCTCCACAGCGTGCCGGTATCGGCGAGCAGGGCGTTCATCGCGCCGCTGCATCCTCGTCCGCGCCGTGGGCCGGGTCGCGCTTGCCGGCACCATCGTGCGTGCGGCTGGCGTGCGCGTCCCGGCCATGTTCGTTCTTGTCGCGCGCCACCTGCGCCGCGCGCGCGCGCGGGCCGTGGAAGTATTCCTGCACCCACGGATGATCGAGCTTCTCGACCTCCTGGATCGGCGCGCAGGCGATGACCTTCTTGTCGGCCAGCACCGCGATGCGGTCGCAGATGGCGTACAGCGTGTCCAGGTCGTGGGTGATCAGGAACACGGTCAGGCCCAGCGCCTGCTGCAGGGTGCGGATCAGCCGGTCGAACGCGGCCGCGCCGATCGGGTCGAGGCCGGCGGTGGGTTCGTCGAGGAACAGCAGCGGCGGGTCCAACGCCAGCGCGCGGGCCAGGCCGGCGCGCTTGCGCATGCCGCCGGACAACTGCGAAGGCAGCTTGTCGATCGCGTCGGCCGGCAGGCCCGACAGCTTGACCTTGAGCAGCGCCAGTTCGTAGCGCAGCGAGTCGGGCAGTTCGCTGTGGTACTCCTTCAGCGGCACCTGCACGTTCTCGCCCACGGTCAGCGACGAGAACAGCGCGCCGTCCTGGAACAGCACGCCGGTGTTGCGCTCGATCTCGCGGCGCAGCTGCGGGTCCGGGTTGCGCGCGTCGATGCCGAGCACTTCGATCTGCCCGGCGTTGGGCTTACGCAAGCCCAGGATCGAGCGCATCATCACCGACTTGCCGGTGCCCGAGCCGCCGACCACGCCGATGATCTCGCCGCGTTTGACGTCCAGGTCGAGGCCGTCGTGGACCACCTGCTCGCCGAAATGGTTGACCAGGCCGCGGATGCGGATGATGACGTCGTCGCCGGCCTCGCCGTCGGCGCGGGCGGTCGGGACCGCCGGGGAATCGGCGCTCGTCACCGCGGCGTCTCCGCGTCGCGCTTCGCGATGGCCAGGCTCACCAGCCCATCTCCATGAACCAGATCGCGAAGAACGCATCCAGCACGATCACCAGCGAGATCGACTGGACCACGCTGGAGGTGGTGCGCTCGCCGACCGACTGCGCGGTGCCCTTGACCTGCAGGCCCTCCAGGCAACCGATCAGGCTGATCAGCAGGGCGAAGATCGGCGCTTTCGACATGCCGACCAGGAAGTGGCGCAGCTGCATGGTCTCGTGCATGCGCGCCAGGTATTGCTGCGGCGGGATGTCCAGGCCGTAGGCGCCGACGGTCAGGCCGCCGAGCAGGCCGGCGATCATGGCCACGAAGGTCAGCAGCGGCAGCATCACCAGCAGCGCCAGCACCCGCGGGATCACCAGCAGGTCGACCGGGTCCATGCCCAGGGTGCGGATCGCGTCGACTTCCTCGCGGCTGACCATCGCGCCGATCTGCGCGGTGAACGCGCTGGCGGTGCGGCCGGCCAGTACGATCGCGGTCAGCAGCACGCCGAACTCGCGCAGGAAGGCGATGCTGACCAACTCGACCACGAAGATGGTCGCGCCGAAATCCTTGAGGATGGTCGAGCCCAGGAACGCCACCACCGCGCCGACCAGATAACACAGCAGCGCGATCAGCGGCACCGCGTCGAGGCCGACCTGCTCCATGTGGTGGACGGTGGCGGTGGGGCGGAAGCGGCTGGGGTTCTTGAACAGCCGCAGCATCTTCACCAGCGTTTCGCCGAAGAAGGCCACCAGCGCCAGCACTTCCTTCCAGTTGTCGGTGACCGCGAAGCCCAGGCGCCCGAGCGCGGCCTGGAAGCCGTACTCGCGCTTCTTCTTCGGGCGCTCGTCGGCGACGTCCTCGATCGCGCTGACCAGCGCGCGGTGGCTGTCGTGGAAGCGGAACACCGCGTCGAAGTCGAGCTCGTGCCGGCGCGCGAAGCGCATCAGCTGCAGCACGCCGACCGAATCCAGGCGCTGTACCCCGGTGGCGTCGACCTCGGCGACCTCGTGCGGCGCTTGCTTGAGCGCGGCGCCGACGGCCAGTGCGTGTTCCAGCGTCCAGCAGCCGGAAAGGCGCAAGCGCGAGGGCTCGCTGCCCTCGGCGGTGAGTTCCGGCGCTTGCGTGGTCGGTACGGTCATAGGGCCTCGGGCGGCAGCATACAGGCTGCCGGCGAAGCTTCAATACACATCCGCTACCGAACCGAATGGCGGATGCGGCCGCTCAGGGGTAGGGCTGGGGCTCCGGCGGTTGCACCACGCAGTTCTGGCAGCTGGAAACGCTGCAAAAAAAGCTCAGCGTGCTGGGCAGGCACGGTGAGCAGTCGTCGGGGTTCATGCGCTGCAAGGACAGTACTTTGTTCATGAACGTGTTCTCGTCGTGAGCGCGGCCGCGTACGGCCGCGCACAGAGGGCTCCGCCAGCCGCGGACTGGCGAAGACCCGGATCAGGCGCCGATTACGGCAGCTGCGGGAGTTCCTGCTGCTGCTGGTTGGTGCAGTTCTGGTTGCTGGCGGCGCTGCAGTGGTTGCTGACCGTGCTGGCGGCGGCGGCGCGCTGCTGAGTGTTTTCCAGGCTCTGCAGCGAGAGGACCTTGTTCATTTGTGAAACTCCTTTTCGATAGTGCGGAGCGTTGATGTCGCGCCGGCCGCGGGCTCCGCGTCCGCAGGCGGCGAGTAGGGCGCCCGTGGCTAGGCCGCGGGCGAGGCGTATTCGGGCATGGGTTCGCGCTCGCGGTCGTACTCGGGCGTGGGTTCGGGTTCGGGCGCGGATACGAGCGCGAGCGGCACCGGCGCTTGCGGCAGCGGCCGCACGCCGGGTTCGATGTCCAGGCGCTGGCTGAAGCGCGCGGCCATGTCCGGTTCGTGCAGGGCGACCACGCACACCGCGTGCGAGGTTTCCTCCAGGATCAGGCGCAGCAGTTCGTCCTTGGACTGGATGTCGACGCCCGACAGCGGTTCGTCGAACAGGTACAGCGCGGCGGGCTTGCTCAGCGCCAGCAGGATCGCCAGCCGCCGCTTCTCGCCGTCGGACCAGTGCCCCGGCACTTCCTGCAAGCGCTCCAGGTTCAGGCCCAGGCGCTGCGCCAGCCCGAGCAGGCGGTCGCGGTCCAGCGGTTCGCGCGCGTCCAGCGCCAGCAGCCGGCTCGCGCTCAGATGAGGGAAGCGCGGCGGCGACAGCGCCAGGCTGATCGGCGAGGGCGTGCGCAGCTCGCCTTCGTGCTCCATGCCGTTGCCGGCGATCAGGCCGAGCAGGGTGCTTTTGCCGGCGCCGTTGGGGCCGAGCAGGATCAGGCTGCGGCCGGGTTCCACCCGCAGGTCGATCGGGCCGACGCTGCGCTGCGCGTCCAGGCGCAGCGACAGGCGCTGCAGCTCCAGCGCCTCGCCGCGCGCGTCGCGCCAGGCGTTCTCGTACCAGCGGCCGGGGGCGCGCGCGCAGAAACGTTCGAAGCGGCGGATGCGGCCGTAGTGGATCGGCAGGTTCGGCAGGCGCTCGGCGAATTCGCGCAGCGAGCCGACCAGCCGCCAGTACGAAGCGGTCAGGGCGAAGAATGCGCCGATCGAGAGCTGGGCGTAGATCACCACCATCGCCGCGGTCAGGATCACCAGCAACTCGGCGGTGGTCATCATCATCCGGGTGTCGCGGCTGACCTTGGCGCGCGACGCGCTGAGCGCATAAGCCGAGCGCTGATACGGGAGGAACCCCAGCGCGATCGAGCGGCGCACCCGCCCGAGCAGGCGGAACGGCGCGAACAGCGGCAGCGCGTCGAGGTTCTCGCTGAGCCGGGCGATGGCTTCGTTCTTGCGCCGCTCCACCCGCACCGCCGCCGTCTGGGTCGAGCCGAAATCGCGCACGGTCATGTACAGCACCAGCGGCACCAGGATCAGCAGCGGCAACACCGCGAACGGCGAGACCAGGCTGCAGAACACCAGGGCGAAAATGCCGCCGGCGAGGATGCCGATCGCTTCCAGGTCGAACTGGACCAGTTCGGTGAGCTGCGCGGGTTCGGCGTGCAGGCGGCCGAGCAGCTTGGCGCCGGCGTTGCGGTCGCGGCCGATGCGCTCGGCGTAGAGCGAGGCCGCGGCGCGGTCGATCAGCCGCGCTTGCAGCGTGTAGTGCACGCGCGCCTGCGCCAGTTGGTTCTTCCACGACAGATAGTGGACCACCGCGTAGATGCCGAGCATCGCCGCCAGCACCGCGGCGAGGCCGGCGAAGTCCTTGGCGACCAGGTGATCGACCATGAGCTTTTGCAGCAGCGGATCGCCGAACGACCAGCCGAAGGTGACCAGCAGGTGCACGGCGAAGATGCGGTACAGCGTGCGCCGCCGCCAGCGCATCTGCCGGATCGGGAAGCGGAAGCACAGCGCGATCACCCGCGCGACGTTGCCGGCCCGGCGCGTCAGGCTCACGCCGCTTCTCCGGCGGCGTACGTATCGGCGTCGAGCGCGTCGGTGGCCGTCGGGCCGGCGCCCGACACAGCGGCGCCGAACAGGGCGGCGCTGGGCAGAGCGAAATCGTGCAGCACGCGCGCCCCGCCGGAACGCGCGCGCAGCAGGCACAGGCCGACGCCGGCCGAGCCGGTGGCGAAGTCGCAGCTCAGCCGCTGGCTCAGCGCGCCGGGGAAGGCCAGGCCTTCGTCGGTGCGGGTGGCGAACAAGGCGATGCCCTGCAGGACTTCGTCGAGTTGATGGCGGAAGCGGGCTTCGCCGGTGACCAGCCACAGGTCGTGCAGGAAGTCGGCGATGCCGGCCAGCCCGTCGAGCTGGCCGACGTTGACCGAGAGCTTGCTGAAGGCCGAATGGGCCAGATCGCAGGCCACGGCGAGGTAATCCGGACGCCGGTCGAGCACGCCCATGCGCAGCAGCACGCCGCCCATGCCCGCCGCGCCGTTGGACCAGTACGGCATCAGCCGCATGTCCTTGATGTCCACGCCCCATTGCAGCCGGCCCTTGGCATCGGTGACCGCGTGCGCGAGCACGTAGTCGATGGCGAGCCGCGACAGCTCCCGACTGCGCGCGCAGTCGCCGGCGCGGGCGTATTCGGACAGGAACCAGGCGATGCCGGCGATGCCGCGCAGGTAGCCGTACTGGACCCGTTCCGCCTGGGCGCCGGTCTTCCAGTGCACGCCGTGCTCGCCTTCGATCGCGCTGCGGTGCAAATAGCCGGCGCAGTCCGCGGCCAGCGCCAGCGCGCCGCCGGCGCCGTTGCCGTGCAGCGACAACGCGGCCAGGCCGAGGCCGGCTTCGCCGGCGAACAGGTTGGCGCTGCGGTAGCGCAACGGGCTCGCCGCGGCGCGCTGCAGCAGCGCGCCGGCGATGCCGGTGCGGCCGTGCAGGCCGTGGTACGCGGCGATCCCGGCCAGGCCGCTGTACAGGCCGATCTCGCGCACCTGCTCGCCGAGCAGGCGTTCGTCGGCGAGCGCGGCGGTCAGTTCCGCCGGCAATTCGCGCCCGGCCGCCTCCAGGAACAGGGCCACGCCGGTCGCGCCGTAGGCCAGGTTCCATTTGCCGGTTTCGTAGAGGCTCGGATCGCCCGGCCACACTTCGTTGGCCGACAGGCCGCGGTAGGACGCGAGAATGAAATCGGCGATGCGCTGCGGCGCCTGCGGATCGTCGGCCAGGCGCAGCGGCTGCGGACGCGGCGCGGCCAGCGGCGCGCGCTGCAGCTTGAGTTCCTGCGGCGGGCCTTGCAACTGTTCGGCCAGGCGTTCGCAGATCGCCGTGGCGGCGTCCGGGTCGGCGCGCAGCAAGGCGTCGATGAGGTCGTAGACGTCGCCGGGCAGCCCGCTTTCGTAGACCAGCCGCTGCGCCAGCTCGCGATCGGACAGGATTCCCATCGCGGTCAGGCCCTGCAGCGGCATGATCGCCGAGAGCACGCATTTGCCGAGCGCGTACCAATCGTCTTCCGGCGCCAGCGCGCCGCGGCGCTTGCGTTCGGGGTTCTCGAAGCCCTGGGTCGCCCACAGCGTTTGCCACGACGAGCGTTCGTCGACGGCGACCACCGACTCGACGTCGATGACCTTCACCTGGTGGGTCTCGACTTCGATCAGGAAGTTGTTGGGCGAGACGTCGCCGAACATGACCCCGTGTTCGTGGCCGCTGCGGATCAGCGCGATGGCGTTGCGCGTCACCGGCACCAGCGCCCGCAGGAACGGCAACACCGGGCAGGTGCCGCGCACGAACGGGCCGAGGAAGATCTCTTCGCGGACGAAGTACTGCATCCACGTCGGCCAATCCAGGTATTCCTCGGCCAGGAAGGTGTGCTCCCATTCCTTGAACAGCGCATACGGCCTGGGCGCGATGTTCAGCGGTTCGAGCAGGCTGAGGATCGAGTATTCGTGGCTCACCGCTTCCGGCGCGGCGATGTAGCTGCCTTCCGCGCCGCGCCAGCCGGCGTGCGGGCGCGCTTCCTTGAGCACGACGGTATCGCCGGTTTCGCGGTCGACGGCGGTGTAGATCCCGCCGCTGTTGGAGAAGTAGATCGCTTCTTTAACTTCGAAACGGCCGCCCAGGTAGGGCGAATCGTCTTGCGGCTCGGGTTCGTGCTCGCGCTCGAACGGATCGGCCACCCACTCGGGCAGCTGGAACATCGGCTCGCGCTTGTCTTCGACCGCTTCGCCGTCGGGGCTTTGGATCATGTGCGCGACTTCGCCGTCCGCGCCCTGGCTTTTGACGCTGGTCAGGCCGCCGTAGCGGTAGAACACCACGCGCGAGCGCGGTACGCGCCGGTCGGTGAGGATGTAGGGGCCGTCGTAACCGATCATGGCCTCGCGCAGGCCGGCGGCGAGCGCGAGGAAGTGATCGTGATCGCGCGGGTAGACGGTGAAGAACTTGGCCGAGGCGGTGCGGGCGAAGTTCTTGGAGTTCATCATCTCCAGCAAGTGCCGGTCGGCGACGAACTTGAACCCGGCGCGCTCGCGCGCCAGCACCTCGACGACGGCGGCGACCTGCTGTCCGAGCCGGGTCAGATCCGGCGAGACGTGCAGCTTGAAGCCCTGCGCCGGCAGCGTTTCGCCGTCGGGCATGGCCTGCAGCCAGAACGACCAGCGGTGCAGGCTCCAGCCCGGACCGAGGCGTGCGGCGACGACGTCGTGCCAGTCGGACAGATGCGGGTAGGAGTCGATCGATTCGAAGAATCGCGACTTCACCATCATGTTCTGCAAATGCATGCCTCTCCCCTGAGGACTTCCGTTGCGCAACGGATCCCGCCGCGGCTCGGCGCAGCGGCGCGCCCGCGTTCCGCGGACGAAGCGATCCGGTCCGATTGTGTGTGTTGCGCTGCGCGCGAGGGCTTATCGCCGAAGGGGAGTTCGGCCGCGATCGGCAGAGGCGGAATCTTTCGCCGCTATCGATGCAAGGATGCGTTCTCGCGAACGCGGTGCCTGGTGCGCAGTGGTTTCGACGTCCTGTCTGTTGTGTCCTTGATGAACTCAGAATCGTTTGCGCGTGTATCGCTGTCAATCGTAGCGCTGTGTCTTTTATGATGTTTTTCGTGATTTTCATCGCGAATCAAGCAATGTGCGAGATCGCGCTGCGCAACACGACCGTACGTGTTTTCCAGCATGTTGCGCGCGCGAAACATCATGGCTCGCAGTGGATCAAGGCGCGCGCAACACTTGCATCGGGTGCACCCGCGATGCGCGCAGCGCCGGCGCGATGCTGGCGAGCAAGCCGGCCGACGCCAACGCCGCGAGCACCGCGGCGATGGCCAGCGGGTCGGCCGCGCTGACGCCATACAAGAAGCCCTGGATCAATCGCGACAGCGCCAGCGCCGCGATCAGGCCGATCAACAGGCCCAGGCCGACCTGCAGCGCCGCGTCCTTCAATACCAGCCGCAGCAGGCTCGCCGGTTGCGCGCCGAGCGCGGCGCGCACGCCGAACTCGTGCTGGCGCGCGCCGACCACGACCGAGGTCACCGCGTACAGGCCGATCGACGCGAGCAGCAGCGCGATCGCCGCGAACACGCCGACCAGCAGCAGCGCGAGGCGTTGCTGGTCGGTCGTGCCGGCGACCACCGCGTCCATGCCGCGCACGTTGGCGATGGGCTGGTCCGCGTCGATCTCGGCCATGGCCGCGCGCAGCTGCGGCTCGTAGGTCTGCGGCGCGCCGGCCACGCGCAGCGCGTAGTTGAGCGGGGCGAAATCGCGCAGGGTGGTCCACACCTCGTCGGAAATCTGCGCCAGCGGCACGTACACCACCGGCGGCGGCGCTTCGCCGGGGCCGTACTGGCGCACGTCGCCGACCACGCCGACGATGCGCATCGCCACCGTGCGTTCGCCGCGGTCGGGTCCGTGCAGGATCTGTCCGAGCGGATTGCCGCTGAGATAGCGCTGGGCGAAGGACTCGCTGACCAGGCACACCGGCTCGCCGCCGGCGCGGTCGCGATCGTCCAGGCCGCGTCCGGCGCGCAGCGGGACGCGCAGCGCGTCGAGGAAGCCGGCGCTGACCGGCCGGTACTGCGGCCCGATCTGGCGGCCGTCGGCGAGGCCCACCGGCATGTTGAGCTGCGAGCCGGTCGGCAGGTTGGTCGAGGCGCCGACCGCCTGCACCCCGGGCAGCCGCGCCAGCCGTTCGAGGAAGCGCCGGGTCTGCCGCTCGACCGCGGCGGTGTCGGGATACAGCGTCTTCACCGGCGACAGGCTGAAGGTCAGCACCGGCGCCGCGTCGAAGCCCATCGGCGTGGTCGCCAGCGAATAGAGATTGCGCGAGAACAGCGCGGCCGCGGTCAGCAGCACCACCGCGATGGCGATCTGCGCGACCACCAGCGCGCGGCCCAGGCGACCGGCCGCGCGGCTCCAGCCGCCGCGGCCGCCGCCGACCAGCTCATGGGCGAGGTTGGCGCCGCGTCCGCGCCAGACGCCGAACAACGCCGCCAGCGAAGCGACCGACAGCGCGGTGACCGCCGCGAACAGCCACGACAGCGCGGTGAAGCGGACCTGCGCGCCGCGCAGCCATTCCGGCGGCACCAGCGCCGCCATCAGGGTCAGCGCGACCCAGGCCAGGGCCACGCCGATCAGCGCGCCGAGCGCGCCGATCAGCGCGCCCTCCATCAGCGCCGGCAGGACCAGGCGCGAGGTCGGCGCGCCCATCGCCGCGCGCACTGCGGTCGCGTGGCTGCGGGCGATCGCGCGCAGCGCCATCAGGTTGGTCAGGTTGATCGCCACGATCAGCAGCACGCAGGCGGCGGCGCCGGCGAACAGCAGCAGGGTCGCGCCGGACGTGCTGGTGAAACTGTGCTTGAGCGGCTGCGCGTCGAAGCGCTGGTCGGCGAAATTGCGGTAGGCGTTCTCGCCGATCGCCGCGCGGCGTTCGTTCAGCGCAGCCTTGATCGAGGCGTCGGCCTGGACGCTGAGCGCGCCGGCGTCGACGCCCTCGCGCATGCGCGCGACCAGGAACTCGTTGGTCGCCGCCGACTCGGGATTCGACGGCAGCTGCATCGGCAGCATCAGGTCGAACGCGATCGGCCATTGGAAATCGGCGGGCAGGATGCCGACCACGGTCGCCGGGCGGCCTTCCAGGCGCAGGGTGCGGTTGAGCAGGCCCGGATCGCCGCCGAAGTGGCCGATCCAGAACGCGTGGCTGACGATGACCGCGGCCGGCCCGTTCTTGCGGTCTTCTTCGGCGCTGAAGTTGCGGCCCATCGCCAGCGGCTGGCCGAGGGTGTCGAGAAAGCCGCGGTCGGCGCTGACCGTCGCGGCCACCACCGGCGCCTGTCCGCTGGAGAGGTTGGTGGTGGAGCGGTAGCCGGTGATCAATCCGGCCGAACGCAGCTGCGGCAGCTCGCGCAGGCGCGCGAACAGCAGCGGCGAGGCGACGTTGGTGCCGTCGCCCTGGGCCGCGCCGAGGGTGACCAACTGCTGCGATTGCGGGAACGGCAACGGCCGCAGCAAGGCCTGGTCGATCAGCGAGAACACCGCGGCGGTGGTGGCCACGCCCAGCGCGAGCGTCGCCGCGGCCAGGGTCAGGTAAGCGGGGCGGCGCAGCAGCGCGCGCCAGGTCTGCCAGGCTTCGGCGATCGCCACGTCGGCTTTCATCGCGCGCGCCTCAGGCTTCGGCCAACGCCGGCATGGCGTCGTAGTGGTGGCGCAGGCGTTCGAAGGCGTCTTCGTCGACGATCTTGCCGTCGAGCATGTGCACGATGCGCTGCGCGCGCTGGGCGAAGGACGCGTCGTGGGTGACCATGCACAAGGTGGCGCCGGCGCGGTGCAGTTGCTCCAGCAGTTGCACCACCGCCTCGCCGTTGCGGCTGTCGAGGTTGCCGGTGGGTTCGTCGGCGAGCAGGATCGCCGGCTGCCCCGCCAGCGCGCGCGCCACCGCCACGCGCTGTTGCTGGCCGCCGGACAGCTGGCCGGGGTAGTGCTGCAGGCGGTGGCTCATGCCGACCAGGTCCAGCGCCTCGCGCACCTGGCGCTTGCGCTGGGCCTTGTCGATGTCGTCGCGGTAGGTCAGCGGCAGCTCGACGTTCTCCTCGACGCTCAGATCGGCGATCAGGTTGAACGACTGGAAGATGAAGCCGATCTGGCGGTTGCGGATGCGCGCGCGCTCGGCGTTGCCCAGTTCGGTCACATCGCGTCCCTGCAGCCAGTACTGGCCGCCGTCGGCGCCGTCGAGCAGGCCCAGCAACGACAGCAGGGTCGACTTGCCGCAGCCGGACGGGCCGGTGATGGCGACGAAATCGCCGCGCGCGATCTCCAGCGAGACCTGCGACAGGGCGTGGGTCTCCAGTTCGTCGGTGTGGAACACCTTCTGCAGCGCCTGCAGGCGGATCAGCGGCTCGGACGGGCGGTCGTGCGATTGGGCCACGGGGACAACTCCGGTTAGCGGATGCGAAGGGCTTCGAACTGGTTCCACTGGCTGGTGTCGGACAGGATCACGCGGTCGCCGTTGCGCAGGCCGGCGAGCACCGCGATGCGGTCGCTCGACGCCGCGCCGTAGGTCACGCTGGTGCGCCGCGCCACGTCCGCGCCGGCGGGCAGCACGAACAGGCTGGACACGCTGTTGGGCGCGGCCAGCGGCGGCCGGCCGATGCTGACCACGTCCTTCTGCAGCCCGAGCACGATGCGGCCGTCCACCGACAGGTCCGGGCGCGCGCCGGGCGGCAGCTTGGACGCCAGTTCCACGTCGATGGCGACGCTGCCGTCGCGCACCGCCGGGTCGATCCGGCCGATGCGGCCTTCGACCACGCCGTTGTGGGTATCGATGTTGACCGGCAGGCCGAGCACCAGGTCCTTGGCCTGGACCTCCGGCACGCTGAGCCGGGCCAGCAGCGCTTCCGGCCGCGCGACCCGCGCCAGGTTGGCGCCGGCGGCGACCTGTTGGCCGGGTTCGGCGACCACCTGTTGCAGGATGCCGGAGATGCCGGCGACGACCACCAGCGAGGCGGCCTCCTGGCGGGCGATCTCCAGCGCGCTGCGGGCGCCGTCGCGCTGGGCCTCGGACGCGCGGATCTGCGCCTGCACGTTCTGCCGGAACGCGGCGGAGCGCTTGCGCTGGATCTCCAGCAACTGCCGGTTCTGGTCGGCGGTGATCGTGGCCTGGCGCGCTTCCAGCCGCGAGATCACGCCCTTCTGTTCGCCGAGCACCGAGGCGTCGGCCTTCATCTGGTTGATCCGGAAGGTCGACTCGGCCTCGGCCAGGGTCGACTCATGGTCGAGCAGTTCGGAGGTCAGCGCGGTGCGCTTGGCGGCGACGTCGGCCTCGGCGCCGGCCAGCGCCGCCTCGGCCTTGCCGAGGTTGGCGGCGGCGGCCGGATTGAACAGGCGCAGCACCACGGTGTCGGGTTCCACCCGCGCGCCGGGCAGCACCACCACCTGTTGCACGGTGGCGGTGGTGCCGGCGGTGATCCAGCGGATGTCCTTGGGCACCAGGGTGCCGCTGGCGCGGATCTCGACCTGCATCGGCCCGCGCCGGGCGTCGTCGATCCACACCTGGGTGCGGGCCACGCTCGGCATGGCCTGGCCGAGGCTCCACAGCGCCGCCACGGCGCACAGCGCCAGCGCCGCGGCGGCGGCCAGCGCGAGGCGGTGGCGTTTCCAGAACGGGCGGCGGGCGGCGGGCGACTTGGCGATGTCCATGCGGGGTTCCACGCAAGGAGCGTGCCAGCGCCGATGAACGTCTAAGTGTCTGATCCTGTGTGGGAGCGACACCGCGACCGTCCGGAATCGGACATCGCACCGTCCGTTTGCGGTCGCGCCCGCTACGGTCGCGGCCGCCGCCGGGCCGGTGCCGCGCCGCTCATGCCGCCCACAGCGGCAGTTCCAGTTCGGCCACCGCGCCGTCGTGGCCGTCGTCGCGGTTGCGCAGGCTCAGCCGGCCGCCCTGCGCTTCCACGATCTGCCGCGACAGCACCAGGCCGATGCCGGAGCCCTCGGGCTTGGTGGTGAAGAAGGGCACGAACAGATTGTCGCTGGCCGGCAGCCCGTGGCCGCGGTCGAGGATGCGCACCAGCGCGCGTCCGTCCTCGGCGCTCCAGCGCACCCGGATCTCGTCCTCGCCGCCGGCCTCGGCGGCGTTGCGCAACAGGTTGATCAGCGCCTGCTGCAACTGATCGCGGTCGGCGCGCACGCACAGGTCGTCGCCCTCGTCCAGGACGATGCGCGCGCCGCAGCGGTCCAGCAGCGCGGCCGCATCGGTGCAGGCCGCGCGCAGCGACACCGCGTGCGGCTGCGGGCGCGGCAGCCGCGCCAGCGCGGCGTAGCCGGCGATGAAGCGCTGCAGCGACTGCGCGCGCTCGCCGATCAGGCGCAGGCCGGCGCGGACGTCGTCGCCGGCGTCGCCGCGTTCGATCAGCCGTTGCAGGGTGTCGGCCAGCGAGATGATCGGGGTCATCGAATTGTTGATCTCGTGGCCGAGCACCCGCAGCAGGCGTTCGAACGCCTGCGTTTCTTCCTCGCGCAGGGCCTGCTCGATCGGCTGCACCACCAGCAGGTGGCCGGCCAGGCTGCGGCTGCGCAGCGGGCTGTGGGTGATCTGCCAGCGCCCGCCGCGGGCCGGGAACTCGTACGCGCGCACCCGGCTGGCCGGGGCTTCGGGGTCGGCGCGCATGAGCTCGCCCAGGCCCAGTTCGCTCCAGGTGCGGCCGACCAGCGCGGTCGCGTCGGCGCCGAGCAGGCGCGCGCCGGCCGGATTGATCAGCTTCAGCCGGCCGTCGGCCTCGAAGGTCAGCACCGCGCCGTCCAGGCCGGCCAGGGTCTTGCTGAGCAGTTGCAGGGTTTCGTGCAGGTCGTGGCGTTCGCGCTGCAGGTGGTCGGCCAGGGCGTTGAGGGTGGCGGCGAGCTCGGCGTAGCCGCCGGGGCCGGCGGGCGGCCGCACGCGCACGCCGTAGTCGCCGTCGCGCAGCGCGTCGGCGAGGGTGCCGAGCGTGCGCAGGCGGTGCGGTTCGCGCGGGCGCAGGCTCAACGCGATCGTCGCGGTGAGCGCCAGCACCAGCGCCATCAGCGCCGCGCCGACGAACCCGTCGGGGCGCCCGGCGATCAGCACCAGGCCCAGCGCCGCCAGCGCGGGCGAGGCGATCGCGGCGGCGGCGAGCAGGGCGCGCGAACGCATCGGGTCAGCGCTCTTCCGGCGCGCTCAGGCCGTGCTTTTCCAGCCGCCGGTATAGGCTCTGGCGGGTGATGCCGAGCTGGTCGGCGGCGCGCTGCAGGTTGCCGCCGTGGCGCTCCAGCGCTTGCCGGATCAGGCGCGCTTCGGCCTGTTCCAGGGTGATCCGGCTCCAATCCGGCTCGTCGCCGTCGGCGCCGCCGCCGCCGCGCAACTGCAGCTCGGCCGCGTCCAACTGCGCGCCGCGCGCGAGCAGCGCGGCGCGTTCCATCGCGTGGGCCAGCTCGCGCACGTTGCCCGGCCACGGGTAGCGTAGCAGCGCGCGTTCCGCCGCCGCGCTCAGCGCCGGCGGCTCGCGCCGGTAACGGGCCGCGGCCTGGGCCAGGTACAGGCGCGCCAGCGGCACGATGTCGGCGTCGCGCTCGCGCAGCGGCGGCAGGGTGATCTCGAAAGTGTTCAGGCGGTACAGCAGGTCCTGGCGGAAGCGGCTCTCGCGCACCTCGTGGGCCAGGTCGAGGTTGGTCGCCGCGATCAGGCGGACATCGGCGCGCTGGGTGCGCGAGGAGCCCACGCGCTCGAACTCGCCGTCCTCGACCACGCGCAGCAGCGCCGCCTGCTGCGCCGCCGGCACGGTGCCGATCTCGTCGAGGAACAGGCTGCCGCCGTCGGCCAGCTCGAAGCGGCCGGCGCGCTCGGATTTGGCGTCGGTGTAGGCGCCGCGGACGTGGCCGAACAGTTCCGATTCGAACACGCCCGGCGCCAGCGCGCCGACGTTGACCTTGACGAACGCGCGCGCCGCGCGCGGCGACCACTCGTGCAGCTTCTGCGCGATCAGGGTCTTGCCGGTGCCGTTCTCGCCCAGCAGCAGCACGTTGGCGTCGGTGCCGGCGATGCGCCGCAGCGATTCGACCGCCGCGCGCATGCTCGGCGATTCGGCCACGAACTCGCCGTCGTGCGCCAGCAGCAGCGTCTGCGCCGCGCTCAGGCGCTGTTCGTTGAGATGGCTGCGGTGCAGCGCGATCTGGGTCGCCAGCACTTGCAGCAGGCGCACGTTGCTCCACGGTTTCTCGATGAAGTCGGCCGCGCCCACGCGCATCGCCTCCACCGCCAGGCCGACGCTGGCCCAGGCGGTCATCGCCAGCACCGGCAGCTGCGGCGCCGCCGCGCGCAGGCGCGCGATCAGCTGCAGGCCCTCGCCGCCGGAGGTGGTGTCGCGGCGGTAGTTCATGTCGACGATCGCGGCGGCGTACTGCGCGCTTTCGATCCGGGCCGCGGCCTCGTCCGGCGAGGCCGCGATGTCGGCCTGGTAATCGTCGGAGACCAGCAGCAGGCGCAGCGCCTGGGCGACGTCGGCGTCGTCCTCGACGATCAGCACGCGCCGCGGCGGCGCTGCGCGCGCCGGCTTGCGTGGGCTGTGGCTGACCGCTGCGTCGTCCATGGGCCGGTGGTCGGTGGAAGGGGCGGAATGCGCCGCGCCGCGATGCGCGAGCGACGGCCCAGCATGCCCTGTCGCTGCGCGGATGGCGAGCGCGCCGCCGCTGCCCAAGCGCGCGCGCGCGTGCCATGCTTTGCCGATATGTCCGTCCCGCATCCGCTCAGCGCCACCAGCTACGCCGCCCGCATCGCCTTCGTGGTCGAGCTGGCCGAACGCCTGCACAGCTACGGCACCACCGCGCAGCGGCTGGAGGGGGCGGTCACCTCGGTGGCGCAGAAGCTGCGGCTGGAGTGCGAGCCCTGGTCCAATCCGACCGGGCTGATCCTGACCTTCAGCGACCCGCAGCGGCCGATGGGCGACAGCGACACCACCCGGGTCATCCGCCTGCCGCCGGGCGAGAACGATCTGTACCGGCTCAGCGAGACCGACCGCATCGCCGAGGACGTGATGGCCGGGCGCCTGGACCTGGCCGCCGGCCACGCCGCGTTGGAAGCGCTGGACCGCCCGCGCACGCGCCGCTGGCGGGCGATGCAGGTGTTCGGCTACGGCCTGGCCGCCGGCGCGGTGGCGGCGTTGCTGCGGCTGCCGTGGCTGGACATCGGCGTGGCCGCGGTCAACGGCCTGATGATCGGCCTGCTGGTCGACGTGTCCGGCCAGCGCCCGCGCCTGCGCGAGGCGCTGGAGGCCATCGCCGGCATGTTCGCGGCGGCGGCGGTGGTGCTGGTGGCCAACTTCGTCGCCCCGCTGAACCAGAACACGGTGATCATCGCGTCGCTGATCGTGCTGTTGCCGGGTATGGCGCTGACCAACGCGGTCAACGAACTGACCAGCCAGCACCTGGTGTCGGGCACCGCGCGTTTCGCCGGTGCGGTGACGACGGTGGTGAAACTCGCGGTGGGCACGGTGATCGGCCTGTACCTGGCCGACCTGGTCGGCCTGGAACCGGTGGTGCGCGCGTGGCGGCCGCAGGACGGCTGGGTCGAATGGGCCGGGCTGGCGGTGGCCTCGTACGCGTTCGCGGTGTTGTTCCGCGCCCATCGCGCCGATTATCCCAAGGTCATGGCCGCGGCCGCCGGCGGTTATCTGATCTCGCGTTTCGTCGGCCTGGCCTGGGGCAGTCCGGCGGGAATCTTCCTGGCCGCGCTGGTCATGACCGCGCTGGGCAACGCCTACGCGCGCTGGGGCAACCGGCCCGGCGCGATCCTGCGCGTGCCCGGCATCATCTTGCTGGTGCCCGGCAGCGTCAGCCTGCGCGGGCTGCTGAACATGCTGCAGCAGCAGGACGTGCAGGTCGGGCAGGACGCGGTGCTGGCGGTGGTGAATATCCTGCTGGCGCTGATCGCGGGATTGATATTCGGGAATCTGTTGTTGCCGTCGCGGCGGAATCTGTAGCGCGATGGGGGATCGTGCGCGTTGATTCGTCTCGGATCGGGCGGCGTGTTCGAAAAAGACGAGAGCAAATGAAAACGCCGGCTCGAGGCCGGCGGTTTCGGGGGATTTTGCTTTTCAGTCCCGATTACTTGATCAGGAAGTCTTCCAGCTTCTTGCCCTGGGCGGTGTACGCCGCCAGCCAGCGCGGCTGCTTGCCGCGGCCGGTCCAGGTTTCGCCGGTATTGGCCGGGTTGCGGTACTTCGGCGCGACCTTGCCCAGCGGCTTGCGCGCCTTGCGCGCGGCCGGGGCGGCGCTCTTGGCGGCCTTGGCCGGACGGCCGGCGCGCGCGGCGGGAGCGGCGCCGCCGAACAGTTCTTCCAGGGCGTAGCCTTCGGCCTTGAGCAGGGCGACGACTTTCTTGCGCACCGCGGCCAGCGGTTTGCGCTTGTTGAGGGTGGTCTTGCGCTTCTTGGCCTGGCTGATCAGATTTTCCAGTTCTTTCGCGGACAACGCAGAGATGTCGATCGTCATGGAGCCTCCGGGAGTATGGTCGGAATAACGGCCAGTCCCTGGCGCGCGGCAGCATAGTAAAGGCAGGGCCGGGGCGGCGTAAATGCCGAACGGGATATTGCCCGGCATATTTAACAGGTGGCGCGCGGTATTCCTCGGCGCCGGCATGGGGGTAAATCCAGGCGCCGGCGGCGGTGGGCGCGAGAGCGCGCGGGTGCTGGAAACGCAGCGCACCAGTGGGCGGGCGGCGGCTTGGGGCGAGGCGAGGCGGGCCGAAGCGGGCTGAATCCGCGGCGGCGGCATTGCTGCGGCGCGGTATGCCGCGGTTATGGCGGTTGGATTTCGCACAACGCGACCGCGGTTATCTAAATCGGGCACGAAACCTGCTTGGGCGAGCCGGGCCGGGTTCGGTCGCGGCCGAACCCGGTCGCGTCCGGCGGGCGCCGGGAAAATCCCCGGCGCCGCGGCGGACTCAGGCGCCGGCGCCGATCCGCGCCAGCACCGCGGCGCGGTCGAGATTCTCCGCCGCATCGCTGCGGCGGTGGCGGTATTCGAAACTGCCGGCGGCCAGGCCGCGCTCGGACACCACCACGCGGTGCGGAACGCCGATCAGCTCCATGTCGGCGAACATCGCGCCGGGGCGCAGGCCGCGGTCGTCCAGGGCGGCGTCGACGCCGGCCTTGAGCAGGTCCTGGTACAGCGCCTGCGCCGCCTCGGCCACGCCGGCATCGTTCTTGGGATTGATCACGCACACCACCGCCTGCCACGGCGCCATCGCCTCGGGCCAGGCGATGCCGGCGTCGTCGAAGTTCTGCTCGATCGCCGCGGCGACGATGCGCGACACGCCGATGCCGTAGCAGCCCATCGCCGGCGTCGCGGCCTTGCCGGTTTCGTCGAGCACGGTCAGTTTCATCGCCTCGGCGTACTTGCGGCCCAGCTGGAACACGTGGCCGACCTCGATGCCGCGGGCGATGCCGAGCGTGCCGCGGCCGTCGGGCGAGGGATCGCCGGCGACCGCGTTGCGGATGTCGGCGATCTCGTCCGGCTCGGCCAGATCGCGGCCCCAGTTGACCCCGGCGAGGTGGTAGCCGTTGTCGTTCGCGCCGACCACGAAGTCGGCCATCGCCGCAACGCTGCGGTCGGCGACGATACGGATCGCGCGCACCGGCTTGACCGGCCCCAGGAAACCCGGCTGCGCGCCGAGGTGTTCGAGGATTTCCGCTTCCGTGGCGAGGCGATACTCGGCCAGGCCGGCGAGCTTGGACAGCTTGATCTCGTTGACCACGTGGTCGCCGCGCACCAGCGCCAGCGCGAACTGCGCCGCGCCGTCGGCGTCGACGCCCACGATCGCCACCGACTTGACCGTGCGCTGCAGGTCGATGCCGAGCAGCGCGGCGACGTCCTCGCAGGTCTTCTGCACCGGCGTTTCGACCTTGCGCAGGTCCTCGGCCGCGGCCGCGCGCGGGCCCGGCGAGACCGCCTCGGCCAGTTCGACGTTGGCGGCGTAGTCGGAGCCGTCGGAGAAGGCGATCGCGTCCTCGCCCGAATCGGCCAGCACGTGGAACTCGTGCGAAGCGCTGCCGCCGATCGCGCCGGTGTCGGCGAACACGGCGCGGAACTTCAGCCCCAGGCGGGTGAAGATGCGGCCGTAGGTGTCGTACATGTTGCGGTATTCGCGGCCCAGGTCCTCATCGCTGAGATGGAAGGAGTAGGCGTCCTTCATCAGGAACTCGCGCGCGCGCATCACCCCGAAGCGCGGGCGGATCTCGTCGCGGAACTTGGTCTGGATCTGGAAGAAGTTCACCGGCAGCTGCTTGTAGCTGGCCAGTTCGTTGCGGGCGAAATCGGTGATGACCTCTTCGTGGGTCGGCCCGACGCAGTACCACGCCTCCTTGCGGTCCTTGACCTTGAGCAGCTGGCCGCCGAATTTCTCCCAGCGGCCGGTTTCCTCCCACAGCTCGCGCGGCTGCACCGCCGGCATCAGCACCTCGATCGCGCCGGCCGCCGCCATCTCCTCGCGCACCGCGCGCTCGACCTTGCGCAGCACGCGCAGGCCCAGCGGCGACCAGGTGTACAAGCCGGCGGCGAGCTTGCGGATCATGCCGGCCTTGAGCATCAGCTTGTGGCTGACGATCTCGGCTTCGGCGGGCGTTTCCTTGCTGGTGTGGAGGTGGAACTGCGACAGGCGCATCGGTCGGGATTCGTGGGCTGGGAAAGGGCGACAGTGTGCCACGCGCGCGGCGCGGGCTGCCGCGGCCGGCCGGCGTGGGCGCCGACGGCTCGCGCAGCGCGCGGCGGAAAGACCACGTCGCCGGGGTTCGGGGCCGTGCAAGAGGCCGCGGCCGGCGGCGGGCGAAAAAAAACCGCCGCGCGAGGCGGCGGTCTGCGGCGGCGAGGCGCGCGCCGGGCGCGCCCCGCGGCCCGGGTCAGGCCTTGGGTTCGCCCGTTTGCCCGGCGGCGGCCGGCGCCGGCGTGCAGTAGGCGCGGATCGAGGCCTCGGCCAACTGCACCTGGGCGGCGCGCTGCTGCGCGTCGAGCGCGCTGTCGGGCTTGCCGTCGCCGTCGTTGTCCACGCCGACCTGGGCCGAGCTCTGCAACTGCTTGAGGTTGGCGCGCGCGGACGTGCACTGGCTGTTCTCGGCCGGCGCGCTGGCGGCGGCGGTCTGGCTCGGGGTGCCGCTCTTGTTGCGGATCACCCGGTTCTTGACCTGGCCGCTGCCGGACTGGGCCGGCGGGGGCGAGTCGGAATAGTGGGTGACGCCCTGGGCGTCCTTCCACTGGTACAGGTCGGTGGCGGCGGCCGGGAAGGCCGTCAGGGCGGCCAGGATGGCGCCCAGGCCCAGCGCCGGCAGGGCGCGACGGGCGGAAATGCGGGACGTGCGGGACATGGATGGCTCCGGAAGCGGGGCAGCGGAACGTCGGAAAACGCGGACCAGGCCGCGGTACGGCGGGGGGAAACGGAATTGCAGCATCCTGCCATGACGACGGCAAGCGCTACACTTCCCAGTTATGGAACCCCAACCCACGCCCCGCCCGCGCGGACGCGGCATCTACCTGCTGCCCAATCTGTTCACCACCGGCGGCATGTTCGCCGGTTTCTACGCGATCATCGCCGCCACCCAGGGCCGCTTCGACGAGGCCTGCGTGGCGATCTTCGTCGCCGCCATCCTCGACGGCGTGGACGGCCGGGTCGCCCGGCTGACCAACACCCAGAGCGAATTCGGCGTGCAGTACGACTCGCTCGCCGACCTCATCAGCTTCGGCCTGGCGCCGGCGCTGGTGATGTACCACTGGGCGCTGGAGGCGACCAAGCTCGACGGGGTCATCCCCGGCAAGATCGGCTGGGTCGGCGCCTTCCTCTACGCCGCCTGCGCGGCGCTGCGCCTGGCCCGGTTCAATTCCCAGGTCGGCCAGGTCGACAAGCGCTGGTTCATCGGCCTGGCCAGCCCGGCCGCGGCCGGGCTGGTGGCGAGCTTCGTGTGGACCTGCCACAGCTTCGACCTGTCCGGCGAGGAACTGCGCTACGCCGCGCTCGCGGTGACCGTGCTCGCCGGCCTGCTGATGGTCAGCCGGGTGCGCTACGTCAGCTTCAAGGGCAGCGGCCCGCGCAACGACCGGGTGCCGTTCCTGGCGATCCTGGTGGTGGTGGCGGTGCTGGTGGCGATCGCCATCGACCCGCCGCGGGTGCTGCTGGCGATCTTCGCGCCCTATGCCTTGTCCGGGCCGGTGCAGGCGCTCTGGCGCCGGCTGCGGCGCACGCCGGAAACGCCGTCGCCGCCGGCCGGCGGAGCGGGGGCGGCATGAGCGGGCTGTGGGACGCGCAGCAGCGCGAGTGGCTGCAGGCGATGGGCTACTCGGTGCTGGCCCTGGCCGGCGACGAGCCGACTGCGCCGTCCCGCGACGCAGGCGAGGACGCGCGCGCAAGCGAGCGCGATCGCGCCGCGGCCCGCGCCCCGAACGAGACGCCGAACCGCGGCGCGCCCTGCGCCGACCGGCGCGCGGACGAACGCGGCGAACCGGCGCGCGGCGATGGCGGACGCGCGAACGCCGGCGCACAGGGACAGCGCAACCAGGGCGCCGAGAGCGCGCTGCTGCGCAACCTGCTGCGTGCCGCCCGGCGCGCATCGGGCGACCCCGAGGTGCAGGCCCTGTTCGATCCGGACGCCCTGCGCGCGCCCGCCGCCAAGCGCGCGCTGTGGCCGCGCCTGCGCGCGCTGCGCCGGGGCGCGCGCGGATGAGCGCGCTGGCGCCGGACCTGGAGGACGCCAGCGCCGCGCCGACCGGACTGCGGCCGATGCGCGAGGACGACCTCGACGCGGTCCACGCCATCGAGATCCGCGCCTACGAATTCCCCTGGACCCCGGGCATCTTCCGCGACTGCCTGCGCGCGGACTATCCGTCCTGGGTGCTGACCGACGCCGGCCGCGTGATCGGCTATTTCCTGATGAGCGTGGCCGCCGGCGAGGCGCACGTGCTCAACGTCTGCGTCGCGCCCGAAGCGCACGGCCGCGGCCACGGCCGCCGGCTGCTGCGCGCGCTGCTGCGCATCGCCCGCGGCCGCGGCGCCGAGCGGGTGTTCCTGGAAGTGCGCCCGTCCAACCCCGGCGCGATCGCGCTGTACCACAGCGAAGGTTTCAACGAGATCGGCCGCCGCCCGCGCTACTACCCGGCCCGCGGCGGGCGCGAGGACGCGCTGGTGATGGCGATCGAATTGCTCGCGCAGGAGTGAGCGGCCGTTGGGGGAGGGTCCTGCGGGCTCGATGTTTCGTGGGAGGGCCTTCAGGCCCGATGCTTTTGTGTCGGGTCGCCGAGCGCTGATCGGAAGGCGTCGGGGCTGAAGCCCCTCCCACAAGAGCGAGTCCCGGGCTCCGACGCCGCCCGGCGGGCGTGGGAGGGTCTTCAGGCCCGATGCTTTTGTGTCGGGTCGCCGGGCGCTGATCGGAAGGCATCGGGGCTGAAGCCCCTCCCACAAGAGCGAGTCCCGGGCTCCTGGGTCGCTTGGCTGGTCGTGGGAGGGCCTTCAGGCCCGACGCTCTTGTGTCCGGTCGCTGCGCAAGGCAGAAAGCCGACCGCCGGACGCATACGAAAAAGCCGCGACCAAGTCGCGGCTTTTTCGTCGATCCCAAACGCCCGGACTCAGTCCAGCTTGCGCCGCTGCGCCGCCAGTTCTTCCAGCATCGCGGTCCAGTCGACCAGGCGCTTGCGCTCCTGTTCCACCACCGCCGGCGGCGCGTTCTGCACGAAGGTGTCGCTGGCGAGCTTGGCCTTGCACTTGTCGATCTCGCCGGCCACGCGCTTGCTTTCCTTGTCCAGGCGCACGCGCTCGGCGTCGAGCTTCTCCGCCGGCAGCGGCACCAGCAGGGTCAGTTCGCCGACCACCGCCGCCGCGGCCGGCGGTGCGGACGCCGCGTCCTCGACGAACTCGATCCGGTCGAGCTTGTTGAGGAAGCGCAGCTGCGAGGCGAAGCGCGCGCTGCGCTCGCGATCGCTGGCGTCGCCCTTGGCCAGCAGCAGCGAGACCGCGTCGGACGGCTTGACGTTGAGCTCGCTGCGCACCTTGCGCAGCGCCGACACCATCGCCTTGAGCCACTCCACGTCGGCCTCGGCCTGGGCATCGCCGCCGGCGATGTCGGCGGCGCGCGGGTACGGCCGCAGCATCACCGTCGCCTCGTCCAGGCCGAGCTTGGGCGCGATCTGCTGCCACAGTTCGTCGGTCACGAACGGAATCAGCGGGTGCAGCAGCGACAGCAGCCGTTCGAGCACGTACAGCAGGGTGTGGCGGGTGCTGTCGGCGGCGGCGCGGTCCTCGCCCTGCAGCGCCGGCTTGGACAGTTCGACGAACCAGTCGCAGTAGGCGTTCCAGGCGAATTCGTACAGGCTCTGGGCGAGCAGGTCGAAGCGGTAGGCGGCGAAGTGGGCCTGCGCCTCGTCCGCGGTCTTGGCCAGCTGCGCCAGGATCCAGCGCTCGGCGTCGGTCCTGGGCTGCGGCGCGCCGGAGAAGCTCGCGCCCTCGGTGTTCATCAGCACGAAGCGGGTGGCGTTCCACAGCTTGTTGCAGAAGTTCTTGTAGCCCTCGGCGCGGCCGAGGTCGAACTTGATGTCGCGGCCGTGGGTGGCCAGCGCGGCGATGGTGAAGCGCAGCGCGTCGGCGCCGAACGCCGGGATGCCTTCGGGGAATTCGCGGCGCGTGGCCTTTTCGATCTTCTCGGCCATCTTCGGCTGCATCAGGCCCGAGACGCGCTTGGCGACCAGGTCCTCGAGCGGGATGCCGTCGATCAGGTCGAGCGGATCGAGCACGTTGCCCTTGGACTTGGACATCTTCTGCCCGTCCTTGTCGCGCACCAGGCCGTGCATGTACACGTCCTTGAACGGCACCACGCCGACGAAGTGGTCGGTCAGCATGATCATGCGCGCGACCCAGAAGAAGATGATGTCGAACCCGGTGACCAGCACGCTGGTCGGCAGGTAGCGCTCGAAACCGCGCGCGCCCATCGCCGCCTCGTCCGGCCAGCCCTGGGTGCTGAACGGCCACAGGCCCGAGGAGAACCAGGTCTCCAGCACGTCGTTGTCCTGGCGCAGCGCGACGTCCGCGCCGAGTCCGGCGCGCGCGCGCGCGTCGGCTTCGTCGCGGCCGACGTAGATCGCGCCGGCGTCGTCGTACCACGCCGGAATGCGGTGGCCCCACCACAACTGGCGGCTGATGCACCAGTCCTGGATGTTCTCCATCCAGTGGCGGTAGGTGTTGATCCAGTTGCCCGGAACGAAGCGCACCTCGCCCTTTTCCACGATTTCCAGGCCGCGCGCGGCCAGGCCGTCCATCTTCACGAACCACTGGTCGGTCAGGTAGGGCTCGATCACCTGGTTGGTGCGGTCGCCGCGCGGCACTTGCAGCTTGTGGTCCTTGGTCTCGACCAGCAGGCCCAGCGCCTCTAGGTCGGCGAGCACCGCCTTGCGCGCGTCGAAACGGTCCAGGCCGACGTACTTCGCCGGCGCGTTGCCGTTGACCTTCGCGTCGAGGGTGAAAATGTTGATCAGCGGCAGGTTGTGGCGCTGGCCGACCGCGTAGTCGTTGAAGTCGTGCGCCGGGGTGACCTTGACCACGCCGGTGCCGAACTCGCGGTCGACGTAGGCGTCGGCGATGACCGGAATCTCGCGCTCGCTCAGCGGCAGCTTCACGGTCTTGCCGATCAGGTGCGCGTAGCGCTCGTCGTCGGGGTGGACCATGACCGCGGTGTCGCCGAGCATGGTTTCCGGACGCGTGGTGGCGACCACCAGCGTCGCGCTGCCGTCGCTGAGCGGATAGGAGATCGACCACAGGAAGCCGTTCTCTTCCTCGTTGACGACTTCCAGGTCGGAGATCGCGGTCTTCAGCACCGGGTCCCAGTTGACCAGGCGCTGGCCGCGGTAGATCAGGCCCTGCTCGTGCATGCGCACGAACGCCTCGACCACCGCGTTGGACGCGATCGGGTCCATCGTGAACATCGAGCGCGACCAGTCGCCGGACGCGCCGAGGCGGCGCATCTGCCGCTCGATGGTGCCGCCGGAGTGCTGCTTCCACTCCCACACCTTCTCGATGAAGCCCTCGCGGCCGAGGCCGTCGCGGGTCAGCCCTTCCTGGCCGAGATTGCGCGCCACCACCATCTCGGTGGCGATGCCGGCGTGGTCGGTGCCCATCTGCCACAAGGTGTCGCAGCCGAGCATGCGGTGGTAGCGGATCAGCGCGTCCTGCAGGGTGTGCTGGAACGCGTGGCCCATGTGCAGGGTGCCGGTGACGTTCGGCGGCGGCAGCAGGATGGTGTAGGCCGGCCCCTCGCCGCGCGGCTTGAATACGCCGCTGCTTTCCCACTGTTCGTACAGGCGGGCTTCGAACTGTTTGGGATCGTAGCTGGACTCGAGGGACATAGGGTCAGGGCAGGCAATGAAAGGAATGGGAAAGGCGGGGACAGCGCGAGCGGGGAAATCGTTAGGTCGAAGGTGAGGGCGAAGGCCGTGGTGAACAACCGTTGCGGTTAGCTCCCATCGCCGTCGCGCCTCGCCGTGCGGCTACATGTCGTGCTTGTTCAGCTGCAACCCGCGCGCCTGGTACTGCTTCCAGCGCTCGCGCAGCGGGCCGCGCGCGCCGTCGTCGGCGGGGACGACTTCGAGCACGCGCTCGAAGCCGTCGGCGACCGCGGCGTCGCGCAGGTTGATCACCAGCGCGCGCAGCGCGGGGTCGTGGTCGGGCGCGGCGATCAGCACGTCGGCCTCGTCCTCGTCCTCGTCCATGCCGGCGATCTGGTGCGGGATGTAGGCGTCCTCGCCCATGTCCCACAGCATGTCGTCGAGCTGCTCGGCCTGCTCGGCGCTGCGCGCCAGGATCAGGGTCGGCAGGCTGGCGGCGTGGGCCTTGCGCGCCAGTTCGCACACCAGGCGCATCGGCTCTTCTTTGAAGCGCGGCGATTGGATCAGGTAGAAGTCGGCGCGGGGCATGGGTGCTTACTTTGCGGAGGGAAAGAGGTCGTCGAGCGCGTAGGGTTCGTCGTCGTCGGGCCACAGCAGGCGGTGTCCCTGCCGCAACTGCGCCTGCAGCATGGCGCGGGCGAAGCCCATCGCCAGGACGATCGCCTGCCAGGCGTCCACGCCATGGATCTCATGGCGCGAAGCCGGGCCGGAGCCGCTGTCGAGCTCGACCGCGCAGACGCAGTCGTCGCGGTGGGTCCGCGGCTGGCCGATGCGGACCCGCACCGTCGCTACCGAACCATCGGCCGCGACCCTGCGCAGACGGCGTTCGGCCAGCCACATGCCCGTGCGCGGCGCTCAGGCGCCGCCGCGCTCCAGCAGCCACTGCGACAGCATGCCGACCGGCCGGCCGGTCGACAGGCCGCGCTTGCCTTCTTCGCTGGCGACGCCGGCGATGTCCAGGTGCGCCCAGCGCTGGCCTTCGGCGAAACGGGCCAGGAAGCAGCCGGCGGTGATCGCGCCGGCCCAGCGGCCGCCGATGTTGTAGACGTCGGCGAAGCTGGATTCGAGCTGGGTCTGGTACTCGTCCCACAGCGGCAGGCGCCAGGCGCGGTCGAACACCTGCTCGCCGGCGCCGATCAGCTCGGCGCTGAGGTCGTCGTGCTTGCTCATCAGGCCGGTCGCGAACTTGCCCAGGGCGACCACGCAGGCGCCGGTCAGGGTGGCCACGTCGAGCAGCGCCTGCGGTTCGAAGCGCTGGGCGTAGGTCAGCGCGTCGCACAGGATCAGGCGGCCCTCGGCGTCGGTGTTGCCGACCTCGATGGTCTTGCCGGACATGCTGGTCAGCACGTCGGACGGACGGTAGGCGTCGGCGTCGGGCATGTTCTCCACCGCCGGCACGATCACCACCAGGTTGATCGGCAGCTGCATGCCCACGGCCGCGACGAACGCGCCCATCACCGAGGCCGCGCCGCACATGTCGAACTTCATCTCTTCGATGCCGCCCTGGACCTTGAGGTTGATGCCGCCGGTGTCGAAGGTGATGCCCTTGCCGACCAGCACATAGGGCTTGGCGTCGCCGCCGTTGCTGTACTTGAGCACGATGAGCTTCGGCGGATTGGCCGAGCCGCGCGCCACCGCGAGCAGCGAGCCCATGCCCAGTTCCTGCATCTGCGCGCGGTCGAGCACTTCGCACTCGGTGTTGGCGAAGCGGCCGGCGAACTCGCTGGCCTGCTGCGCCAGGTAGGCCGGGTTGCAGACGTTCGGCGGCAGGTTGCCGAGCTCGCGCGCGAACTGCACGCCGGCGGCGATGGCCTGGCCGTGGGCGAGCGCGGCGGCGTCGCCGCCGGCGATGGAGAGCTTGCGCAGGCCCGGCTCGTCCTTCTTCTTGCCGAGCGTGGCGGTGTAGCGGTAGCAGGCGTGATCGGCGGCGATGGCGGCCTGGCGGATCGCCCAGGCGGCGTCGCGGCCGGCCACCGGCTCTTCGCTGAGGGTCAGCAGCGCGTGCGCGACCGGGCCGGCCTTGAGCGCGCGCGCCGCGTCGCCGACCGCCTTGAGGTACTGGGCCACGCCGAACTTGCCCGGCTCGCCCAGGCCCACCACCAGCACGCGCGGCGAGGCCACGCCGGGCACGTCGTGCAGCAGCGCGGTCTTGCCGGTCTTGCCGCTGATGTCGCCGCGTTCCAGCAGCACGGTCAGGCGGCCGCCGCTGGCTTCATCCAGCGTTCGCGCCGCAGCGGTCAGGGTCTTGTCGGCGAAGGCGCCTACCACGACGCAATCGGTTTGGGCGGCGGCCGCAGCGTCGCGGTTCAGGTCGAATTCGAGGGTCATCCAACAGATTCCCGAGCAGATAGGAAGGTGAGTACGTACAATCGTCCGGCTATGCCGAGGCCGATCCTGAGAACGCATGCCCTGCGGCATGCCTTGCGGGGCGGACCGCGGAACCGGCGGAAGGCCGGCGACGCGGGGCGCGGAAGGATTCGCGACCGGGGCCAGGCCCGCCATGGCGTTCCGGGACCGGAATCGGACCGGTCGCCGGGCGGCGAGGGCAGGCCAGCCGTCGAACGAACCCCCGAGTTTAAAGCAAGCCCGCCCGATGCCGAAGCCCATTCCGAAGCGCGCCCCCACGCCTCATGCAGAAGCTTGACCGTTACCTGACCGGCGAATTCGCCCAGGCGATCTTCGCCACCCTGGTGGTGCTGCTGATCGTCTGCGTCGGCGGCGCCTTCACCGACGTGCTCGAGGACATCGCCAAGGGCAAGGTCCCGGCCGGGTTGATGCTGGTCCAGCTGGGCCTGGTCCTGATCAAGTGGCTGCCGCTGATCCTGCCGCTGGCCCTGCTGCTGGGGCTGATGCTGGGCATGGGCCGGCTGTACCGCGATTCGGAGATGCCGGTGATCGCCTCGGTCGGCGTCGGCCCGCGCCGGCTGCTCAGGCCGCTGCTGCTGGTGGCCGGGCCGATCGTGCTGCTGGTCGGCGCCTGCTCGATGTGGCTGGGCCCCTGGGCCGACCGCTCCTCGCGGGCGATGATCAACGAGGCCAACCGCAGCCTGGTGGTGGCCGGGCTGGAGCCGGGCGCCTTCACCGGCCTGCCCAACGGCAACGGGGTGATCTACGTCGGCGGCATGTCCAACGACGGCAAGAGCTTCGACCGGGTCTTCATCTACCGCGCCAAGCCCGACCGCCGCGACGTCACCACCTCCAAGACCGGCCGCCTCACCGTCGACGCCAACGGCGAGCGCTACCTGACCCTGGACGACGGCTTCGAGGTCGAAGGGCCCGACAACGGCGACCTCAACTACCGGCTGATGCGCTACAAGCGCAACGACGTGCTGCTGCCGGCCAACGAGGACCGCTACGATCCCAAGTCGCCGGAAATGCTGACCACGCTGCAGCTGATCGGCGATCCGCGCCGCGAGGCCAACGCCCAGCTGCACTACCGCCTGACCCCGCCGCTGATGGCGCTGGCCTTCGCCCTGCTGGCGATCCCGCTGGCGCGCAGCACGCCGCGCCAGGCCCGCTACGGCAGCATGCTGATCGGCTTCCTGGCGTACCTGATCGGCTTCAATTTCATGATGATGGGCACCGGCTGGCTCGAGGACGGCAAGATTCCCGGCCCGCTCGGCCTGTGGTGGCTGAGCGTGCCGCTGCTGGCGGTGGCGTCGTGGATGTACCTGCGCGACGGCCGGGTCGGCCGGCGGAGAGCGGCGGCATGAAGCCCTTCCCGAAGATCCACGACATCTATGTCGGCCGGGTGGTGCTCAGCACCGTGCTGCTGACCTGGGCGGTGCTGCTGGGCCTGGACTTCATGCTCAGCTTCGTCGGCGAATTCGGCGACATCGGCAAGGGCCGCTACGGGATCATGCAGGCGCTGGCCTACATGGCCCTGACCGTGCCGCGCCGCGCCTACGCGCTGTTCCCCTACGCCTCGGTGGTCGGTTCGCTGATGGCGCTGGGCCAGTTGGCCTCGACCTCGGAGCTGACCGTGCTGCGCGCGGTCGGCCTGTCGCGGCGCCGGCTCAGCATCGCGGTGGCCGGCGCACTGGCGCTGCTGACCTTGCTGATGGTGTTCAACGGCGAGACCCTGGCGCCGGCCGCGCAGCGCCGCGCCGAGAGCCTCAAGGCCGCGGCCAAGTCCAACAACCAGGTGGTCGCCGAGTACTCCGGCCTGTGGGCGCGCGAGGGCGACGTAATCCTGGCCGCCAGCCAGGGCCAGGAGCGCAGCCAGGGCGCCGACCGCTGGCTGGAACTGCGCAACGTCAACCTGTACCAGTTCGGCCCGGACGGGCGGCTGGTGTCGATCGCGGTGGCCGGCGTGGCCGAGCACCGCCCCGGCGGCTGGCTGCTGCGCGACGTCACCCGCACCACCTTCCACGAGAAATCGGCGGAGAAGAAGCACATCGCCGAGGAACGCTGGGAGTCCAAGCTCGACAGCTCGGCGCTGATGAGCGGCACCAACCGGCCGCGCTACCTCAGCGCCACCGCCTTGCACAAGGCGATCGAGGATCGCCAGCGCAACCAGCTCGACGCCGGCGAGTTCGAGGCCCACTACTGGGGCCGCTGGTTCTACCCGCTCAACGTGCTGGCGCTGTGCCTGGCGGCGGTGCCGTTCGCCTTCGGCAGCCTGCGCAGCGGCGGCATGAGCAAGCGCTTGTTCATCGGCATCGTGTTCGCGCTGATGTTCTGGCTGCTGCAGAACCAGTTCGTCGAACTGGCCAAGGTGTTCCGCTTCGACTTCCGCCTGGCCTATCTGATGCCGACCGTGGTGATGCTGTCGGTGTCGGCGTTCTTGTTCCGACGACGGTCGGGCTAGCCGCAACGCCGGTGGGCATCTCCCTGTAGGAGCGACGCAAGTCGCGACCGCGACACCGCACCCGCGACCCAAGCCGCAGTTCGCCGTGATTTCGCCAGGGTCGTGATGGCGCTGGCGCGTCCGCGGTTGCGCGGTCGCGACTCGCGTCGCTCCTAAAGGTGGCGGCCGATCAGCGCGGGCGCTTGGGCAGGCGCGAAGTGCGCGTGCCGCTGGCGCGGTCGTGCCAGGTGAGCCGGTCGCGGTCGAACCAGGCCCACCAGAATCCCAGTCCGCCCAGCGCCAGCGACAGCGTGCCGACCGCGTAGCGCAGCCACAGCGCCTTCCAGCCCGGCACGCCGCCCTCGGCGGCGCCGACCCGCAGCCGCCACGGCCGCATCCCCAGGGTCTGGCCGCCGCGGCGCCAGCTCAACGTGGCGTAGCCGCCGGCGGCGAGCCAGCACAGCGCCCATTCCAGGAACCACCAAGCGGTCAGCGGCCGGATGTTCTCGTGGGTGTCGTGCCCGGCGACGGTGAATGCCGCCACCATCACCGCGCCGATCAGCATCCACAGCGCCAGCACCGGCCAGAAGTCGTAGAACAGCGAGAGCAGGCGCCAGCCGATCAGGGCGGCGGGGCGGTCGGGGGCTGTGGCGGCGGCGGGTTGAGTCATCGCGGCAGGATAAAGGCAGGAGCGAGCGTGGAGGAGCGAGGAGTGAGCGAAAGCCGCAAACGCCTGCTTTCCGCTTTCGCTCACTCCTCACTCCTCCACGCTCGCTCCTGTGCCCTAAGCTCGCCCCATGACCTCCACCCCTGCCGACCGCCGCGTCCTCGCCATGGCCTTGCCGCCGCTGGAGCCGGCCGATGCCGATGCGATCGCCTCGTTCCTGGATGCGATCTGGGCCGAAAGCGGCCTCGCCCAGCAGACCCTGCACAGTTATCGCCGCGACCTGGAGGGCCTGGCGCGCTGGCGCGACGGGCGCGGGCTGGCCGGCGCCGACCGCGCGGCCTTGTTCGATTACCTGGCCTGGCGCACCCGCGAGGGCTATTCGCCGCGCAGCAATGCGCGGCTGTTGTCGGCGCTGCGCGCGTTCTACGCCTACCGGCTGCGCCGCGGCCTGCGCCGCGACGACCCGACCGCGTTGCTGGCGCCGCCGAAACTGCCGCGCTCGCTGCCCAAGGCGCTGGCCGAGAGTCAGATCGACGCACTGCTGGCCGCGCCGGATATCGAACAGCCGCTGGGCCTGCGCGACCGCGCCATGCTCGAACTGATGTATGCCTGCGGCCTGCGCGTGAGCGAGCTGGTGCAGTTGCCGGCGACCGCGATCAACCTGCGCCAGGGCGTGCTGCGGGTGATGGGCAAGGGCAGCAAGGAGCGGCTGGTGCCGCTGGGCGAGGAGGCCCAGCACTGGCTGGAGCGCTACCTCGCGCAGGCGCGGCCGACCCTGGCCGGCAAGCGCGCGCTGGCGCCGTTGTTCATCGAGCCCAGCGGCGAAGCGCCGAGCCGGCAGGCGTTCTGGCACCTGGTCAAGCGCTACGCCGCCGCGGCCGGCATCGACCCCGCGCGGATCAGCCCGCACGGCCTGCGCCACAGTTTCGCCACCCATTTGCTCAATCGCGGCGCCGACCTGCGCGCGCTGCAGTTGCTGCTCGGGCACAGCTCGCTGTCGACCACCCAGATCTACACCCTGGTCGCGCGCGAGCAGCTCAAGCGCCTGCACGCGAAGCACCATCCGCGCGGTTGATCCGGCGTGGCGGCGTCTGGCGGCGGCGTGCGCGCGATCCCCTGCGCGGGGCGGGGCGGCGAACGGCGACGCTGGCGCACCCGCCGTGATCGGACTCACGGAACGTCGGAATGAACGCGCGGCCCGCGACCGGCGGTTGAACTCCGATCCGCCGCGGGCGGTCGATTCGCCCATCCGCCAAGGAATCCAGGCCATGAAACGCATCCTGCTCGCCATGCTCGGCGCCGCCAGTCTGTCCGCCTGCGCGCAGGCGCCGCAGGGCGCGGTCGCGAACCCGGCGGAGGCCGCCAAGCCGGCCGTCGCGGCCGCGATGCCCGCCACGCCGAAGGTCGCCGCCGGCAGCGCCGAGGCGCGCGCGGTCGCGGCGGTGCGCTCGCTCAACGCCGCGGTCGCCATCGACAAGGTCGGCCCGGCGCCGATGCCGGGCTTCCGCGAGGTGGTCGCCGGCACCCAGGTGGTCTATGTCAGCGACGACGGCGACTACCTGTTCCTGCCCGGGCCCGGCGGGGCGCTGTTCAACCTGCGGGCCAAGCGCAACCTGACCCAGGACACCGTGGCCGGCCTGCGCCGCGACCTGCTCAAGGCGATCCCCGCCAGCGAGCGCATCGTGTTCGCCCCGGCCAGCCCGAAGTACACGGTCACCGTGTTCACCGACGCCGAATGCGGCTACTGCCGCAAGCTGCACAGCGAGATCGCCGAGTACAACCGCCAGGGCATCGCGGTGGAGTACCTGGCGTTCCCGCGCATGGGCCTGGGCACCGAGGACTACAAGAAAATGGTGTCGGTGTGGTGCGCGGCCGACCGGCGCAAGGCCCTGACCGAGGTCAAGGCCGGGCGCGACCTGCCGGCCCGGCAGTGTCCGAACACGGTCGAGCAGCAGTACCGGATCGGGCTGCAGGCCGGCGTCGGCGAGACCGGCACGCCGACGGTGCTGACCGCCGACGGCGTCCAGCTCGGCGGTTATGTCCCGCCGGCGCGGCTGCGCGAGGCGTTGGACCGCCTGGCGGCCGAGGCCAAGGGGGCGGCGAAGGCGCCGCCCGCGGGCGCGGCCGGGCCGGCGTCGGCGGCTGGGGGCGCGTGAGTCGCGGAGGCTGAATCCCGGCGATCGAGTCCCGGCGCACACGTCCCGGCGCTCCCGTCCCGAGGCCCGGGTATCGCCGCCCGGGCGGGCATCGCCGCATCGCGCTCGCCGCATGCGGTTCGCGCCCACAGGGGGCGGCAACAGGCGGGCGGCAAGACGCCGGCCGGGCAAGGCTCCGCCCGTGCGGCCGCTGCCGCTCCGGGCCCGCGCCGGCGGCGTGCCCGCCCGCACCGCGCCAGCGTTCGGCCGGCGGCCGAAGGCGCGCGCGGCGGGCCCTAATCCGGCCGGACCCGCCGCGCGGCGACGATTCCAATCCGCGACCGATGCCCGCCCAAGCCCACGTGACCCGGGTCGCGGAACACGAACTGCAAACCCCCTCCATGCCACAATCGACCGAACCTAACGTCCCCCGGGCGGTCCAACGCCCCATCGCTCCCGCCAAGGATTCACAGCAAATGAAGCGCATCCTCTTCGCCGTGCTCGGCGCCATCAGCCTGTCCGCCTGTGCCCAGGCGCCGCAGGGCGCCGCCGCCGCGGCCAAGACCGATCCGGCCAAGGCCGACGCCGCCCAGCCGGCGGTGCCGACCGGCAACGCGCCCAAGGTCGCCGCCGGCAGCGCCGACGCGCGCGCGGTCGAAGCCGTGCGCACGCTCAACCCGAAGGTCGACATCGACAAGGTCGGCCCGGCGCCGATGCCGGGCTTCCGCGAGGCGGTGGTCGGCGGCCAGGTGGTCTACGTCAGCGACGACGGCCGCTACCTGTTCCTGCCCGGCTCCGGTGGCGCGCTGTTCGACACCAAGGCCAAGCGCAACGTGATGGAAGACACCCTGGCCGGCATGCGCCGCGACCTGCTCAAGACCATCCCGGCCAGCGAGCGCATCGTGTTCGCCCCGCCGAACCCCAAGCACACCGTCACCATCTTCACCGACGTGGAATGCGGCTACTGCCGCAAGCTGCACAGCGAGATCGCCGAGTACAACCGCCAGGGCATCGCGGTGGAGTACCTGGCGTTCCCGCGCATGGGCATCGGCAGCGAGGACTACAAGAAGATGGTGTCGGTGTGGTGCGCGACCGACCGCCGCAAGGCCCTGACCGACGCCAAGTCCGACCACGGCGCGGTGTCGTCGAAGCAGTGCAAGAACTCGGTCGAGCAGCAGTACGAAGTCGGCCAGCGCGCCGGCCTGACCGGCACCCCGATGATCCTGAACGTCGACGGCGTCCAGCTCGGCGGCTACGTGCCGCCGGCGCAGCTGCGCGAGGCGCTGGACAAGCTGGCGGCCGAGTCCAAGACCGCGGCCAAGCCGGCCGCGGCGGTGGCGACCCCGGTCGGCGGCCTGTAAGCCCGGCCCGCCCCGGCAGCTTTGCCCGAAAGGCCCGCGCGAGCGGGCCTTTCGCCGTTTCCGGCCCGCCCGCGGGCATCCCGATGGCCCCCTGCAGGAGCGGCGCAAGCCGCGACCGCGACCACGCAGCCGCCGGCGCAAACCACGACCGGGCGCGATTTCGCCGCGCATCCGGACAACGCCGCCCGCCCAGGCCGCGCGGTCGCGGCTCGCGCCGCTCCTGCAGGGGCGGCCGAACCGTCGATCCCCGGCGGCCGTTCGGTCCCCCGACCCCGAGCCCCGCCGGCCCTTCGGGTACAATGACGGGCCCTGCGTTGCACGGTTCTTCGGACATGATCGTCCTCGAGGGCCCCTCGGCCCTGTCTTCGTTCCGCCGCGAGCGGCTGCAAGCCCGCCTGTCCGCCCTCCATCCCTCCGTCCGCCTGCTCGATGCCTGGCCCGTGTACTGGGTCGAGCCCGAGTCCGGCCGCGCGCCCGACGACGCCACCCTGCGCCGCATCCTGCAGGCCGAAGCGGCGCAAGCCGCGCGCGCCGACGGCGCCGTGTCGCGCTACGCGACCCCGCGCCTGGGCACGCTGTCGCCGTGGGCCAGCAAGGCCACCGAGCTGCTGCGCGGCGCCGGCCAGCCGGTCAAGCGGGTCGAACGCGGCCTGCGCTACGACCTGGCCGGATGGCCGGACGACGCGCCGACCCAGGGCGCGCTGGCCAAGGTCCTGCACGATCCGATGACCCAGTCGCTGCTGGAAGCGCGCGACGACGCGGCCGCGTTGTTCGCGACGCCGGCGCGCGGCGAACTCGAACGCATCGCCCTGGACGAACTGGAAGCCGCCAACGCCCGCCTCGGCCTGGCCCTGGCCGAGGACGAGATCGCCTACCTGCGCGAGCGCTACACCGCGCTCGGCCGCGCCCCGGCCGACGTCGAACTGATGATGTTCGCCCAGGCCAACTCCGAGCACTGCCGGCACAAGATCTTCAACGCATCCTGGACTCTCGACGGCCGCGACCAGCCGCAGTCGCTGTTCAAGATGATCAAGTACACCCACGCGCAGACGCCCGAGAACACGCTCTCGGCATACAGCGACAACGCCGCGGTGGTGGAAGGCTATCCGGCGCGCCGGTTCCGCCCGCAGCCGGGCAGCCAGGCCTACGCGGCCGAAGCGCAGGTCGACTCGGCGTTCTGCATCAAGGTCGAGACCCACAACCATCCGACCGCGATCGCTCCCTTTCCAGGAGCGAGCACCGGCAACGGCGGCGAGATCCGCGACGAAGGCGCGACCGGCCGCGGCGGCCGGCCCAAGGCCGGCCTGTGCGGTTTCAGCGTCTCGCACCTGCGCATCCCGACCCTGCCGCAACCGTGGGAAGGCGCGCGCGCGCTGAACCCGCGCATGGCGCCGGCGCTGGAGATCATGCTCGACGGCCCGATCGGCGCGGCGGCGTTCAACAACGAATTCGGCCGGCCCAACCTGGTCGGCTATTTCCGCAGCTTCGAACTCGGCCAGGGCGAGATCGCCCGCGCCTACGACAAGCCGATCATGCTCGCCGGCGGCCTCGGCGCGATCGACCGCGTGCAGGTCGCCAAGCGCGGGCTCAAGCCCGGCCATGCGGTGATCGTGCTCGGCGGCCCGGCGATGCTGATCGGCCTGGGCGGCGGCGCGGCCAGCTCGGTCGCGTCCGGCGACAGCGACGAGTCGCTCGACTTCGCCAGCGTGCAGCGCGACAACCCGGAGATGGAGCGCCGCTGCCAGGAAGTGATCGACCGCTGCGTCGCGCTCGGCGACGCCAACCCGATCGACAGCGCCCACGACGTCGGCGCCGGCGGCCTGTCCAACGCGATCCCCGAACTGCTGCACGACTCCAGCCTCGGCGGCGTGATCGATCTGGCGCGCGTGCCCAGCGACGATCCCTCGCTGTCGCCGATGCAGCTGTGGTGCAACGAATCGCAGGAGCGCTACGTGCTCGGTCTGCCGGCAGACCGCGTGGCCGACTTCGCCGCGATTTGCGAACGCGAGCGCTGCCCGTTCGCGGTGGTCGGCTATGCCACCGCCGAGGAGCATCTGGTCGTCGGCTACGGCGCGACGGTCGAGAACGCGCGCGAAAGCGGCCGCGACTGGCCGATCGACCTGCCGATGGACGTGCTGTTCGGCAAGCCGCCGAAGATGCACCGCGACACCCGCCACCCGGCGCCCGCGCCGTGGCCGGAACTGGACTGGAGCGGCCTGGACCTGCGCGAAGCCGGCCTGCGCGTGCTCGCCCATCCGACCGTGGCGGCGAAGAACTTCCTCATCACCATCGGCGACCGCACCGTCGGCGGCCTGGTCGCGCGCGACCAGATGGTCGGCCCGTGGCAAGTGCCGGTGGCCGATTGCGCGATCACCCTCAGCGGCTTCGACGGTTTCGTCGGCGAAGCGATGGCGATCGGCGAACGCACCCCGCTGGCCCTGCTCGACGCGGCCGCGGCCGCGCGCATGGCGGTCGGCGAAGCGATCACCAACCTGTGCGCGGCGCCGGTGGAATCGCTGAACCGGATCAAGCTGTCGGCGAACTGGATGGCGGCCGCATCGCACCCGGGCGAAGACGCGTTGCTGTTCGACGCGGTCAAGGCCGTCGGCATGGAACTGTGTCCCGAGCTCGAACTGAGCATTCCGGTCGGCAAGGATTCGCTGTCGATGCAGGCGCAGTGGAGCGGGGACCGGGGACCGGGGACCGGGGACCCGGATGCCGATGCCTCTACCGGTCCCGGGTCCCCGGTCCCCGGTCCCGTGACGCACAAATCGGTGTCGCCGGTGTCGCTGATCGTCAGCGCGTTCGCGCCGGTGGTCGACGTGCGCCAGCAACTGACGCCGCTGCTGTCGCGCGAAGCCGAGACCGAGCTGTGGCTGATCGGCCTCGGCGCGGGCAAGCAGCGCCTGGGCGGTTCGGTGCTGGCGCAGGTGCATCCGCACGCCGGCGCCGGCAATGCGTCCGACGGCGGCGGCCTGCCGGCGTTCGCCGGCGCGCCGGGCGAGAACGCGCGCCATGGCAGCGGCGTGCCCGATCTCGACAGCCCGCAGCGCCTGCGCGATTTCTTCGAACTGATCCGCGACGCGCGCGAGGCCGGCCTGCTGCTGGCCTACCACGACCGCAGCGACGGCGGCGCGTTCGCCGCGCTCGCGGAAATGGCGTTCTGCTCGCGCCTGGGCCTGGACATCAGCCTCGACGGCTGGGGCGAGGACCCGTTCCGCACCCTGTTCAACGAAGAGCTCGGCGCGATCGTGCAGATCCACGACGAAGACCGCGCGGTGTTCGCCGACCTGGTCGCGCGCCACGGCCTGATCGACTGCGCCCAGCGCATCGCCAAGCCGACCACGGCGCCGTCGGTGCGGGTCAAGGACGACGGCAAGATCCTGGTCGAATGGCGCTGGGACGAGCTGTTCGACGCCTGGTGGTCGACCAGCCACGCGCTGCAGAAGCTGCGCGACAACCCCGACTGCGCCGACGAGGAACGCGCGCTCGCGCGCGACTTCGCCGCGCCGGGGTTGAAGCCGAAGCTCAACTTCGATCCGAACGAAGACATCGCCGCACCCTTCATCAACACGGGTGCGCGGCCGAAGGTGGCGATCCTGCGCGAGCAGGGCGTCAACGGCCAGATCGAAATGGCGGCCGCGTTCGACCAGGCCGGTTTCGAAGCCTTCGACGTGCACATGAGCGACCTGATCTCGGGCCGCTTCGACCTCGCCGAGTTCAAGGGCTTCGCCGCCTGCGGCGGCTTCAGCTACGGCGACGTGCTAGGCGCGGGCCGCGGCTGGGCCACCAGCATCCTGGAACGCAGCGCGCTGCGCGACGCCTTCGCCGCGTTCTTCGCGCGCGAGGACAGCTTCTCGCTCGGCGTGTGCAACGGCTGCCAGATGCTGGCCCAGCTCAAGCCGATCGTGCCCGGCGCCGAGCACTGGCCGGTGTTCCTGCGCAACCGCAGCGAACAGTTCGAAGCGCGCCTGGGCCTGCTGGAAGTGGTCGAATCGCCGTCGCTGTTCCTGCGCGGCATGGCCGGCTCGCGCATCCCGGTCGCGGTCGCGCACGGCGAAGGCCGCGCCAGCTTCGCCGACAACCTCGACCAGAGCGCGGCCGACATCGCCCTGCGCTACATCGACGGCGACGGCCGCGTGGCCGAGCGTTACCCGCTCAACCCCAACGGCTCGCCCGACGGCATCGCCGGCCTGAGCAGCCGCGACGGCCGCGCGACGATCCTGATGCCGCACCCCGAGCGCACCCTGCGCGCGGCCAACTTCAGTTGGGCGCCGAAGGACTGGGCCGGGGATTCGCCGTGGCTGCGGATGTTCCGCAATGCGCGGGTGTGGGTCGGATAAGCTGACAGCCGTCGCGACCTCGACGAAGCAACGGGCGCCTTGAGCGCCCGTTGTTTTTCGCGCCGCCTCGACGGCGGTGGAGCGCGTATGCATCCGCAGTATCGATGACTAGGGGCCATCGGATGAAAAAGATCGCCGTTGCGATAGCGCTGGCGTGTGCGGCGGGATTCGCTGTCGTGTTTTTCCCGGCAGGCCTGGAAGCCGACAACGATCACTTCGAGCCCTTGAGCCGCTCGGACTTCGGGCTGCTGCGCGAACAGGCGATCGCGGCCGGCGAACCGTTGCGACCGCTGGGCATCACGGTATCGGCGGGAGATTCGGGATCGCAGTCGGTTCAATTCGAATGCAGAGGCGTCCCGGAGCTGGTATTGATCAACGACGAACGCGCGTTCTCCATCCTGACCAGCGCCGGTGCCGCCCGGCGCGCGCCTGGGGTGATCGGGTTCCGGGATCGCTTGCTGCCGCGATTGCGCCGCCTGGCTGGGCAGCCGGTCAAGCCGCCGGCCTCGCAACCCGGCGCGTTCGAGGCATTCGTGCTCAGGCAGCGCGACGGCATCGATCTGCGGGCCGATTGCTCCAAATGAATCGGAGGGCTCGCAGCGGGAGGGCCGGCGCAACCGGGTACCGCGGCAAACGATCCGGTCGAGTGCCGCCATGGGCCGGGCGCGATATCCACAACATCTCGATTCCGACAAGCCGGCGGTGCCGGCGATGGTCAGGAGAAATGTGACCAGGGCTATAAATCGGCCGGCCCGGGTTGCTTTCTCGCATACTGAAACGTCCGCGTACTACTCTGCTCAGATTGCCCCAAGGCGCCCGCGCCACGGGCTTTTCGCGGCTTTGCCGGAACTGGCAAACAGCGCGATCGAAACTGCTAAAGTCAGGAGTCACCCGCGACTGGGTGAATGCGCAGGAGCGTGATGTGAATGCTGTAGCCCACACTACCGATGCGGATGCCGGCGCCGAACCCGGCGCGGCCGTGGCCGCGGACGGCCAGGCCGCGGTCGACGCGCGCATCGTCGACGCGTTGCTGGCCAAGGGCCGGCTCAAGGACGCCGACCTGGCCCGCGCGCGCCGCCTGCAGGAGGAAACCGGCGGCAGCCTGCTGGCGCTGCTGGCCCGCCTGGGCCTGGTGTCCGAGCGCGACCACGCCGAGACCGTCGCGGCGGTGCTGGGCCTGCCGCTGGTCAGCGTCAAGGACGCGCCGGAGCTGCCGCCCGAGGGCGTCAGCCTGACCCCGAAGTTCATGAAGCAGTTCGCCGTGTGCCCGGTGGCCGAGAGCGAGACCCACGTCGATGTGCTGATGGCCGATCCGCAGGACGGCTACCAGCTCGACGCGCTGCGCCTGGCCAGCGGCGGCCGCCAGATCCGCCCGGCGGTGGCGCTGCGCGCCGAGGTCGGCGACCTGGTCGAGCGCTGGTTCGGCCAGGGCCGCAGCGCCATGGGCGCGATCGTGGAGACCGCCGAAGGCGAGGGCAGCGGCGACCTCGACGACGTCGAGCACCTGCGCGACCTGGCCTCGGAAGCGCCGGTGATCCGGCTGGTGAACCTGGTGATCCAGCGCGCGGTCGAGCTGCGCGCGTCCGACATCCACATCGAGCCGTTCGAGAACCGGCTCAAGGTGCGCTACCGCATCGACGGCGTGCTGGCCGAGGGCGAGAGCCCGCCGGCCAACCTGACCGCGGCGGTGATCAGCCGCATCAAGATCATGGCCAAGCTCAACATCGCCGAGCGCCGGCTGCCGCAGGACGGCCGCATCATGCTGCGGGTGCAGGGCAAGGAGCTCGACCTGCGCGTGAGCACGGTGCCGACCGCGCACGGCGAGTCGGTGGTGATGCGTCTGCTCGACCGCGAAACGGTGGTGTTCGACTTCTACAAGCTCGGCTTCACCGACGAATTCCTGCCGCAGTTCCAGAAGGTGCTCGACCAGCCGCACGGGATCATGCTGGTGACCGGCCCGACCGGCTCGGGCAAGACCACCACGCTGTACACCGCGCTGAGCAAGCTCAACACCAGCGACGTCAAGATCATCACCGTCGAGGACCCGGTCGAGTACCAGATCGAGGGCATCAACCAGATCCAGGCCAAGCCGCAGATCGGCCTGGACTTCGCCCACGCCCTGCGCTCGATCGTGCGCCAGGACCCGGACATCATCATGATCGGCGAAATGCGCGATCTGGAGACCTGCCGGATCGCGATCCAGTCGGCGCTGACCGGCCACTTGGTCTTGTCGACGCTGCACACCAACAACGCCGCCGGCGGCATCACCCGCCTGCTCGACATGGGCGTCGAGGACTATCTGCTGACCTCGACCATCAACGGCATCCTCGCCCAGCGCCTGGTGCGCCGGCTGGAGCCGACCCATGCCGAGAAATACCCGGCCTCGCCCGAGGAAATCGAAAAGTTCTCGCTGCGCCGCTACCAGCCCGAAGGCGAGATTTATCTGTACCGCCCGCGTGGATCGGCGCTCGCGCCGAGCGGCTACCACGGCCGCACCACGATCATGGAGTTCCTGGTCATGAACGACGAACTGCGCCGCGCGGTGATGCGCCATGCCGGCATGGGCGAGATCGAGCAGATCGCGCGCGAGACCGCGAGCATGCGCACCATGTACGAGGACGGCATCGCCAAGGCGCTGGCGGGGCTGACCACGATCGAGGAAGTGCTGCGGGTGACCGAGGACGCATGAAACGGCTGTTGCATGGCCTCGTGCTGCTGTGCGGCCTGGCCGCGGCCGATGCCGTGGCCGGATGCGCGGCCGCGGAAGAAACGGTGGCGACCTGCCGCATCGAAGGCCAGCAGAAGCAGGTGTCGATCTGCCTCTACGAAGACGAATCCGGACCGATGGACGTGGCGTACCGCTACGGCCCGGTGCAGGGCAAGGAAGAGCTGGTTCTGCGCGTGCCGCTGATGGAGCTGGGCTACCTGACCGCGAGCGGCGCCGGCGTGACCGTCGACGAGACCGCGATCTTCGCCAGCGGCGACCATTCCTACCGGGTGACGTTCGGGTTCCGCGACGGCCGCAAGCCGGATCCGTCCGCGCTGCACAAATTCGGAACCGTGCAGGTGCTGCGCCAGGGCGCCACGCTCGCCGAACTGGCCTGCGCGCCGGAAACCATCGTGCGCACGCCGGACCTGCTGCTGGAGCGCATGCGCGAGCGCGGGCGCACGCACGCCTCCGACGGCACCACGCTGAGCAACTACGACATCGACCGTCCCGGACCGCTCTCCGAAGCGCCGCCGTGCGCGCGCAAGAACGACGTGGACACGTGCTGGAGCCTCGGCGTGTCCGCGGCGCGCGCCGGCGACCTTGCGCTGGCGCTGGGGTATTACGACAAATCCTGCGACGCCGGTTTCGTCACCTACGGCTGCTACGACGGCGGCAAGCTGTACCTGCACAACCGCCAATTGCGCGATTACGCCAAGGCCTACGAGCGCCTGGACCGCTCCTGCAAGGGCTCCGATCCCGGCCAGGCGCCGTATGCGTGCAAGTACCTGGGCTGGATGCACCAGACCGGCATCGGCGCGAAAAAAGACAACGCGGAGGCCTGGCGCTTGCTGTCGGCCGCCTGCTTCGTCCGCGCCGAGGAACCGTTGATCGACGGCGAGGGCTGCGACCTGCTCGCCAAGACGATCCTGATCGGGCATCCGCTGGGCGATGCGCAGGCGCAGCGCAATAGCGTCGGCAGCGGCTACCTGGTGTATCTCGCGCTGGCGATGGGCTGCACCGACGCGGCGGACACCGTGTGCGCGAAGGCGAAAACCATGCTCGCCGAGGCCAAGGCGGCGCGCGCCGCGTGGGTCGCGTATTGCGACGAAGACAGCGGCGATTGCGCCGGCATGCTCCAGCCGCAGGAGAACTTCAGTGCTACCCTCTCGCAGCGCGAACGGCTGTTCGCGCACTACCAGGATGCGCTGAAAACGCTCGGCGCGCCCTGAAGGATTCCGCCCTCCATGCCCCTCTACCGTTACCAAGCGCTCAATGCCCGCGGCGAATTGCTGGATGGGCAGATGGAAGCCGGCGGCGTCGCCGAGGTGGTGGCTCGCCTGCAAGAGCAGGGCCATCTGCCGGTGGACACCCGGCTGGCCAGCGAAGGCGGCGGCGGTTCGA